>JADKFU010000005.1:539442-846384 GCA_016717285.1 Chitinophagaceae bacterium
AAATTCAGACTCGAATGTTACAAGTATTGTGATCTGGATAAAGAAAGAAGTAAAACCCCATGTGCATACTATTCATTCTGAACAGGTATATGTTTTGGAAGGAACCGGTAAAATGTTGTTGGGTGAAAAGACGATGGAAGTGAAGCCCGGTGATTTAATCTTCATTCCGAAGCAAACTATTCATGCATTGAAAGTCACTTCAGCAACTCCGATGAAAGTGCTTTCCATTCAGGCACCTGAATTTGATGGAAAGGATCGTGTGTTTGTTGAAAGAGAATGGTAATACTCCGGCACACTTCAGGAAACTCAGCAGTATCATGATGTTTTTTTATATACCCTCGATTGCATAAATCCATCCATAAAATTTTTTCTTCCCAGTTCTTTTAATTTTAATTCCTTGAATATGAAATCGTATTCAGGTAACTGTACGGCATCAATTCCTGCAGTGAATCGAAAGAACCGGTACATCAACCACAACAACAAGCGGTGATACCAGTTTTCTGGCGGGAAAAAATCTGCAAATAAAAAGCAGCCATCATTTTTTAACGACTGTGTTATTTTAGTCGCAAATTCCAACGCATCCTGCTGTGGCATGCAATCCATCACGAAAAATACGATCACAGCATCGTATTTTTTTTCTGTCATAATCTGCAAATGCGTTCCGTGAATAAAATGTACGCGCTCTTGAAATTGTCCGTGCACTTTATTTTGGGCCAGCTTCAGCATTTTTGCGGAAGCTTCCATATAATCGATAGTCAGTGCAGGATATATTTTCAGCAAATAATTTAAGATCGTTCCCGTGCCTTCACCAATCAATAAAATGTTTCCGTTTGAAGGCAGGTGGTTCAGAAACTGTTTTTTCGCAGTAGTCAGTTTTGTACCGAACACCAGGGAAGCCACGGTATCATAATAGGGAGCAATATGATCGAATGATGCTGGCAAAGAGTACAATCTATAGCTAAGGTAAAAGAGAATGCGCCTGGCAGGATACATGATACAGCACCCGGAAGAAGAATCAACCTTATTTCAGCATTAAAAAATTGATTTGCAGTAAACATGATTGCTCATGCTACATGGGACTAACTACCACTTTTTCAAGAAGTGCTTCCACATCTTTTCGATATAACAACCCCAGCTCTTCGCGGATACAGTTAGCGCTTCCGCAAGCCGCAGCAAATCTCGCTGTCGATTTCAGGTCGTAGTCACGCAAATGCGCAACCGCTAAGCCGGCGGTCAGGCAATCGCCGCTGCCTACTGCGCTAAAAATCTTTTCAAGGGAGCAGCTTGCACGCAAGCTTTCTTTGTTCGTTGCAAGCTGCAACCCTGCTGCTCCGGCTGTAAGTGCAACCTGTTGAACGAAATGAAGAAAGTAATCGGCAGGCTTATTTTCAAAATGTTTAGGCAACACCGCATTCAATTCCGATTGGTTAATGTGAATGCCGAACGGCCGGTGCAACAGTGCCTTTAACAATAAATCTCCACTGCAGTCAATCCAAACAGGTATTCTGTATTTTTTAGTGAGTTCAATCAAGGGACCATACGCATCAGCAGGCGCACCTTGCGGCCAGGAGCCACTCATCACTACCGCACCGCTTTCAGGTAATAAGGCTTCAAATTCTTTGCATAAAATGTGGTACTGATTTTCAGTAATGTGAGGACCTTGCGCTACCAGCTCTGTATCATTCCATACTCCTTCTGACCGTAAGGTGGTATTGATGCGATTCCAGCCATTCACCTCAGGGCCTGAACAGGCAACATTAAGCTCCACGCATTTTTCTTTCAGCCATTTCCCGGTAGGGCCACCCCAACATCCAAGCACCACCGCTTGTTCTCCCAGTTCAGTAGCAGCAATAGCCACATGAATGCCTTTGCCACCCGGATAATGTTGTTCATCGAAGGTCCTGTTTAAAACAGCAGGATTCAATTCATTAACCGTTAAATAAGTATCCACTGAGGGATTTGGACAGATGCAGATTATTTTTTTTGAAAGCAAGAGTGGTTGATGGTATAAATTGAGTGGTGGATACGTGCAATGTAGAATTGTTTTATTAATTGCAAAAGTACGAACCGTAGCAAATACTCAGCAGTCCGGTTTTGAATATCGATAATTTGCTAAGAAGTTCAATTGTGCACCAGCCACTTTTGTTTTTAATTCATATACTTGAAAGTTCCCACGTTCGTTTACAAGACCTTTATTTCATCTTTCAAATAACTGAACTTTTAAAATCTATCTGTATGAACCGTATAGCAATCTGGTTTTTCCTATCATTGATGGTATTCCAAATTAACAGATCAGCAACAGCACAATCTTTCGAAAGCGTACAATGTAAAAGCAAATTTTCCATAGGTTTTGAAGCTGGACTCTTTGCAAATAATGCGGTGCTGAAGGATAATAACAGTTTGCCGGAAGATGTAACACAAAGTATAACCGGTGTCTGGAATTTTTCAGGTAACATCATTACTGCATATTACATTGATGATCGTTTTAAGATTAAATTTTCTCCTGGTATTGAAAACAAACAACTCGAATACCGACTCGATGGATTGCATTTCTACCAGGACTTTAACGGAACAGGTTTTAATGATTCACATGTTATTTACACCGAAGAAGCTATAGCTATAAGTTTGCCGCTGGAAGCAGAATATAAATTTACAACCGGAAAATTTTCACCATTCCTCTCCGCCGGATGTGCAACAGATTTTCTTATGAATAAAAAATACCACGCTACAATTTATTACAGCAATGGAACCGAGGAAATAGTATCTGAAGCCGAATTATTCAGGAATGTTGATTTTGCATTAGTGGCGCAGGGAGGGTTTTATTTTCAAGCTACCGATAATATCAATTTGCATGCAAATGCATTCGTAAAGTATTTTCTTTTGCATCAGGAAATAGATATGAAGCAGTATCATGCAGGGTTACGTATTGGAATAAGCTATATCATAAAAAAATGTGTTTAAATGGTCCATCCGTTCCAATTTATGAAGAGAATTCACCCAAACTCGTAAGCATATCATTAAGTTAACGGAGGTATGAATCCGTCCTCCGATGTCTTCGTGATTTTTTAGGTGTTATCAGTCAAGAATTATTTATCTTAAAAATTCCGCTTAAAAATGCACTCCCTGTGATAAGACAGATTCATGTTTTTTGCTTTATTTAATTACTTTTGCTGTGTGAAAGAAAAATTTACATTCCTCCTCAGTATTGTTTCTTTTCCCTGTTTACTATTTTCACAAACACCTGTTTGGAGTACTGACATTGCTCCCATTATTTATGGTAATTGCACCTCTTGCCATCACGAAGGAGCCATTGCTCCATTTTCCCTGATGACGTATGATGCCGCTGTTACCTATGGATTTTCCATTCAGACTAATGTGAATGCGCATAAAATGCCACCCTGGCCACCTGATCCGGATTACAGTCATTTCAGAGATGAAAAAGTTTTGACGGAAGCGGAACTCACTGCAATCAATAATTGGGTGGATGGTGGAATGCCTGCGGGTGACTTGAATCAGGCACCTGAGCCGCCTGTTTATAATGGATTTTCTTCGATGCAACAAATTGATGATACGGTACATATGCCGGTTTATGAGGTGACTGAGGAAGTTGACGATTTCCGTACGTTCGTTGTGCATTCCGGGTATGCTGAAACAAAATTTGTAAATCAGATTGAAATCATTCCGGGCGACTTTTCCATGGTGCATCACCTGCTGATGTTCCAGGACTCTACGAATATTTCTTTTACACAGGATTCGCTCTCTCCGGGTCCTGGTTATCCAAGTGATGGAGCCGGTGTATCCAGTCAGGCAGCAGAATTAATAGGAGGATGGATTCCGGGAAGTGATCTGCTGACGCTGCCTCCGAATATGGGATTCAGAATGCCGGCAGGAACAGACTATGTATTAGCTTTTCATTATGCGCCAAACAGCCTTGGGAAAACAGACAGCACAAAAGTTAACCTCAGGTTTATTGATTCAACTAATGTGAGAACAGTTACTGTTCCCCGTTATTTATACTGGCATCTGCCTTCACTAATTGATGGGCCCTTGTATATACCTGCCAACCAGGTAAAAGCATTTCATGAGCAGTCGCAAGTGTTTACAACAGATTTATCATTGCTGGCTTTGCAACCGCATTGTCATCTGATAGGTAAGTCGTGGAAGATATTTATGGTGACTGCTCCGGGTGACACCACGAATCTGATTTACATACCTAATTGGAATTTCAACTGGCAGATGTGTTATTTCTTTAATAAAATAATTAAGATACCTGCAGGTGCACAGATCTTTGGAGAAGCTGTTTTTGACAATACGATCAATAATCCGAATAACCCTTTTAACCCTCCTCAGAATATCTCTGCCGGCGAAGCAACCACCGCTGAAATGATGTCTGCACGTTTTTGGGTAATTGATTACCAGCCCGGTGATGAAGATATTATTTTGGATAGCAGTTTTTATACCTCTGACTCAGAATCAATATCCGTCGGTTTGCTTCCATTGAAAGTAATTCCCAACCCTGTGGAAGGACAGTTGCATTTTTTGACTACCCTTCCGGAACATGAAATTGATTGGACCATCACTAATCAGATTGGACTGATAGTAAAGTCAAAACACCTGAGTCATATTCCAAAAGGAGCATATACTGAAGAAGCGGATGTTTCAGGACTCTCGCCGGGAATCTATATTTTGACGGTTGCTTCAGGCAATGAAACAGCATCAACAAAAATTATTATCACAGAGTAATTCTGAACTTTTTAATTAATACCCGTGGATCTCTTTGGGTGAGTAATTTCATTTCCATTTTATGGTGAAGTGGCATGCTGCTAAACTACTTTATAAACCTTCCTGATCCGTTGTTAGTCCGGATTTGTAATCATAGGTGTTCTAAACCTTTGAAACCCTTTACTGGCATGGATTACAATGATCCTTTCAACGAATAAAATTGAAGGTTAAATTAAACATGAATTGTTCTTTAAATGTTTTTCACTCTGCAAAATAATCAGCGTCATAATCAGAACGGAACACTTACTTCAAAATAAGTTCCTGTGAAAAGAGCTACGATGTATATTGGATAAGGCTTTTATGATGTTTCAAACACTTGTGATTACAAATTATAAGTGTTCGAAACATTGTGTGACGAGAGTAGTAAAAAATGTCTTGCTGAGCGGAGTCGAAGCATGGTATTTTTTCTGAAGAACTGACCACGAAAGCAATGTCTCACTTCGACTGAGTTTATACTGAGCGTAGTCGAAGTGCTGCTAATGACACATAGTTTAATCATTTGATTTTCTGGATGTGAAAAAAGAGGGAGTTTGAAAGAAATCGATTTGCAAAATAGTTTGCACTCGTGATGAGGCGACGATTGGACGATGGTTGATTCTTGATGAAGGGTTGATAGAGCGTTTCTCGCCACGGGGCTGTCATGCCGAATTTATTTCGGCATCCCATCCAATTTGAACTTCGTATCCAAAGGCCTGGATTGTTTTTTTTGAGTTGCAGTTTTTAGATGCATAGTGACATCGTTTCTACTTATTGGAGATCCCGAAATAAATTCGGGATGACGCTTTGATTGGACGATGCTTTGATTGGACGATGCATTGCTAATGACATTTGGTTTGATCAATTAATTTTGAAGATGTGTTAAAAGTGTCATTCTCAAAGAACTCGATATAAAATAGTTTGCGCTCAGTGTGACATTGCTTTTGTTCCCCTCTCATGGCCGTCGTCCGTGTAAATTTCAAACTTGAATTTCTTTGAATTATTCAGCGAAGCTGAAAGCTAGTAAGGTTTCGATCACCTGTGATTACAAATCATAGGTGTTCGAAACCTTTGAAAGCCCTTACTGGCATGGATTACAATGATCCTTTCAGCGAATAAAATTGAAGGTTAAATTAAACATGAATTGTTCTTTAAATGTTTTTCACTCTGCAAAAAAATCAGCGTCATAATCAGAACGGAACACTTACTTCAAAATAAGTTCCTGTGAAAAGAGCTACGATATATATTGGATAAGGCTTTTATGATGTTTCAAACACTTGTGATTACAAATCCGGATTAACGAGATGGTTCCTTAGTTGACAATGTTTACCCTATAAATCAAAATGCCTCGTAAATCATTGATTTACCAGACATTAAAGACTAATTGTGTGATCCCGGCAGGAATCGAACCTGCATTTAAAGTTTAGGAAACTTCCGTTCTATCCATTGAACTACGGGACCGAAAATCAGGCATTGGTATATTGGTCATTAGTCATTTAGTCATTGCATTCACCATTCACCATTCACCATTCACCATTCACCATTCACCATTCACCATTCACCATTCACTAAAACAAGGCTGCAAAAATAATTTTATTCCACGATTTGCCACGTTATGCATATTCTTGCAATATTCCCTGTTAGTTAAATCGTAAATGAATATTGCATGAAAAATTCAGAAACCCGAAACCTGCTACTGAACAGAATCATACTCTGGCAAACTATTGGTCAAACCGCATTTATAGCAATTGGAGTCTTGTCTGCTGCATTGGGCTTAAAGGGCTTTCTATTGCCTTCCGGCTTTTTGGATGGTGGTGTTACCGGTATCTCTTTGCTTATTAACCGTTTATCAGGGATGCAGTTACCATTGTTAATTTTCATTATTAATATCCCCTTCATTTTGCTTGGCTATCAGCAGGTATCACTTTTTTTTGCTTTAAAAACCATGGTCGCTATTGCCGGACTTTCATTGGTGTTGGCCTTTATCTCTTTTCCTGAAGTTACTACTGATCCATTGCTGGTCGCCGTGTTTGGAGGATTCTTTTTGGGTGCAGGAATCGGAATGTGTATCCGTGGAGGTGCTGTGATTGACGGAACGGAAGTGCTCGCGATCTACATCAGTAAAAAGTCAACACTTTCAGTAGGTGATGTGATTATGATATTCAACATTATCATTTTCAGCACTTCAGCATTGCTGATTGATATTGAAACCGCGATGTATGCCATGCTTACTTATTTAGCTGCGGGAAGAACGGTAGACTTTATCATTACCGGTATCGAAGAATATACCGGTATCACCATTATTTCGGAGCATAGCAATTCAATAAGAGAGGTGATTATTCAGAAACTCGGACGTGGCGTAACCATTTACAATGGTAAAAGAGGTTTTGGGAGTCATGAACACAATGATCTTCATCTTGATATTATTTTCACCGTGATCACCCGACTTGAAGTGCAGAAGCTTAAAAATGAAGTGGAGAAAATTGACAGGCATGCATTCATCATTCAACAGGCTATCAGCGATACACGTGGCGGAATGGTGAAGAAAAGACCATTGCATTAGAGAAGAGTGGTTAAACGCTTTATTACTGCCGTTTACTTTTTCTTATTCACCTTTGCATAAAGAAGTGCATGATTGATCAGCAAGATGAAAACAAATCTATTTTGCCTGTTGTATTTAAGTTTCATAATCACAGCCTGTCAACAGCGTACAAACCTTTCAAACCAGTCAGACCTTTCAAACAACATGCAGCCAGATCACGATTCAAACTTCGCATACACCAATCACCTCATTCATGAAACAAGTCCATACCTGCTGCAGCATGCACACAATCCGGTGAATTGGTATCCATGGAGCGAAGAAGCTTTGCAAAAGGCGAAAGCGGAAAATAAATTAATGATCATCAGCATTGGTTATTCAGCATGCCACTGGTGCCATGTGATGGAGCATGAATCATTTGAAGACACAGCTACCGCGCGCATCATGAATGAAAATTTCATATGCATTAAAGTGGATCGTGAAGAACGGCCTGACATTGACCAGGTATATATGAATGCTGTTCAACTGATGACGGGAAGCGGCGGCTGGCCGCTCAACTGTTTTGTATTGCCCGATGGTCGACCGATTTACGGCGGCACTTATTTTCAGAAAAAGCAATGGCAAAATGTATTGCTTAACCTGGCGGATCTTTACAAAACCAATCCTGATAAGGCAAATGAATATGCTGAAAAGCTGACGGAAGGAATTCAGCAAAGTGATTTGGTGAAATTAAATCCTGGCGCTGTTGAATTTAAATTCAGCACGCTTGATGAAACTATTACTAGCTGGAAAAATTATTTTGACAGCATGGAAGGAGGTCCTTCACATGCTCCCAAATTTCCACTTCCCAACAACTATCGTTTCCTGTTGCGATATGCAGTTGCAACCGGAGATGAAGAAATTAAAAGGCAGGTTGATCTCACATTGATGAAGATGGCCTATGGCGGCATTTATGATCAAATAGGTGGCGGCTTTGCAAGGTATTCGGTTGATTCATTGTGGAAAGTGCCGCACTTCGAAAAAATGTTGTACGACAATGCGCAACTGGTTTCACTTTATTGCGAAGCTTACCAGGAAAATAAAAATCCATTGTATAAAGCTGTTGTGCATGAAACACTGGAATGGATCAGCCGGGAAATGACAAACGATGAAGGTGCTTTCTATTCAGCGCTGGATGCGGATTCAGAAGGAGTGGAAGGAAAATATTATGTGTGGTCGAAAGAGGAATTGGAAACTATTTTGAAAAATGATTTTACACTGTTTGCTGATTATTTTAATGTGAATGAAATTGGTGTATGGGAGGAAGATCAATATATATTGCTTCGTAAGAAAACCGACACTGAAATTGCAAAGGCAAATAACCTGAGCGTAGAAACGCTTCAGCATAAAATGGAAGTGATGAAGCAAAAAGTGCTGGCTGTACGTGAGCAACGGATTCATCCCGGACTGGATGATAAAACGCTCACTTCCTGGAATGCGATGATGATACGTGGTTATGTAGATGCATATGTCACTTTTGATGAACCAAAATTTTTAGAAGCTGCTTTAAAAAATGCACAATTCATTTTCAGTAAACAAGTTCGTACGGACGGTGGATTGAACCACAGTTATAAAAACGGTACTTCTTCTATCAATGGTTTTCTGGAAGATTATGGTTTTGTGATTGACGCTTGTATTGTACTCTACCAGGCAACCTTCAACCGGCAATGGCTGGATCGTGCAAAGCAATTAACTGATTATGCCATCACGCATTTTCATGATCAGGAAAGTGCCACCGGACTATTTTATTTTACTTCTGACCTGGATGTTTCTCTGATTGCGCGAAAAATGGAATTGCAGGACAATGTGATTCCGGCATCCAATTCTGTGATGGCTAATAAGCTTTTCCTGATAGGACATTATTTTGATGATGAAAAATACTTGCAGATTGCTGAACAGATGATGCATACCATGCAACGCAACGTAGTGAAATGGGGAAGCAGTTATTCAAACTGGTGCATGTTGTTGATGAATTATGCCGCGCCTTTTTATGAAGTGGCTGTTATAGGGAAAGATGCAAATAATCGGAGAGCTGAGTTCGGGAATTATTATTTACCGGATAAAATGCTGACTGGAGATTTGAATGAAAGCACATTGCCATTGCTTGAAAATAAATATGTGGAAGGTGAAACGATGATTTATGTCTGTGAAAATAAAACGTGTCTGTTGCCGGTGAAAAAAGTGCAAGACGCAGTGAGGCAGATGAGAAAGGTGCGATAAAGTCACCCCGTGGCCCCGGGGTGACTTTTCCTTACTTCAATAATTTTCGGATTGAATTGCATATGCAGTCATCCGATAACTCCATCACTTTAAGGCGTCCCATTGAGGGGACAAAAGAAAAAGGAATTAATAGATGCATTTCACAATGAAAGCACTTTCATCCGTTCTTTAATAACTTCCATCGGTGGATTGAAATATCCAAAGGTGATATGCGGAAATTCTTCTTTGATGAGGTCCATCACTTTTTTCACACCTATAATTTCGCCGGTATCCGTTACACCGATTCGTTCCAAATACCAATCCGGATCGATGTTGAAATTGCGCCATTGAATCATGTTAAGGTCAGTGTCCCGAATGAATCTGCGGAGCGCTTCAAATTCTTCTCTTTCATCTGTCATTCCAGGAAACACAAAATAGTTGATGGATGCCCAGCCATTGAATTTGCGCACTACTTTAATGGATTCAGCCAATGCTTCGAATGAGTAGTTATTCGGAAGATAATACGCTTCATAAATATTTTTCCGCACACTGTTGGTGCTCACACGTATGCTGTTAAGTCCTGCTTTGCAAAGTTTCTCCACCGCTTCCGGCATGCTGCCATTGGTATTGATGTTAATACTTCCACGCTGTGTCTTTTTCCTGATGGCACGAATAGCATCACGGATGGTTTCCCACATCAATAAAGGTTCGCCTTCGCAACCTTGTCCGAAACTTACAATCGGTCGCGGCGCATTTTCCAAATGATCAATCGTGTACTGTGAAATTTCAAGCGCAGTCGGTTTGAATGTCAACCGTTCCTGTGTGCTTTGAATACTTTCCAGTTCCGGCTGAAAGGAAATGCAACCGATGCAATTGGCATTACAGGCAGGTGAAGTCGGTATGGGAGCTTCATACCTGTTGAGGAAAAAATTTCTTGCAGCAGGACAGTAATAAGTCAATGCGCAATTGTAACCAATGTGCTGCAACAACCTGTTCTCCGGAAATTTTTCGATCAGTGCTTTTACACCTGACTCTACCTGGCTATGATCAAAACCTTTTGGTTCCTGGCGGATATCTGCATCAATCCGTACTGCAGGCACATAATATTTTCCATCGAGCCAGCCGACAGCAGTATATGCAAACAGTGGAAGCGTAGGGGAATCTTTTTTTTCTTTCACATAGCTGGAAAGATAAAGTTGCGTATGCGCAGGTGCCATCTGTGCTGCAACTGCTACACCCTTATCGCAAAGTGTGAGTGCGCCGGTTTTTTTATCAAATCCAATTGGCCTCCGACCTGGCAATTCAAAAAGATCACTTCCCTCAGGTAATTCAATAAAATCATCAGCTGTTAAAGCGACAGCATCAAAACCGGAACGGCCCGACATCAGCAGGTTGGGATCATCACTGATGATTCCACTGCCATCGGAATAGACAAGGTTCGGGACGCGTTTTGGTTTTGACATGTTTAAAAGGTAGCGGTAAAGTTAATCGCTTCGGTTATAACAAAGTTGATCGACCATTTCATAGAAGTTGCTAAGTGCATCGTTCAATGTTATGGTTCATGATTTTGTAGAAATATTTTTAATCTCCAAAATCTTCTTGCTGTGCGTTATCTTCCTTTAATGGTTTTTGCTTAATCACCAATTCATCATTCGTTGGAAGTTCGTTTTGCGCATTATCTGCAAACACCCGTTGACTCAGTCCCATCAGGTTACAAAGCTTGTAAAGCATCCGTGCGCCAACATTTGCATCCCATTCCGTTTCGCCCGGCACCACTTCATTCAAATCAAATCCAATAATTTTTCTACCGGAACGGACTACTTTATGAATAAGGTAAACTGCCTGTTCGAATTCCAAACCTCCTGCAACAGGTGTTCCTGTATTTGGACACAGTTTTGGATCCAGTCCGTCAATATCAAAACTCACATAAACCAATTGCGGAAGGTGATTTACAATATTGTCACAGATCATTTTCCATGAATCACCATCATACATCGCTCTTTTCAAATCAGCATCAAAAAAAGTTTTTATACGACCATTGGAGCCCTTTATTACCTCTATTTCTTCCTGGCAAAAATCACGAATACCGACCTGTACCAGCTTTTTTACTTCCTGAATCTTTAATGCATTGTACATGATTGACGCATGAGAATACGTAAAGCCTTCGTAGGCATTTCTCAAATCACAGTGGGCATCAATCTGCAGCATGCCAAATTCAGGATATACTTCCGCGAGTGCCAGTATAAATCCCAATGGCGTGCTGTGGTCACCACCGAGCAATCCGGGCATCTTTCCTTTGTGAAGAATGTCGCGCATCTCTTCCTGCACCCAGTCTTTTAAACCCGCGCCACCAACGTTGATCTCTTCCAGCATTTTGAGCAGCGATTTATCCGGAGCAGTATCCGCATCATCTTCCAAGAAAGACAAATAATTCTCCGCCTTCGCACGCAATTCTTTACCCCATTTTGCAATCTTCTTATTTACCTTTTTCAGGTAAATACCATATTTCCAGGCATCCTGCACATCCGCATCATATAGATCAACCTGTCGCGATGCTTCAAGAATTGCAATCGGTGCTTTCGCTGTTCCCGCTCTATAGGAAACTGTAACTTCCCAGGGCACGGGTAAAATAACAATATCAGATTCTGATTCAGAAAACGGCAACCCAAATAATTGATCACCTTCCGCCATGCTGCTCGGGTCAAATGCAGCGATTTTTTCTTCTTTATTCATTTTTGCAAGGATATTTACAAGGGTTCAAAGATAATATAAGTGAGGTGAGTACAGGAGAACTGTTTACAAGGATTAAAGCGGTACCAAAATGCTGACAAGAAGTTGCGCGCTAAGGCGAGCCGGGAGTAAAGAAAATCTTCCTGCTTTGCGCCTTTGGATGCAAATTATTTTGAAGAAAAGTCGTTTACCCACCGAATCATTATTTATTTTCAGATTACAACGCTTCAATACATCCGCCTTTTTATTTTCAACCAAGTGAATCCTTTGGAATGTTGTAATTTTGCCGAAACCACCACCTATGAAAAAGATGCACATTGCCGGTCTTGTACTGATCGCCGTTGCCATTGGGTTTATTGTGACGATGGCCAGCGACTACAGTCAGTACGAAACCTTTTCTTCTGCCAAAGGAGAAACCAAGAAGGATTTTCATATTGTTGGCACCCTGGTAAAGGATCAGGCGCAGTTTTATGATCCGATTAAAGATCCCAACTACTTTAGTTTTTTTCTCCAGGATAAGAATGGTGATCAGTGCAAAGTGGTTTTTAAAGGAACCAAACCGCAGGATTTTGACCGTTCGGAACAAATTGTACTCACAGGTAAAATGGATGGATCAGAATTTCACGCCTCACACATATTAATGAAATGCCCATCAAAATATAAGGTGGACGAATTGGAAGTAACAGAATACAAATCGAATACCTGATGGGAATTAATTTTGAGGGAGAGCATTTACTTCCCGGTCAGCTCGGCCAGATTGCTGTTTACACTGCTTTTATTTTTGCGTTAGTAGCTGCTGCAGCTTTTTTCATTGCTTCATTTTCTAAGAATGAAGAACATAAGTTATCCTGGAAATGGGCTGGCAGAATTGCCTTTTTCATTCATTGCATTGGTGTACTCGCCATTATTGTGAATCTGTATCTCATCATTCACAGTCATTTTTTCGAATACTATTATGCCTGGTCACATTCCAGCAAAGCGCTACCCATGAAATACCTGTTGTCGTGTTTTTGGGAAGGACAGGAAGGTAGTTTTCTCCTTTGGATGTTCTGGAATGCAGTGCTTGGGACCATTCTCATTTTTACACTTAAAGAATCTGAAAGCCGTGTACTCAGCGTGTTTGCAGTGGTGCAGGGATTTTTAGGTTCGATGTTACTCGGCCTGTATGTGTTTGGCTATAAAATCGGCAGCACACCATTCGCTTTGCTTCGTAATGAAATGACGAATGCACCGATTTTTCAACGTGCCGATTACCTGAGTTTCATCCAGGACGGAAATGGATTGAATCCTTTGTTGCAGAATTATTGGATGGTTATTCATCCACCCATTTTGTTTTTGGGATTTGCTTCTACCTTAATTCCATTTTCATTTGCCATGTCGGGTTTGATGAATCGCCAATTCACTGCATGGACTAAACCGGTAATGCCCTGGGCTTTGTTTTCTGCAGCGGTATTGGGAACAGGCATTATGATGGGTGGAGCATGGGCTTATGAATCACTCACCTTCGGCGGTTACTGGGCCTGGGATCCTGTAGAAAATGCATCGCTTGTTCCCTGGCTTACATTAATTGCAGGCGTTCATACTGCTTTGGTGTTCAATAAAACCGGGCGTTCACTCAGAACAACGTATATCTTTTTCATTCTCACATTCATACTTGTTTTGTATTCCACTTTTCTAACGAGAAGCGGAATTTTGGGTGACACTTCCGTGCATGCATTCACTGATTTAGGCATGAGCGGACAATTGATTTTTTATATGGCCGGTCTTTCTATTCCTGCTATTGTATTGCTTGCAGTGTATTGGAATAAAATTCCTTCGGTGAAAAAAGATGAAAATGTACTGTCGCGGGAGTTTTGGATTTTCATCGGCTCACTGGTCTTCCTGTTGTCTTCGCTTCATATTGCATTCAATACGTCACTTCCGGTGTGGAACAAATTGTTTGGCGCCAACCTCGCTGTTCCTGCTGATGCCGTTGCGTTTTATAATAAAGTACAGATTTGGGCAGCAATAATTATTGCCTTGTTTTCGGCCAGTTCGCTCTACCTGAAATTTAAGCAGGCGGATACAAAACAATTTTACCGCAGAATGCTGGTGATGGTTTCGATAGCTATTCCATTAACAGCCATTATTGCTTATGCAGGGCAATTTAATGTGGTATCGAATATCGTTTTATTATTTGCTGCCATTTTTGGTATCATCTCTAATTTGTATTATTTCATTATTGTCTTATCAGGAAAATGGAAATTATCAGGTGCGGCAGTGGCTCACCTCGGATTTGCATTAACGCTGTTAGGAATACTTTTTTCTTCCGCAAAGAAGGAAACCATCTCTCATAATTCGATGGGCGTAAATTTTGGAAAAGAATTTTCGGAGGATGCACAGCGGTCAAATATGTTGTTGTATAAAAATGTGCCGGTGAAGATGAAAGAATACATGGTGACCTATGTTGGGGATTCTGTCGCACAGCCTAATTTTTATTACAAAGTAAATTATGAAGTGTTTGATTCTGCAACCGGAAAATCGACGGATCGATTCACCTTGTATCCCAATGCACAGATTAATCCAAAGATGGGACTGATTGCCAATCCTGATACGCGACATTATCTCAACCGCGATTTGTATACACATGTAACATCGGTTCCTGATAAGTCCAAGCAAAATGAAAGAGTAGACAAAGAATTCAAATCACACCTGATTTCAAAAGGTGATACAGTATTCACCAATAACAGTTATGTGGTTCTGGAATCTATTGAACGCGTCATCAATTCAAAAAAGGTGGTGATTGCTGAAGGTGACCTTGCAGTATCTGCCAATTTAGTGGTGAAAAAACTGGATGGACAAAGTTTTACGGCGAAACCATTGTTTTATATACGCGGTGAAAGGGCAACATTAATTGATGATGAATTGCCGGAAATGGGATTGACTTTCAGGTTGAATAAAATTATTCCGGAAGAAAATAAAGTGGATCTGCAGATTGCAGAAGAAGAAGTGCAACCTGATTTTATTGTGATGACCGCTATTGTATTCCCTTACATCAACTTATTGTGGTTAGGTATAGTGGTCACTATCCTTGGATTTTTAATCAGCCTGGTTCGTATCTGGCAAAAGAAATTTAAATCAAAAAGGGAAGTAATCAGCAGTCCTTAAATGGAACCGGCAACGTAATATTGATAATTTAGCGCCCTTAAAAATTAGTGCAATGACGGCATACAAAATCGTAATCATTGGTTCGGGTAATGTGGGCTACCAGATGGCCTGGCATCTTCACAACAGCGGGCACGAGATCGTGCAGGTATTCAGCAGGCATTTACCTTCCGCAAAATGGATTGGCAACCTGATGGATATTCCCTGTACCGATTCATACGATGATATTTCGCAGGATGCGGATATATATCTCGTAACGGTTAAAGATGATGCAATTAAGGAAGTTGCCGAACAACTAAAATTGAACGGTCAGGTAATTGCACATACTTCAGGAAGTGTACCCGGCAGTGTGTTGAAAACGGTAAGCAAGAATTATGGGATTTTCTATCCATTGCAAACCATGTCGAGAAATGTGTCGGTAGATTTTTCAGTAATTCCGATTTGTGTGGATGCTGCGAATGAAAAGACCTTGTTGGTATTGAGGGAACTTGGAGGAACGTTAACGAGTAAAATCATTGAAGTAAATGATGAACAACGTTTCGCCATTCACGTTGCAGCAGTGTTTGCCAATAATTTTACGAACCATCTCTTTACTATCTCTCAGGTATTACTCGAACAAAGTGGATTATCGTTCGAAATCTTCAAGCCACTCATCAATGAAACGGTGCGCAAAATTCAAAATCATGATCCGCCGAACGTACAAACAGGTCCTGCCATCCGTCATGATGAGATTACTATACAAAAGCATTTAGAATTTCTGAGAAATGACGGAAGGTTTGCAGAGATTTATAAAATTCTCACGGATGATATACAGCGATGGGAACCTGTTAAATCTGATATTGGTAATCTGCAGAATTGATTGTTCTTCAAAATCAGGTACTCAACAGATCTATTAAAAACTGAATTATGTTTCACGGCTTCTAAGAAGTTGTTTTGAAATCAGTCAATATAATTGTTACATCACTTACCCTTCGGCTGCGCTCAGGGTGCGCTTCTGGCAAAGCCAAGGCCAAAGAGCATTGTAAAAAAATTAATTGATTTCAAAACAGATTCTAAGCTGAGGTTGATTTTTTTCAATTCATAGCCTCCTTCTACCTGCTCAGGACAAGTGGTCGAATGGTTGAGGAGATATGTTAGAATTTCAAGATCATTTCAAAACAGCTTCTGTTATTCTTGCAAAATATGTTAACGCGCTAATAGTATCTTTGCACGTTTATCAGCATAACCAAAGCAAGATGTACACCATTCATTTCACATTTGAGGAGAAGGAGATTGCACCATTGACGGTAACGTCGCCGGAAGGAGACACATTGTTGGAGGTTGCCTTAAAAAATGATATTCATCTGCATCATAATTGTGGCGGCGTGTGTGCCTGCAGTACCTGTCAGATTTATTTGGAACAAGGAGCTGATTTTGTAGATGAGATGACCGATAAAGAAGAAGATTTTATTGACCGTGCACGCAACCCAAAGCTGAGTTCCAGACTTTCCTGTCAGTGTTTGTTGAATGAAGGAGAAGGAGAGATAAGAGTGGTGGTGCCGGATCAGTCGGGAATTTTGGGAGAATAGGATGGGTTAGATAATTGTTTAATTGTGTTTAATTGTTGACACGAAGTGTAAGCTGAAGACGAACTGGAATTCAATCACTTGGTGATTTCTTAAATTAAGAATTGAATTAATTGTCAAATTGCTCAATTGTTGACACGAAGGTGAAAGGAGTAAAACAACAATTTAACCATTTAGCAATTTAACCATTTAACCATGTATGTAACCATATAGCCCTCTTTCCCCAATACCCATCAAACTATAAAACAGCATTAAAATGCACGAACCACCAATACATTGGAATGACCACGAAGACATTGCTCA
Organism: Chitinophagaceae bacterium; assembly: GCA_016717285.1. Classification (NCBI taxonomy): domain Bacteria; kingdom Pseudomonadati; phylum Bacteroidota; class Chitinophagia; order Chitinophagales; family Chitinophagaceae; species Chitinophagaceae bacterium. The sequence continues at coordinate 556,720 of JADKFU010000005.1, forward strand.
AAAGCTGTATGAAAAATTCGGCGATGATTTTAATGAATCGAAAATCTACCGTTTGCGTTTTACGGAATTAATTGAATGGGTACTGAGTATTCCGGGCTTTTCAGGCAAGCGTGAAGAAAGTAATGAAAGCCATTTGGAAATGATTCAATCGGCGTGGGTGTATGAATGGCGGGATAATCAGGGGAAGTGAGAAAAAGTCGTTAGTCGTTAGTCCTGAGTCGTTAGCAAATTGGTCATTGGGCAATTTGTCAAATAGTCAATAGTCATCAGTCAATGGGTCATTACTTCCTGCTCATCGACACATTAAATCATCGGCACATTAATTCTTACTTCTCTCAATGGCCAAAAAGAAAACAACAATCCCACACTATTTCGACCTTTTTAAGGAGGCAAATGCTTTTGTATTGGATATTGATGGTGTGCTGACAGATGGATCTTTACTGGTAACTAACAACGGTGATGAACTTCGTTCCATGAATATTCGCGACGGTTATGCCTTGCAGTTGGCTGTTAAGAAAGGTTATACAGTGGCGGTTATTTCCGGTGGTAAATCAGAAGGGGTTGTTCGGAGGCTGAACAGGTTAGGTATTCTCTATGTGATGGCCGGTGTGGAAGATAAGCCCAAAGCGCTTTTGCAGCTTGCCGCTGCACTGAAGATGGATCTTTCAAAAACAATTTATATCGGCGATGATATACCCGACCTTGACGTAATGCAATTGTGTGGTATTCCCTGTTGTCCGCTGGATGCAGTTACAGAAGTGCAATCTGTAGTAAAGTATATATCACCAATTGCCGGCGGCAAAGGTTGCGTAAGAGATGTAATGGAGAAAGTGATGAAGCTTCAGGGTAAGTGGCAGTAGAATTTTTACTGTGTACTTTTAATTAGTATTCATTTTTCGTCATCAAATCCTACCGGACTTCAATACATTTGCCGCAATCTATTTTCTGAATGAAAGGAATCATCTCTTTCCTGAGACTCATCCGGTACGTTAACCTGCTCTACATTGCGCTCACGCAATGCCTGGTTCAATATACTATTATCAAGCCCATTCTTGGACAAGCCGGCGTAGTACCTACGCTTGATGTGTTTAATTTTAGTTTACTGGTGTTATCCACTGTTTTAATTGCAGCAGGTGGATACGTTATCAACGATTATTTTGATGTGAAGATAGATGCCATCAACAAGCCGCGACGCATTTTTATCGACCGGACAATCAAAAGACGCTCTGCAATGTTGTTGCACCAGGCCCTGACTGGTGCAGGGGTGTTGCTTGGTTTTTATGTTGCGTGGAAAGCCGGAAATATACGCTTAGGTTTTATTCACCCGATCGTATCCGGATTGTTATGGTTTTATTCTACAGGTTATAAAAGACAATTGCTGATTGGCAATATTATAATCTCCTTTCTAACTGCACTTGTAATTTTGATTGTAGCCTTGTATGAACAACACTTATTTAAGCCAGATACAATTGCTGTAAATGCAGCCGCGTACACCATATTTATCCTTGTGTTTTTTTATTTCCTGTTCGCCTTCCTAATCTCCCTTGTAAGAGAACTCGTTAAAGATATGGAAGATGTGAAAGGAGATGAACTCTATGGTTGCAAAACACTACCGGTAGTCGTTGGTGTTCAGAAGACTAAATGGTTGGTGTATGCCATCAGCGCACTTATGGTAGCATTTCTCATATATCTCCAGGTAAGGCAGGCAAACGGAGGTGATTATATTTCTGTTCTAAATCTTTTTACGATGCTGGAGATTCCCTTGGGAATAGCAATATATCTGCTTTACAAAGCGGATGCGCAAAAGCAATTTTCACTGGTGAGCAGCGTGATTAAAATAGTGATGCTGATGGGAATTCTGATGATGGTTTATTTTTATTACCTGATGCGGAATTAAGAATTAAGAATTAGGAATTGAGAATTATCAATGTCAATCATTTCCATTATTAAACTGGTGGCAGTATGATTGAGATTTTTGATGGCAAGTGGAATATTCCAGCTAGACTTGTCGCGCTTCTGAACATAATTTGAAACAGCTCTCAACTGAACACAAGGAATACTTTCTTTCAAACAACAATACAGGAAAGAAGCGCCTTCCATGCTTTCAACATCAGCGGGAAATTTTTCGATGAGTCGCCTGATGCTGTTTTCATTTCCGGATACGGTATTCATGGTAATTCCACGCGCTGTTGGAAGTGATTGAATCACCTTGTATTTTGGATCGATAGTATTCGAAATCAATCCATTTGAGAATGGAAATGCATTTCCATCCGCCAATCCAATCTCAAACGCATTTAAATATGTATGGTCATCCGTTGCACCGAAGTCTCCAAAAGTGTCGGTAGTAATATTTACAACTGTACCAATGGGAAAATTTCTGTTGAAGCTTCCGCAGATGCCAAGATTAATAGCGAGATCCCAGTTATCCAATGGTAGCATTTTACCAAGCTTAAAAGCTGTGAATACGCTTCCTGCACCCGTGATCATCAACTCAATGGCATGTTGTTTCAGCAAGCCTTGTTCATCCCATTGAAGGAGGCATTGTTCGAGTGGTTCCACTTCTATTCTTGTAGCAGCTACTATCAGGATCTTCATGTGTTAAAAGTAGAATTAAACGCACAGTTTGTACTTCCCATGAAGAATGGGATGCTATGTACTCAATCACGTTTTCTTAATTGAGGAGCACCTGAAATACGGCGGCCAAAGAAGCCGCGCATTTAATTATTTAGCATAGAGAATATATTTAATAAATATATTATGGTCTGCCGATGTCCTGTTTTGATGTATAAAAACGTCTGTTACACAACTATCTTTGCAGAAAATGATAAATCACCATGTTGTACCTTACCAGGAAAGAACATTTTAACGCAGCCCATCGGCTATTTAATCCAAACTGGAGCGATGAAAGAAATGAAGCGGTATTCGGTAAGTGCTCCAACAAATATTTTCATGGGCACAATTACGACTTATTCGTTACCGTGAAAGGAGAACCTGATCCTGAAACCGGTCTGATTATTAATGCGAAAGAACTGAGTGCAACTATCAGGGAAACCGTGGTGGATAAGCTCGACCATAAGAACCTGAGCCTGGAAATTGGCTTTTTGAAAGGCATCATTCCGAGTACCGAAAATCTTGCAAGGGCAATCTGGATGGAGCTGGAACCACATATTTCCGGGTGTAAACTTCATTGTGTGCGGTTGTATGAAACAGAAAATATTTTTGCTGAATACTACGGAGATTGAACTTTTGAAGATGTTGATGGTTATTGAATGATTGATTTTCAACAATTCAACCTACCTTTATTCATGACGCAAATTGTTAAAGCTCAGTCAAAGAAAAAGAGCAAGACCGATTTACAAAAACGTTATTCAAAATTGGAAATTTACAAAGAGGATACCACTCATTCGCTGACTGAGTACTATCGCGATATCATCACTACACTAGGTGAAAATGCAACTCGTGAAGGTCTTGAAAAAACCCCTATGCGAGCCGCTAAAGCCATGCAGTTCCTGACACATGGATACCAACTGGACCCGGAAGCTATTTTGAAATCGGCGATGTTTAAAGAACAATACAGCGAGATGGTGATTGTAAAAGACATTGAGATGTATTCGATGTGTGAGCACCATTTACTTCCTTTCTTTGGCAGGGCTCACATTGCTTATATACCGAATGGTTACATCGTAGGTCTTAGCAAGCTGGGTCGCATTGTGGACGCATTCTCCCGGCGCTTGCAGGTGCAGGAACGCCTTACCCATGAAATCCTTAATTGTATTCAAAACACCCTCAATCCAATTGGTGTGGCGGTAGTGATAGAAGCAAAGCACCTTTGTATGATGATGCGTGGTGTTCAAAAGCAAAATTCAGTAGCCACCACCTCGGCCTTTACCGGTGAGTTTGCGCAGGAAAGAACCCGTTCAGAATTTATCAGGCTGATCTCCGCTGATCTGATGCATTAATAGTCAGCATTCAGTGTTGTAAAATATGTCTCGAAGATGTAGTCAGCTTCTTTTGCAATTATTTCAAGGCGGACACTGAAAAAATAATCGACTTATTATTCTCCGTGAAGTGCTGTACCCCCGTGGCAATTTCCACGAGCGAACACGTTCAAAATTCTCAGACTGATCTCTGCTGATCTGATGCAGTAATATCAGGTAAACTGATTTATTATTCTCCGTTCATTTCCTTCCTTCCGTCGTAATTTTTTTAGAATTTATCTTACTGAGGTGCTACTGGAAATCCAGCCTTTTCCCTCCCTTTTCTTATTATATTTGCGCCCGATTTATCAGCCAGCATCAAATCTTCCAGTATGAAAGCATACATTTTTCCAGGTCAGGGTTCGCAGTTTGCAGGCATGGGTAGAGATTTGTATGAATCCAATACAATTGCGAAGGAATATTTTGAAAAAGCCAACGAAATACTGGCCTACCGGATCACAGATATAATGTTTAACGGCACTGATGATGATTTAAGGCAAACCAAGGTTACACAACCTGCTATCTTTATTCATTCTGTTATCAAGTCGATGGTGGCCGGTGATAGTTTTATGCCGGAAATGGTGGCTGGACATTCCTTAGGTGAATTTTCTGCTTTGGTAGCGAATAAGGCATTGTCATTTGAAGATGGATTGCAACTGGTATTTAAAAGAGCCTTAGCTATGCAAAAGGCTTGTGAACTTCAACCCTCTACCATGGCCGCGATTTTAGGTTTGGCTGATAATGTGGTAGAAGAAATATGTGCCTCTATTGAAGAAGTGGTGGTGCCGGCCAATTACAATTGTCCCGGCCAACTGGTGATCAGTGGTTCTATTGAAGGAATAAATATTGCCTGCGAAAAAATGAAAGCGGCAGGAGCAAAACGGGCCTTGGTATTATCTGTCGGCGGTGCTTTTCACTCGCCATTAATGGAACCCGCGCGCCAGGAACTGGAAGCTGCACTGTTAAATACCAGCTTCTCAACACCTGTTTGCCCGGTGTACCAGAATGTAACCGCAAATGCCGTGATGGATGCGGATGAAATCAGGAAGAACCTGATTGCGCAGTTAACGGCACCGGTACGTTGGTCACAGTCTGTTCAAGCCATGATTGCCGATGGCGCAACAGCTTTTATTGAATGCGGACCTGGTAATGTTTTGCAGGGTTTGGTAAAGAAAATTAACAAAGATGCGATAACAGCTGCAATCTGACAAAACCGTATTTTTTTATTCTTCTTCAAATAAGAAAACAAGAAAAAAGCAAAGTAAAAGTAAGAGATGAACAGAGCATATTTATTCCCGGGTCAGGGATTTCAATACGTAGGAATGGGGAAATCGCTCTATGAAAGTTCTCCGCTTGCGCGGGATTATTTTGAAGCGGCGAATGACTTGCTCGGTTACCGGATTACTGACATCATGTTTAATGGCCCTGAAGAAAAATTATTTGAAACACAAGTGGTGCAGAATGCCATTTATCTTGTATCGTTAATCAGTGCCTTGAAAGAAGGCAATGATTTTCGACCTTCCATGGTAGCCGGTCACAGCCTGGGAGAAACTACAGCATTAGTGGCCAACGGTTGTCTCTCCTTTGAAGACGGATTGATGCTGATGAATGAACGGTCGGTGGAAATGGAGAAAGCATTTAATAAAGTGCCTGCAGCCATGGTAGCCGTGTTGGGACTGGATGATGCAATTGTTGAAAGGGTTTGTGATTCTATAGAGGAGATGGTGGTGCCTGCCAATTATAACTGTCCCGGACAACTGGTGATAGCAGGCACAACGGAAGGAGTTGCGGCAGCCTGCAAAGCACTCACCAAAGAAGGTGCAAGACGTTTTGTACCGTTGCAGGTGGGAGGAGCAGTTCATTCACCACTGATGCAGCCTGTTGTAGATTACCTCGAAAAGAAATTAGCAACGATTAAATTCAATGAACCGAAGTGTCCAATTTATCCGAATGTTACGGGAACAGCAACCATCAACACCGATGAAATCAGGGAATATCTTACTCTTCAGCAGATAAAATCTCTTCGGTGGACTACAACCATTCAAAACATGATGATGGATGGCGCCAATGATTTTGTTGACTGTGGCCCCCCTCACGTAATTAGTGGAATGGTTCGCCGAATCAGCAAGCAGATTTCTATCAACAGCGCGGTGGTATAGCTTTCAATTTATTAAACAGCATTCAACAAATTCCGGTTCTTATGAGCGAACTAAAGCGTCCCTTCCAAACAGAAACCATCATGACGCAGGTGGTGCAACCGAATGATACCAATCCATTGGGCAACTTACATGGAGGAAAATTAATGTACTGGATGGATGAATGTTCAGCCATTAGTGCAACCAAACACAGCCGCGCCATTGTAGTAACCGTTTCGGTGGATGGTGTTTCTTTCAAGAACAGAATCGAGCTGGGAAGCTTTGTTACCATCATCGCTAAAGTCACCCGTACTTTTAGAACCTCTATGGAAGTATTTATTGAAGTGTGGGCAGAGAATATTCCGAAGAATACCAGGATCAAATGCAATGAAGCCTATTACACTTTTGTTGCTCTGAATGAAGCCGGTCAGCCGATTCCTGTAGCTGAAATTCATCCGGAAACAGAAGCAGAAATACGTCTGTATGAAGGTGCCATCAGCCGCAGGCAGGTGCGATTAATACTTGGTGGAAAAATGAAAGTGGAAGATGCCGCTGAACTGAGAAAGTTGTTTATGAAGGATTGAATGGTGGGAACTGTAAATTGCGTTTGCGATTTTTGATAAAGGGCTAAATGGTTTAATTGTTTGATTGTTTAATTGTTGCAGCGAAGCTGAAATTAGTTTGGGTTCTCAGTATATAATTTCATTGTTGTCCGACAAAAAATTGTTGCCTAAAAAAATAATTCCGCCCATTAAAGACTTTGGTGTTTGCAGAAACTATCGCTATTTCAATTTCACTTTTACAGAGTTGATTTGATTCCTGCAAGAAATATTGCTGCAATGATTTCACCTCTGTGGAGGATTTGAATTTTTAAAGCCCCGTAGGGGCGAAATTATGGTAGCCCCAAAAGAATAAATTTAAACGAAGCCCTGTAAGGGCGACATTATCCGCAAAGGTTGTCCCAGATATGGTTTAGATGCTGGTTGTGGAAAATTCGCCGGGCAAATAATGATATACTATTGGATACTAAAATCTGAGCACAAAATTCTGCTTCGACAATTGTTTTCTGAAGAAAACAATTCCAAAAAAGAAAAGGTCAATGGTAAGAGTTACCTGCGGATGTGCTTTGATGGAAATCCAGGCAGCTTTCATTTCAGGTGACCAGTGAATGTCGTCGAAAATAAAAATGGAATCATCATTTGTATAATCAAGTGCCTGCCTGAAATAATTCAATGTCGGTTCCTTTCGGTGATTACCATCAAAAAAAATTAAATCAACTTTTTGGGTTTGTTGAAGCGCAAGCGGCAATGTTTTCTCAAATGGTCCTGCCATCACTTCAATGTTTTTCATTCCGGGTGCTTCGAAATTTTTTCTGGCCCTTTCAGCCAATGCCGGAGCACCTTCCAGGGTGATCACTTTTGTATTTGCACCTGAAGCCGCCAGATACATGGCAGAAAACCCAAGCGAAGTTCCCAACTCCAATATTTGCCGGCATTGATAAAATACGGCTATCCGAAAAAGTAGCTGTGCCTGGCGAGGTGGCTTAGCTGAAGTTTTTAAAAGGTAACTGATCGTGCGTTGTGAAGTAGTTGTTGCAGTGGCGCCGGTTCCATAATCGGTAATGTCAATTTCCTCCTTTTGTAAGAGCAACCGGTTGCGTAAAGTTTCAATTTCATCATAAGCATAGAAATGACGTTTGTCATTCAACACCCGTACCATGAAATCATATACAAACGGCGAATGCATATTCCCGACTCCTCTTGCTTTCAGCAGGTAATGCAGATATTCTTTCATTAGAAATAATGCGTTCATATTTTTGAAATCGGATTCCTGCTGATTGATTTGTTTTGAAACCGGAAGAAAAAACTGATGACTGTAATAAATGGTTTCTGCAAACCTAAATAAAACAGGCCCACAAATCCGTGGCAAATTGATCCGTCTTTCGAATTCAATTACTTTTGCGCAAACATTTTTTATGCAGCGTATTCCACTGATAGCATTTTTACTGATGGTTCATTTTTACACGCTGGCACAAAGACCGGTAGGTGTTTTTGAACCCATAAACATTCAATTAAGCAATCCCGGAGATACCCGCGATTATATTGATACGCTAAAGGCCACCAGTTTTATTTCTCAGGATGCCGGCGGGTTAGGCTGCGAAACAGGCATCTATCCAGCTCCTGATTCAGGATACGTAACCGGCAATAATAAATATGGCGATCTTCAGAAAGCGCAATTCTACAGTCTTCATCAGATGGGCTATACTGCACCTGCTTATGTGCAAAGTGTACAGGTACTGATTGGATTAAAAACTTCAATGGCGGGTTCCAGTGGAGTTTATGCTAATATTTATGCGGTGGATACTAATGGATTTCGACCAGGCACTTTATTAGCGACCTCCATTCCGATCCCGATTAATGATATTGAGGTAACAGATTCGGTCAACACTTTTTCATTTTCCGTGCCTGTTCTTGTTGACGATTCTTTTTTTGTGAGTGTATTACTCCCCATTGTAACCGGTGATACCATTGCCATCGTTTCAACAATGGCAGGCTGCCGTTCCTATGAAGGTTGGTCCTGGGAACAATGGTCTAACAATAGCTGGCATACTTTAATAAATTCGTGGTTAGCTGATATCGATCTGGCTATTTTTCCTGTCATGGATCTTCCTTTTAATGTTGGCTTTCAAAACCCTTCAATAACAGCAATGCAAGGAAAATTGTATCCCAATCCTGCATTGAAACAAACCAGTCTTATTTATAGCATCAACCAAAGCGGAACGGTGACCATTTGTCTGATGAATGATCGCGGAGAAATCATTCAAAAAAAAGAACGAGGCTCGCTTAAAGCCGGCCAGCATATAGAAACCATAGATCTGCAGCAGTTACCTGGAGGAATCTACTTTGTGAAGGTTTCTGATGTACTGGAACAGCACGTTTTTCCCTTGGTAGTAGATTGACCAATGTACTAATGCTTGAGCGTTTTTATTTTTGTCATTAAAGTGTTATTGTTTTCAATAACCGGACAATTTTTTTTTCTTTGATTCAAAATCCATAAATTGCGAACCTAAAACCTCCTTAAAATGAAAAATTACTACTTAGCCTTTATTATTATGTTTACCGCATTGAGTGCTTCTGCACAGGTGCCGTTTAAGAATTTAAAGCCCGGTCAAATATCAGGCGCTGAAATTCAACATCTGAAATCAACTCGTTGCCCTGCGTTGGGAAGTAACACACGTGACATTTATGAAATGTATGTGGATTACAGTTACGTTAACTATGATGATGTTGCTTATCTGTTTCAATTCAGTTCAGATTACACAGGTGTTGATACGGCTCTTAATTATTCCGCGGTGGTATTGAACAACCTCGTTGGATATACAGATGCTGCGGATCCCGCCAATTCATTGGCTGACTGGAGTGTTTTTGGTTTGAATGATTCCTTTCCCAGCAATGTTCAGGTTACGATCGACAGTATTTATATGATCGCTGCTCATGAAAATAATTCCGGAACATTCGATAAAATTGAAGCACAGATCGTAAAGACACTTAGCAATGGTTCACCTTCACAGAGTGCTTCCAGCATCTTGTGGTCAAATAAGGATTCTGTTGATTTCGGGCTTTCAGGAAGCAATGATTGGTTAGGAGGCGATGCTTTTGTGCTAGGATTTGGTCCTGGATACACACTTGATCCAGGGCAGAAAGCAGCGTTCAATTTCATTTATCATAACGCTACCAAGGAAGACACTTTTGCAGTAGTGGGTGGTTGCCTGGATGATGGCCAGGGTGGTTCTGTCTCTCCAAGTTCTTATGCGACTTCTTATATGAGATATCCCCCTTTCATTCCTTCGGTTACCAAATGTGTTAATATTGTATATGTGGATGCTCAAGGCAATACAATCGGATACTTTGCTGCTCAAAACTGGATTGACTGGTTTAAGGTGACAATCAATACTGAATTAACAGGTGTGGCTGATAATTTCGATAACCTTGATCTTACCACCATTTATCCGAATCCTGCAAACAATTCAACGCAAATTCTGTACGGTTTACGTACGGCATCTGATGTTACCATTGATCTCTATGACATCTCAGGCAGATTGGTTACCAATCTTTACAAAGCCAATGATGCCGGTGGATCTTATGTGCGCAACATTGATCTTAGCAATGTAAATGCAGGTGCTTACATGGTTTCGTTAAAAGCAGGCAATGGTTCACCGGTTGTTTCTAAACTGATCGTGAGCAAATAATTTCTATTCTGATATTGAAAGAAGCAGGGCACATTGTCCTGCTTTTTTTATGCATTTTATGACGATACTGATGCAAGATGAACCGTTATTCCCCTGTTTCAGTTGCTAATATTTCTATTTTTGAACTCCCCAAATTTTACAGACATGACCAAACGTTCGATGCTGTTTGCAGGATGTGTTTTATTGCTGACTTTTTTCATTAAAACAGCAAATGCCCAGACAGCTCCTGCCGCCAATGCCGCGGAGATAAAACTTCAACTCAATAAATTGAATGTGCTGGGAAGTGTGTTGTATCTCGCTGCGCATCCCGACGATGAAAACACACGCTTGATTGCTTACCTGTCAAAAGAGAAGTTGTACCGAACCGGATATCTTTCACTTACACGTGGCGATGGTGGTCAAAACCTGATCGGAAATGAATTAGGTGAATTGCTTGGTTTGATTCGTACACAGGAATTATTAGCAGCAAGAAAGATTGACGGCGGCGAACAGTTTTTTACACGCGCGAATGATTTTGGGTACACCAAAAATCCGGAAGAAACATTTACTTTCTGGAATAAAGATTCCATACTCGCTGATGCGGTGTATGTGATTCGTTCTTTTCAACCCGACGTAATCATCTGCAGGTTTCCAACTACAGGCGAAGGTGGTCACGGACAACATACCGCTTCCGCGATTTTAGCAGAGGAAGCTTTTGTAGCTGCGGCCGATCCTAATCGTTATCCTGAACAACTGAAAACGGTTGCTGTATGGCAGGCAAAAATTGATGTGGAACACTTTCAACTTCGGTGGCAACAATACAACTGCTGATGATCAGCTTAAAGTTGATGTGGGTGTTTACAATCAGTTGCTTGGAAAAGGTTATTTAGAAATCGCCGCGGAAAGCCGCACCATGCATAAAAGCCAGGGATTTGGTTCCGGAAAAAACAGGGGAACTCAATTGGAATATTTTAAAACAATGGAAGGTGCTGCACCTAAAACCGATTTGTTTGATGATGTGAATCCGGGATGGAACAGAGTTGCAGGTGGTGCAGTAATTCAATCGCTGGTGAGCAAATTGATAGCTGATTTTAAACCGGAAAATCCTTCCGCATCTGTTGCTGGATTATTGGAAGTGTATGATGCTGTGGAAAAATTGCCTGAAGGATACTGGAAATCACAAAAGAAAAAAGAAGTGGAGCAATTGATCTGCCTTTGTTCAGGATTGTGGTTTGAAGCATATGCAACACAAACAACGCTTGCTGCCGGTAATACTTTTGAATGGAAGCTACAAGCCATCAATAGGGGAGTAGTGCCGGTGGTATTGAAATCGGTAACCTTGCAACAATTTGATACAACGATGAATAAAACCCTCGCTAATAATGAAATGCTCACGCTTCAGCGAAAGCAATTGCTGGATGCTGCAACTGCTGTCACGCAACCCTATTGGTTACAACAGCCACACGGACCAGGTATGTTTAAAATTCCAAAGCAATCAAACATAGGCAGGCCGGAAAATGAACCGGTCATCAATGCAACATTCAACTTTGAGATTTCAGGAAGAGCAATCACATACAAACGTCCGCTCGTTTATAAGTCCGTTGATCCGGTGAGAGGCGAAGTGTATCGCCCGTTAGAAGTTTCCCCTCCCATTACTGCAACTATTGAAGCTTCAACGTACATCTTCAACAGCGTGCAGTCAAGAGTGGTGAAAGTGGATCTTAAGAGTGGTATTGATAATGCAAAAGGGTCTGTTTCATTAAATGTTCCGCAGGGTTGGGTAGTTATACCTGTCGGGAATACATTTGAATTAAAAGCGAAAGGCGATGAAACGACTGTCAGTTTTTCAGTGATTCCGGCAACACATACATTGGTTGCAGCAGTGGACACGATGAAAGCGGTAGTAACATTGAATGGCAACACCTACGATCGCGGACTGTTTGCGATCAGTTACGATCATATTCCTGCTATCACTATTTATCCGTTGTCGCAGGCAAAGCTCGTAAGCGTTCCACTGATAACTAAGGGAAAAAATATCGGTTACGTAAAAGGTGCAGGCGATGTTATTCCTGAAATGCTGAAACAGGTAGGTTATTCAGTTGCCATGCTCAGCGATGAAGAAATTGCAAATGGCAATCTTGCGGCTTATGATGCTATTATTGTAGGCATAAGGGCTTATAATACCAATGAACGACTAAAGTTTCTGAATGAAAAATTACTGACGTATGTAAAAAACGGTGGTGTGATGCTGGTTCAATACAACACCAGTGGAAGTGACCTGGTAATGAATAATATCGGTCCGTATCCATTTAAGATTTCACGTGATCGTGTAACCGATGAACATGCAAAGGTTACTTTTCTTGAACCGGATGAAGAGCTTTTGTTTACTCCTAATAAAATAACGGATAACGATTTTGACGGATGGATACAGGAACGAGGCCTTTACTTTCTTACTGATGTTGACAGTAATTACAAAAAGATTTTTGGGATGAATGACAAAGGAGAACAACCACTTGACGGATCATTGATCGTCTGCAATTATGGAAAGGGTCGATATGTGTACACCGGACTTTCTTTCTTTCGCGAACTGCCTGCGGGAGTGCCGGGAGCTTACCGGCTGTTTGTGAATTTGATTTCAAAATAGGTTCATGAAAATTCAGTGAAACCAGGTTGGCCTTCACTGGTTAATTCAAAAATCCTGACGGAGCATTTTTTTGATCATATGTTCTAAGTGGTTATCTGGTGTTATTTCACCCAACCTCCACCAGTTGCACTCCACGTTTGTTTCTCCACAGGAAGATGACCTACATCACTGTACATCACCAGCGATGCCGTTCCATCAGGCTTAATGGCAATAATTGTAAGGGACGCATTCCCAATGTCCATGTTGTTCCAATCTCTGGTATCTGCGCCCACTGCATGCAATGCCGTCCAGGTAATTACTCCACTATGGCATACCAACAGATCATAAGTGTCACTTGCAGGAGTAGCAGCGAACCAATGCTTCCAGGCCCTGTAGCGTGCAGAATCGCAGGCATTCAAATCTGCAGGCCTTCCACCTTTCATTAAATCAGTATTGTTTGAAGACGGCATACATTCATTCAATAAGCTGTCACGCAGGGGAGTTAGATTCATAATCTTTCCCATGTCATCGGCAGTCTGTTTGGCGCGAAGGAATTCACTGCTGGCGAAGTGTGTGAATTTTATGGGTAGAGCGGCCAAACGCTTACCAATCAGTTTTGCCTGCTCATGGCCCAATGTATTGAGGGCATTGGATACGCGGTTGTCGGTGGCATTTGCATCATAGTCATAAATACCATGACGCACCAGGTAAATGTAATGGATACCGGAATTCTTTTGTGTTTGTGCCTGAACCATATTGATAGTGCACAATAGAAATGATATATAGATCAGCGTTGTAAGACTGATCATGCGAAGTGTGATTTGTTTCATTTTATGTTTGCTGCATGTTTTATAAGAGATCGATTTTGAAAATGAAATTGCATGTTGTTATCATGGCATCTGCTATAAAAATCCTCCGATGAAAGCGGGGATGTTTTTATAAAATTTAGCGTAAACAATTTGAAACTGATTTTTCAATTGCAATTATTTCAATACGTTTCTCCGGCATTCAGATAAAACCCGCTTGATTTTTTTCCGATACCATAATCCAATACAAGATGGGTGCGCGAGGCCTTGTCTATCAGAATCCGTAGTCCGAAACCAAATGCAGGTTGTATGTAGCGGAAGAGCGGCAGGTCACGCGAACGGTCACTGGTGGTGGTGCCATTTACGAATACAACTCCTCCCAGCACTTCATTACAAGTAATTGGAAAACGGTACTCAAACTCACCATAGAGGAAGCTCTCTCCCCTGAATGTTCCCTGCGCATATCCTCTGCCACTCCGGCTGCGTTGGTCCCAGCCGATGGCCGGTAAAGTAAGATAAGGCGCTGTGCCGCCGGCGATCCAGGTACCAAGAACCCATAAAGCCACCGTATTATCATGATGGCGCACCTTAAACGTTTTGAAGTAGCGCAATTCACCTTCAAAAATGGAACTTCGTTTTTGCGCTGACGGATGATTTGCTGACGCATATTGCGGATTATAAGTAAAGCTCAGGTTCATGAACATACCCCTGGTAGCATTAATCTGATTGTCTCTTGTATCAATAATACCGTTCAAACTAAAGCCGTTTAACGAATACCTTGTTGAATCATACCCATTCAGCAAGCTGTACTCCGTGTGAAAAGAAGTATCTGCTCCATTGAGCAGCGGATATTCCACACTTATCTTGTTATATACATCAAACTTGATTCCTGCGCCTATATAGAAAATGCCATTGAAATTGTAGGCAGCGAGTTGATGTAATTTAAAATAGTGGTATTTCATACTCTGTGCTACAGAATCAGCTTCTATGCTTTCATTACCAATTATTATTCCACCGCCGTCTACATCTTTATTGAGTGCATCAGTGCCTAAGCCATAAGTCGGTTGAGAATAAATAAATAACCGTAAATCACCTGACATGAAAAGTTTGTTATGAGCGAGCAAGAGATTGTTTTTGATCTGGAAAAGGACCTGGTTCTTTGTTGTTAACTGCAAGTTTGAATTGATAACGGAGTATTTATCATTAGGGTCAATTCCCTTAAAGGACAACTGTCCGGCAGCACCTACTATGAATCCTGTAGCCGGTGATGATCCAATTACCGGCGTAAGGAAGATATAATGGTTTTTTGGCGGCTTCTCATTTTTTCGCGGTTTCCCATTGCGGATTACATCAGCAAGGTCCTCTACCGGGCATCGGCTGCTATCAGGCACAATCCGAGAAGGTGTATCCGTCTCATTTTGTGCATGCGCTAACGGACAATATAAATTCAGCAGTGCCAGTACTACAAATGTTCTGACTGATAGTAATTTCAAACGGCGGTAATTTGAGATGAAAAGAAAATGAAAGACTGAAAAGTTACTGCAATAAGGAAAGAATTACAAAAATGCCAACGATTGATTCTTAGAGTAGAAGTCTTCTTTTGCATGGTTGCTACATCTTTATTTAGAAAATCAAACACGACACTCAATCAAGTGCATTTAGAAGGTATTGAACTGTATTTTTTTGGTTTAATAATTCGATAAAGGTAAAAGAATAGGAGATAACAGCTCTTAACAAGACCTCGGGCAACACCAATAATTTGAGAGATTTCATTTTGGCTCGACAACAGGAATATTTAATGCTGGAATGAAAAATTATCCAGTATCAATTTTCAGTTACAATGAAGGGGTGATAAATGAATCTTTTAAAATGATAGTCTTATGGAAACAGGTTTCAGATAATGCGTTATTAACGCATATTGGCCAGCGTCAAAGGATGAAGCTGAGGTCTGATTATATCGAAGGAATACAATTCATTTGAATTGGTTTTCATAATGGTTTTGTGTTCATCAATTAAATTTAAGTCATCGGCAGTTTGCATTTTAAATAGCAGCATAAATTATCCATAATTCGAATTGTGGTACCTTTTTATTACTTATGCAGACCCTGAGAAGATTATTTTATCCACGGAATATTTCACCTAATGATTTGATATTCAACTACTATGGAATGTGGATTTTGCACAGCTTTAAATTATTTTCAAGCTGCGGTTGCATTTTCAATAATTCCCTTTACCTTTGTGTCCCGCTTTTGAAAAAGCACTCCTTAAAACAGTTCTTAGTAATTAAAAATATCAGGTAGTTGGGAAGAGATTTCCCGGCAATTTGCAAGTCCCGGTTTTGTCGGGATAATGTTCTTTGAAGTATTGGAAGATAACAATAAGCCAGCATTAAAAAAAGGTAAGTGTTTTAAGCTAGAATTAACTCAAGTTTTTTTACAACGGAGAGTTTGATCCTGGCTCAGGATGAACGCTAGCGGCAGGCTTAATACATGCAAGTCGAACGGTAACAGGTGTAGCAATACATGCTGACGAGTGGCAGACGGGTGAGGAACACGTACACAACCTCCCTCTTACTGGGGCACAACTCCGAGAAATCGGGGCTAATTCCCCATAAAATCTTAGGATGGCATCATCTAAAGATTAAAACTCCGGTGGTAAGAGATGGGTGTGCGTCTGATTAGCTAGTTGGTAGGGTAACGGCCTACCAAGGCAACGATCAGTAACTGGTGTGAGAGCACGACCAGTCACACGGGCACTGAGATACGGGCCCGACTCCTACGGGAGGCAGCAGTAAGGAATATTGGTCAATGGGCGAAAGCCTGAACCAGCCATGCCGCGTGCAGGATGAAGGCCCTCTGGGTTGTAAACTGCTTTTATCTGGGAAGAAACACCCCGTTTCTACGGGGCTTGACGGTACCAGAGGAATAAGCACCGGCTAACTCCGTGCCAGCAGCCGCGGTAATACGGAGGGTGCAAGCGTTATCCGGATTTACTGGGTTTAAAGGGTGCGTAGGCGGGCCTTTAAGTCAGTGGTGAAATCTCCCGGCTCAACCGGGAAACTGCCATTGATACTATTGGTCTTGAATTCAGTTGAGGTGGGCGGAATGTGTCGTGTAGCGGTGAAATGCTTAGATATGACACAGAACACCAATTGCGAAGGCAGCTCGCTAAACTGACATTGACGCTGAGGCACGAAAGCGTGGGGATCAAACAGGATTAGATACCCTGGTAGTCCACGCCCTAAACGATGATTACTCGATCTGTGCGATACACTGTACGGGTCTATGCAAAAGCATTAAGTAATCCACCTGGGGAGTACGACCGCAAGGTTGAAACTCAAAGGAATTGACGGGGGTCCGCACAAGCGGTGGAGCATGTGGTTCAATTCGATGGTACGCGAGGAACCTTACCTGGGCTAGAATGCATTCAGACCGATGCCGAAAGGTGTCTTTCCCGCAAGGGACTGTTTGCAAGGTGCTGCATGGCTGTCGTCAGCTCGTGCCGTGAGGTGTTGGGTTAAGTCCCGCAACGAGCGCAACCCCCATCACTAGTTGCCATCGGGTAATGCCGGGGACTCTAGTGGAACTGCCTGCGTAAGCAGTGAGGAAGGAGGGGACGACGTCAAGTCATCACGGCCTTTATGTCCAGGGCTACACACGTGCTACAATGGCGGGTACAATGGGTTGCCACTTGGTGACAAGGAGCTAATCCCAAAAAGCCCGTCTCAGTTCAGATTGAAGTCTGCAACTCGACTTCATGAAGCTGGAATCGCTAGTAATCGCGCATCAGCAATGGCGCGGTGAATACGTTCCCGGACCTTGTACACACCGCCTGTCAAGCCATGGAAGCCGGGTGTACCTGAAGACGATAACCGTAAGGAGTCGTTCAAGGTAAAACCGGTAACTGGGGCTAAGTCATAACAAGGTAGCCGTATCGGAAGGTGCGGCTGGAATACCTCCTTTTTAGAGCAAGTTCCCGACCCTAGGGTCGGGACAAATACTTACCTGCTGGTAAGTTGTTTCTTCCAATATCTTCAAGATTCAGAGCCCGTTCCGACTTTGTCGGGACGGGTTTTTTATTTTAGAGGACTGAAGTTCTGCATTAATCTCAATAACCTGAACCCGAGACTTTTTGCTGCACCTTTTTTAGTATCATCAGCTCTCGCCGCAACCTTGATGATTTGTGAATATTTCTGAAAATCGATGTATCTTTTGAACGCTGTAAATTTTCCGGTTCTTTAATCTGCAGTTAACATTTGAAATAAAGCGGGATGCGTTTCAACTCTGGTGACTTCCTCATATTTTTTCCTGTTGTTACCATACTATATTTCGTTCTGAAGCATCGCTATCGGTGGCTCCTGCTGCTTACAGCCAGTTGCATTTTTTACATGTATTTTATTCCGGCATACCTGCTCATTTTGTTTTTGCTGATTCTGATAGATTACACTGCAGCAAGAATGATTGCATCCTCAGACCCTAATCATAGGAAACTATATTTGATGGTCAGCATATTTTCTACGTGCATTGCACTACTTATTTTCAAGTATTTCAATTTCTTCAATGAAAACTTTGCATTCATAGCCACTTTTTTTCATTGTAACTATTCCATTGCAGCATTGAACCTGATTCTTCCGATTGGCCTGTCATTTCACACTTTTCAGAGCTTGAGTTATGTAATAGAAGTTTATCGTGGCAACCAGCAACCGGAAAGGAAATTTGGTATTTATGCATTGTACGTTATGTTTTATCCGCAGTTGGTAGCGGGACCCATCGAGCGTCCTCAAAACTTGCTACACCAGTTTTATGAAAAACATGAAATTGATTATGACCGCGTCACTTCCGGTTTAAAACAAATGCTGTGGGGATTTTTCAAGAAGATGGTAATTGCAGACAATCTTGCCATGTATGCAGATGCCGTGTATAATAATCCTGCTCACTATCATGGCAATTTCCAGCTTATTGCCACCTGGTGTTTCGCGATCCAGATTTATTGTGATTTTTCAGGATACTCTGATATTGCTATCGGTGCTGCGAAAGTTATGGGGTTCAGCTTGATGAAGAATTTTGACAGCCCCTATTCATCCAGGTCTGTAAGTGAGTTCTGGAGTCGCTGGCACATCTCATTATCAACCTGGTTCAGGGACTACGTGTATATTCCTTTAGGAGGTAATCAGGTATCTCTTCTTAAATGGACATTCAACATCTTTATTGTTTTTCTCGTTTCGGGATTATGGCATGGTGCAAATTGGACTTTTGTTATATGGGGATTGTTGCATGGTGTGTTTGTAATTACAGAAAAATATTCTTTTGCATTAAGAAATAAAGTGAAGCGCATCACCGGTTTGCAGCATTTGAGCGGACTGAATAGCTTTTTGAGCGTGGTCATCACTTTCAATCTCGTCAGCTTTGCATGGATTTTTTTTCGTGCGAAAAATTTAAGCACTGCACTCGAGATTGTTAAATCACTGCAGTTTAATCCTGAAACTTTTGCAATGGATTTTCAAACTGTCTGGCACCAACTTGCTGCTCAGGAATTGCACCCTGTTTTTCCGGTTTTCCTGATCATCTTATTAGTAATTTTTGCAGTAGCAGAGTGGCTCATAAAGTCAAAACGAATACAACTGATTGAAAATATTTTCCCCAAAGCAATCCGTTGGACTCTTTATTATGCAATGATTGCAGCGATAGTTCTTTTTGGAGTGTATGAAGCTGCACCTACTTTCATTTATTTTCAATTCTGAAGCATGACGCGCAAACTGATTATTAATCTTCTAATATTCTCATTGCTTCCTGTTTCTATTATAGGATTCCTTTTTGTGATTCCGTTTAACAAGGAGTTTGGTTATCGTTTCATAAAAGATGATTGTTACAACCATGCGAGCTGGATTTATGGCAGAATGAATAATCCTGAAGGTATTGACATCGCATTTATTGGCTCATCCAGAACCATTCATGCAATTCCTGATTCACTGCTGGAGGTTCTGATTAAGCAAAGGTGTGGCAATGCGCTGCATGTTGCTAACCTTGGCTATTGCCGGTTCGGGCGCAACTTTGATTACGAAGTAGTGAAGGATTTGCTTGCATCAAAACAAATTAAAAATTTGGTGGTCGAAGTCCGGGAAGATGAAGATCCTTATAGTCATCTTGATTTCGGATATGTTGCTTCCTCAGCAGATGTTTTGAAACCTGTATTTTTCAATACACGTTACTTCAGTGATTTTTGGAAAGCATTACAAGTGCGAATAGTTTTATTAAAATCGTACTTGCATATTCGTCCACAAGATTTTGAACAGCGCACCGTTGCTTTATCATTGTATGGTTATGGTGCTTCAACGGAAAAATTCTCAGCGCGTCAACAAGTGCCAGCATTAAATATTATTGAGCCGGATCAGGGTTCTTTATTGCAGGATATGAAAATGAATTTTCCTGAGCATTTCATTTCGGAAATAGCAGCACTTGCCAGCGTCAATAATGTGCAACTCCAATTTGTTTTTCTGCCGGGTTTTAATCCTGTAAAGCAAATGCCAAACGCCTATTTATTTTACAAAAAATATGGAACGGTACTTATTCCTCCTGCTGAAATTTTTTCTGACCCTGAAAATTTTAAAGATGAAAATCATTTGAATGATTCAGGTTCAACACGTCTTGCCGCCTGGTTAGGGAGTGAGCTCTCTTGTATTGATAATTGATTTGCAGAAATAATATACAACCGAATACTTTTTTTAATCATCGATTTGCCCCCCATTATCAAACCAATTTTGAATAGTTGTTTTGTCAGCATCTGACAATTCACCATCCGGAGGCATTCTTTTATTAAACCATGATGGTGTATCAATGGTGGCTGATTTAATATTGGCTGCATTATTTACAATGTCAGAATCTTCAGTCAATATCACCGGCATCCCTTGCCCACCCTGGTAATGACAACTGACACAGTGTTGATCAACAATTGTTTTCACCTGTGAAAAATAAGGACCATTGTCTGCAGGATTCGTTGATTCCTTTTTACAGGATGACAGTATTAGCATGATGAATAAGCTGCCGGCTAATTTTTTCATAAAGAAAAATGATTTGAAGTAGGTAGTGAAGACACTTCAAAATCTTCGATAGCTGCATGAATAAGAAATAAACAGTGAATTTAATATGGAGAATCTTCAACAATAGTTGTTGTCAATAAACTACAGCGATATGAAAGTTGTGTTCCTGCTATTAAAAAATATTGCTATTGAAATGTGTAGGGATGAAAGTGGTTACAAACATATTTTGTATCATGCTGCTGCATTGAAAAAAACTCCGGTGACATGCTGATGCCATCACCGGAGTTTGACAAATATTATTTCTGTATCATAATCCGTCCTGTCCATTGCACATCTTCGCTGGTAGCTGTTTCATCATTCAGTATCACTTTTACCAGATACATTCCCTCGATGAAGGAATCGGATAATTTTATTTCCTTTTTCAATTCGCCATTAACCAATTGAATGTTTTCTGCATAAACGATCTGTCCGAAAAGATTGGTAATGCTAATGTTTGCTTGTATGGTTTTCGCACTCATTGCAGCACTGGAATTACCGGGAGTTAATTCAATCACAAAGTTGTCTCTCGTTGGATTTGGATACAGCAGGAAGGTGCCAATCTTTGTTAACTGAGCAACTGAATCTTCCTTGCAAAAGCTAAACACATTTACAGGAGTTGAAGTATTGCTGCAAAAGCTGAGATTAGTGACTAATACCTTGTAAGTTCCCGGAACAGTTGCTTTGTAAGTTTGATTGGTTTTTCCTGCAAGGAGCAGGTCGTCTTTGTACCATTGATACGTTAAGCCGGAACCTCCATTGGCCTTTAGTTTTACGAAACCGGTAGAACAGATATTAGTTTCTCCCAGTGCCGTAACAAATACCTCAATTGAATTTTCATCAATATTCAAATCACAATTGTCATCTAACCCATTGCATAATTCTATAGCACCCGGAAAGATATTCAGGTTGTTATCATCGCAATCCACCCGAGCATCAAATCCATCACCATCCTCATCAACTGCCTGGCAAACATTTCCGTTGAGCGTAATATTCATAACCTGAAGAACGCCGGATGTACCTGTCGCTTTGAATCCATAGATTCTGAATTTTATAGGAACAGAGGATGAAAAATCTGAAAAATTCCAGGAAGCAACTGTCATTACACCACAGCCCTTATTTTTTAATGATTGATCGATACCCTGATCAATCCAGGTGGTTCCATTGTCAGGACTGTAAGCAAAGCGCACGGAAGCAGGACCCTTGTTGTTTCTTCTCAACTCGGCACTAAAAGAAGTGGCTTCGACCTGATAGCCGGTTAATGGAGCAATGGCGAATTCAATAGCGGCTAAATCTGTATTAAATGATGCAGCAGATGAAAAGGTTTTGGAAGAAAATCCAGTTGGACATTGAGTATTTTTCTTAGCTCCGTTCACGCGGATTAAACTACCACCCGTTGAATTGGCAGCAAAGGAAAATGGAGTGCCAGTGATATTGTCTGTATAAGAATAAATAATTACGTCTTCATCAATTGTTCCATTACAGTTGTCGTCAATAAGGTTGCACGTTTCAACAACGTTGGGATGAATGTCTGCATTGGAATCATCACAATCGGTACTATCTGCAACGTAACCATACGGAGCGGAACAAGTTGTTATAGCAACCGAGAGGTTACCGTAAGAATCATTATCATCGTCCGAATAGAAAGTGACAATTAAATTTTCATCTATTTGTGTATCACAATTGTCATCAAGACCATTGCAAATTTCCGATGCACCGGGATTCACATTCATGTTATCGTCATTACAATCCGTATTGTTCGCCGCATAACCAGCCGAAGCAACGCAAGCTGTCGTTGAATCGAAAGGATTACCGTAACCATCATTGTCACTATCAACATAGAAAGTTAGTATTACGTTTTCATCAATTTCACTATCACAGTCATCATCAATGGAATTGCAAATTTCTGTTGCTGTTGGGTTCACAGCCACATTGGCATCATTGCAATCGTTACTGTCAGCCACAAAACCAACAGGTGCCATGCAGGCCAAAGTTGTAAAAGCAGGGTTGCCATAAGAATCATGATCGTCGTCTGCATAGAACGTCGACTTTACATTTTCATCGGTCTGTGTATCGCAATCATCATCTATACCGTTGCAAACTTCTGTTGCATCCGGATAGATCGCAGGGTTGTTATCGTTACAATCAATCGAAACGTCAAATCCATCTCCGTCAGCGTCTCCTACAAAGCAGACTTTTCCAGTAACAGTCACATTCATCAATTGAAGAATACCTGTAATATTTGAAGCATTAAATCCGTAAATCCTGAATTTGAGAGGTTGCTCTAAATAAAAGTCCGCAAAGTCCCAGGAAGCGGTTGTCATAACACCACATGCTGTATTGTTAGGTAGTGATAGATTGCTTCCCTGATCAATCCAGTTAGCACCACCATCTATACTGTATGCAAGCCGGAGCGAACCAGGTCCACCGGCGCTTTTCCTAAACTGCACCGACCATGACTGCGCTTCAATTCTGTAATCTGTAGCCGGAGTCAGGGTAAATTCAACAGCCGGCAACGTAGCGGCATAAGTTGTGGTAACAGGGAAATTTTTTGAAGAGAATCCGGTGGGACAAGCTGCAGGGGCGGTTCCTATAATAGCACCATTTACAACTTTGAGATTGGTAGCAGTTACATTGGTTGACAAATAGAAAGGAATTCCTGAAGTATTGTCTGTGTAGTTATAAATTTTTGAAGCTTCATCAATTGTTCCATTGCAATTGTCGTCAACAGTGTTACAGGTTTCTGTGGCGAGAGGTTGAATGGCAGCATTTGAATCGTTGCAATCGTTATTATTTGCAACATAACCAACCGGTGTTGTGCAGGCAAATTTTGTAACATTAGGATTACCATAAGAATCATTATCCGCATCAGCGTAGAAAATGATATCTCCTGTTTCATCAATTTGAGAATCGCAATTATCGTCAATACTGTTGCATGCTTCCGGAGCATTTGGATGAATCGCAGGATTTGTATCATCACAATCATCCACTAAATTATACCCATCGTTATCCAAATCTGGAATCAGGCATACTTTAGCAACAAGGTTTATATTTGAGAGCTGAAGTATTCCGGAAGTAGAGGAAGCATTGAAACCATATACTCTGAAAACAAGCGGCTGATAGGTTGAAAAATCATCAAAGTCCCAAAGAGCACTCGTCATCACACCGCAGTCGGAATTAGTGAGCGACTGGTTGATGCCTTGATCAATCCATGAATTTCCACCATCCTTGCTATATGCAAACCGTAAGGAAGCCGGACCACCCCCATTTTTCCTGAACTCTGCGGAGAAAGTTCCGGCATCCACCTGGTAAGCTGAGTCCGGTGTAATAGTAAATTGTACAGCAGGCAAAGAAGTATTGAAAGTAGTTGCACTTGTAAAACCTTTGTTAGATGTTCCTGTTAAGCAAGCACCTGAACCTGTCGCAGTGGTAACACCATTGACAAGAATTAAATTGGTAACCGTTGAATGCTTTGCGAAAGATGCAGGAACACCTGCTGTATTAGTCGTATAATGAAATGCCTGTATGGCTTCATCAGTAATACCATCACAGTTATCATCGACGTTGTTACACATTTCAGCCTGTGCCGGATTTATTGCAGCATTGCCATCATTACAATCGGTAGCATCAGAACTATAACCTACCGGCTGTAAACAGGCAAGCGTTGAAACTAACGAATCACCATACGTGTCACCATCTGCATCAGCATAGAAAATTAGTTTCACATTTTCGTCAACTTGCGCATCGCAATTATCATCTACATTATTACAAACTTCAATTGCGCCTGGATTTATTAACGCGTTTGTATCATTGCAATCCACCGCAGATTCATAGCCATCAGCATCAAGATCAACTAACGGGCATACTTTTCCATTCAGGTTAACATTCATTATTTGAAGCACTCCGGAAGTGGAGACCGCATTAAATCCGTAGATTCTGAATTTGAGTGGGAGAGGTGTTGAAAAATCGGAAAAATCCCAGGAAGTTGGCGTCATTAGACCGCAACCATTACTGAACAATGACTGATTAAAACCCTGATCGATCCAGGTAACTCCATTGTCGAGGCTATATGCAAAACGAATGGAAGCCGGGCCGCTGTTGCTTCTTCTCAGTTCAGCAGTAAATGAAGTAGCTTCAATTTTATATCCGGCTAAAGGAGACAGGGAGAATTCTACAGCACCAAGGCTTGTACTGTATTCAACTGTAGAAACAAAGTTTTTGGAAGAAAAGCCGGTTGGGCAGGACGTACTTTTATCAGCGCCATTGAGGCGGCTCAAATTCGAAGCGCTTGCATTGATATCAACGTAATTAAAAGCTCCTGATGAATTGTCTGTGTAACTGTAAATAGTGGTTGCTTCGTCTGTTGACCCACTGCAATTGTCATCGATGTTGTTACAGGTTTCCGCAGCGTTGGGATGAATGTTTCCATTGCCATCGTTGCAATCAGTATTATCAGGAACGTATCCTGCAGGAGCAAAGCAGGTGATTACTGAATCAGTCTGATTACCATAAGAATCGTTGTCGTTGTCAAGATAGTAGGT
Source organism: Chitinophagaceae bacterium (assembly GCA_016717285.1). Lineage (NCBI taxonomy): Bacteria > Pseudomonadati > Bacteroidota > Chitinophagia > Chitinophagales > Chitinophagaceae > Chitinophagaceae bacterium. The sequence continues at coordinate 582,102 of JADKFU010000005.1, forward strand.
GGGAACTACATTTTCATCAATCTGCGTATCGCAATCATCATCAATAAAATTGCAGATTTCAGTTGCCATCGGATGCACATTTACAGCGGCATCGTTACAATCAGTATTATCAGAAACGTATCCTGCCGGAGCGAAACAGGCTAACAATAAAACATTGAGGTTACCATATGAATCATTATCTGCGTCAGCATAGAAAGTTAATTTCAGATTCTCATCAATCTGGCTGTCACAATTATCATCGACATCATTACATACTTCTGTCGCGTTGGGAAATATCGCGGGGTTGGAATCATCGCAATCAACTGTCGTATTATATCCGTCATGATCATCATCAAATATCAGCTTGCAAGCATTTCCGTTAATAATTACATCCTGCACCTGAAGCATGCCTGATGTTGAAGAAGCATCAAAACCATAAATTCTAAAGTACACCTGTCCTGTTGTGAAAAAATCCGGAAAGTCCCATGAAGAATTGGTCATCACTCCGCATTCCGCATTTTGCAAAGCCTGGTTGGTTTCCTGGGTGATCCATGAAAAACCACTATCAATGCTGTATGCAAAACGAATCTTGGAAGGTCCGCCACCATTTCTTCTCAGCGCTGCCGTAAAAGAGGAGGCTTCAATTCTGTATCCCGGATCTGCCACGATTGTAAATTCAATTGCAGGAACAGAAGTGCTGAAATTGAAGGCGGTAGAATAATTTTTTGACAGAAATCCGGTTGGACAATTGACGGTAGTGATAGCACCATTCACCAATTTGAAGTTCGTTCCGGTCGCATGAAGAGCTATTGCGTCCGGAATGCCTTCATGGTTGTCAGTATAATGATAAATGTCTCCAGGTTCATCAATAAGTGCATCGCAGTCATCGTCAATAAGATTGCATATTTCTTTCGCAACAGGATTTACAGATGGGTTGCTATCATTACAGTCAGAGCTTGTTAGCACATATCCCGATTGCACAAAACATCCGGTAAAGGAAACTGCTGCATTTCCATATCCATCAAGATCAGTATCAGCATAGGAAGTTGTACTTACACCTTCATCAATTTGCGAATTACAATTATCGTCGAGAGAATTGCAGATTTCTGATACATCGGGATTAAAAACGCTCCCATCCGGTCCGTCGTTGCAATCAGCATTATTAGTAACAAATCCATCGGGTACATTGCATCCAATGACTGAAATTGCAGGATCGCCATAATTGTCATGATCATTATCTGCATAAAAAGTCTGAGTGACCCCTTCATCTGTCTGGCCATCGCAATTATCATCCAACGTGTTACATATTTCAACTGTTCCGGGATTGATTTTTGGATCATTGTCATTACAATCATATAATGCATCATATCCATCGCTATCCGCATCAACAGAAAGCGGACACACTTTTCCTGTCAGTGTCAGATTGAGTACCTGAAGCATGCCTGATGTTTTAGATGCTTTAAATCCGAAGATTCTGAATTTAATGGGTTGCGTAGTTATAAAGTCATTGACATCCCAAGTGAAAGTAGTTGTGCCACCACACGGGCCGGTAAGTACAGTTTGATCAATCCCCTGATTTATCCAGTTGTTTCCGTTATCGATGCTGTATGCGAAACGAACAAGTGAGGGTCCGTTGCCGGTTCTTCTAAGGTCAACTGTAAAAAAAGCGGGTTCAATTTGAAAGCCGCTCAGCGGATTAAGAGTGAATTCAATGGCAGGTAAGGAAGTACTGTAATTAGCAGCATTGGTGAAGTTTACAATTATCAACCCGGTTGGGCATCCTGTTGATAGCGCAGCACCGTTTACTGCACCCACATTTGTTGCTGTAGCATTGGCTGAAATAAGGGAAGGAATTCCGGAAGTGTTGGTAGTGTACTTATAGACAGCCACCTGTTCGTCCTTCGTGCCATTGCAATTGTCATCAATGCCATTGCAGGTTTCGTTGCCGGAAGGATTAACAGCAGGATTAGCGTCATTGCAATCGTCATCATTTAAGGAATAATTTGCCGGAAGAGTACAGGCCAAAATATTGAAAGAAGGTGTACCGTAAGTATCGTGATCGTTATCAGCATAGAAGATAGTCAGCACACCCTCATCAATCTGATTATTACAATCTTCATCCAGGCCGTTACAGATTTCTGCCGTATTGGGATGAATAGCAACATTCATATCGTTACAATCAGTGCTGTCTGCTACGAAACCTGTTGACGCATTGCAGGCGAGAATGGTTTCCTCTGAATTACCATAAGTATCATTATCTGCATCTGTATAAAATTTCACTTTTACGCCTTCATCTATATCCGCATTGCAATTATCATCAACGCCATTACAGATTTCAGGGGCGTTTGGATATACGAATGCGTTATTATCATCGCAATCAACAGAAGTATTGAATCCATCGCCATCATCATCTGCAAAGTGGCAAACATTGCCATTGAAATTTATATCCAGTAGTTGCAGCGTGCCTGTTGTGGCTGAAGCATTAAATCCATAAAAACGGAATTTAAGATTTTGTGAGGTGATAAAATCATCGAAATCCCAAATAGTACTGTTGGTTACTCCGCACAATTCGTTTGTGATCGAATGATTAACTCCTTCGTCAATCCAGCTGGCACCATTGTCTAAACTGTAAGCAAGTCTGATGGTTGACGGACCACTGCTGCTTCTTCTAACATTGGCCGATATTGAGGAAGCTCCAATCTGATAACCGCTATTGGCTAATATGCTGAATTCAACAGCCGGCAATGTGGTATCAAACAAGGTTGAATCGGGGAAATTCTTTGTTGAGAAACCAGTTGGACAAGAATTACTGGTGGTAGCACCATTGACCATTATCAGGTTAGTAGCTGTTGCATCTGCATCGACAGAAAGCGGAGTGCCGTTAGTATTGTCAACATAATGATAGATCTGAACAGCTTCATCCAGGATTCCATTGCAATTGTCATCTATATTATTGCAGGTTTCAGGTATGTTAGGATGAATGCCCGAATCGGCATCATTGCAATCAGCATCGCTTGCAACATAACCTGGAGGAGCAACACACGCTAAAATACTGATAGCCGGATTGCCAAAAGTGTCGTTATCATCATCTAAGTAAAAAGATAGTTCAACATCTTCATCTGTTGCGGCATCACAATCATCATCTACCAGATTGCATATTTCTGTAGCTCCCGGATTGATGGAGGCATCATTATTATTACAATCGGGAAAGGTCGGCGCATAACCCGGAGGAGCAGGGCATGTTACGATAAAATCATCGGGACTTCCATAACCATCGTTGTCGGTATCTAAATAAAAGGTAGCGCTCGCGCCTTCATCAAACTGGTTATCACAATCGTCATCTACATCGTTGCATTGTTCAGGGGCACCGGGATAAACTGTTGCTACGGCGTCATTACAATCGGTATTCGACGAAACATAACCTGCCGGCGGCGTGCAGGCAAGTGTTGTAATTGCAGCGTTACCGAATGCATCATTATCGGCATCAGCATAAAAGGTCAGCTTAACACCTTCATCAATTTCTGAATTGCAATTGTCGTCAACAGTATTACAGGATTCTAAAGCGTTAGGATGTATGGTAGGATTTGCATCATTGCAATCAACTATTGTATTATAAGTGTCGTTGTCCGCATCCAGTATCTGACAAATATTTCCATCCAGGCGGGCATTAAGTATTTGCAGTGTACCTGACCCCGCGCCTGCTTGAAATCCGTATATTCTTACTATGAGCGGCTGTCCTGTGGCAAAATCCGGAAAATCCCATTGGAAGTTAGTGGTAACACCGCAGTCCGAATTAGATATTATATCATGATCAACACCTTCATCTACCCAATTACTACCTCCGGTTACACTGTAGGCCATCCTGATTTTTTTGGGTCCGGATCCGCTTCTTCTGAGATCAACAGAAAAGGATGAGCCGTTAATCTGATAACCTGAATTTTGTGTAATGGTAAATTGCACTGCACTAAATGAAGTGCTGAAATCCAATGCGGTGGAATAATTTTTTGTTGTGTAACCGGTTGGACAGCCAGAGGTTCCTAAGGCAGGAAATACTCCGTTTGCCGGTTGCAGGTTAGACGCTGTGGCATGAAGACCTACAATCACAGGTATACCTGAAGTATTGTCGACATAGTGATAAATCCTGACCGGTTCATCGGTAAAAGCGTCGCAATTATCATCCACTCCGTTACAGGTTTCGGTTGCAGATGGAGAGATGGCAGTGTTTGCATCGTTGCAATCACTGTTATTCAAAACGTATCCGGAAGGTTGTAAACAAGCCGGCGTCATGTTATTCGGATCTCCGAAATTGTCATTATCGGTATCAGCGTAAAAAGAGATCAGCACGCCATTATCTATCTGGGTGTCGCAATTTTCATCTATACCATTGCATACTTCTGCACTGCCGGGATGTATAGCCGCATCAAGATCGTTGCAATCACTGCTATCCGGGGAAAAATCCTGGGGAACACTGCAGGCCTTGGAGGTAACAGCCAGATTTCCATAACCGTCATGGTCTGCATCAGCATAGAAGGTTGTCTTGGCGCCTTCATCAATCTCTGTATCACAATCATCGTCGATGGCATTGCATTTTTCAATGGCATTGGGATGAATGGAAGCATTGCCATCATTGCAATCCAGAGCAGCAATATAACCATCATGGTCTTCATCAAACATCAGGCAAACGGTACCATTAATGGATACATTGAGCAATTGCAGCACGCCTGCGGCATTGACTGAGCCGTAGCCGTAGATTCTGAAAATGATAGTTTGTGCAAGTGTAAAGTCCGCAAAATCCCATGAGGAAGGAGTTCCTGCGCCGCACTGACTGTTGTTGATGGTGAAATCACTTCCCTGGTCGATCCATGTATTACCGCCATTTAAACTATACGCAAATCTCACCTTTGAAGGTCCGTTGCTGTTCCTCCTCAGATCGGCTGAAAAGGATGCCAGCTGCAGTTGGTAGCCACTTGCCGGTGTCATGGTTAATTCCACTGCCGGCAGGGAATTATTGAATGCATTGCCGGTAGCAAAATTCTTGGAAGAAAAACCTGTTTCACAGATTGTAGTTACCATGGCACCATTTACCCGTATTAAATTGGTTGCTGTAGAGTTTGCCGAAACCGATGCCGGTATTCCGGAAATGTCGGCGGTATAATAAAATATTTTTGCAGGTTCGTCAATTGCTCCATTGCAATCATCATCAAAGCTGTTGCAGGTTTCTGTCACACCCGGTTTAATTGCTGCATTTGAATCATCGCAATCACTATTATTGGTGGTGTAACCTGCCGGCACAATGGAGCAGGCCATTTTGATTACGGAAGGATCACCGTAAGTATCTCCGTCTGCATCACCATAGTACGTTGTTTGAATATCTTCGTCACTCTGAAAATCACAATCATCATCATAACCATTGCAGACTTCAATTGTATTTGGAAAAACAGCGGCATCTGCATCATTACAATCGGTGTTGTCATAAATGTATCCCACAGGCTGATCGCAGGTATAAATACTGATCGAAGGGTTACCATATTTGTCGCCATCAGCATCCTGATAAAATGTCTGATTGAAACAATCTCCTTTCAGCTTTACGATCCAGCCATCGCTTCCACCGATTTTATTTACAACATCACTGTCAATTGAACTGGTATAACCGGCCACTAAATAATCCCCATTTAAAGTTTGCGTAATGGTGCGACCATAATCATTGTCAGATCCGCCCAAACATTTTTGCCATACAAGCTTACCGTTGAGGTCAAGTTCAAAAACCCAGATATCATACAATCCGTTGTTGCCGGAAACATTTCCGCCGGTAGAACCCGTGTGACCCGCTACCAGGTATCCTGTATGATCAATGTTTTCTTCAATAGAATAGGCATATTCAAGGGAGTTACCTCCGAATGCCTTCTCCCATATAATGTTTCCAATAGAATCTAATTTTACGACCCAGATATCCTGATCATTATGCTTGCTGCTCACATCACCGTCATCTGAATTGGTATAACCTGCGAAAACATATCCACCGTCAGAGGTTTGACAGGCATCGCGTGCGGCATCTTCTAACGACCCACCGTAGCAACGGGCCCAATCTATATTACCGAGCGAATCTGTTTTTACCATGAAAACATCATCTGTACCGTGATTCCCAGTCACATCACCGCTGTTGGAACTGGTGAAACCTGAAATTATTAATCCACCGTCGGTAGTGATTCTGGCAGAACTGCCTTCTTCATGATCGGGTCCTCCGATTGTTCTTTGCCACAATATATTCCCGTTGAAATCGAGTTTTACCAGCCAATAGTCTGCATCGACCGTGTTTTTGCCGGTTACATTTCCATCAATAGACTTAACGCCTCCAAAAGCTATATAACCGCCGTCATCGGTTTGATCTATGCTGTAACCCAGATCGAGGAGGGAACCGCCAAATGATTGCTGCCATTGCAATTCTCCCTTGCTGTTTAACTTTAAAACCCAGTAATCAAAACCACCATGGTTACCGGTTACATCAAGTAAGTCGCCCTGGGACGTGTTATGGCCGCCGATAATGTAACCTCCATCTCTTGTTAATTTAATGCTTCTTCCCCATTCCTGCCCACTTCCCCCATAAGTCTTAATCCATTCAATATTTCCAAAGGCATCTAATTTACAGACCATTAAATCATCATCTCCTTTATTAATAGCTACATCTCCGTCAATGGAATTAGTGAAACCGGTGAATACACAACCACCATCTGGCGTGTTCACCATGTCGCGTATTTCATCATGTTTTGTTCCGCCTACAGGTTTTTGCCAGATAATGGTTTGCGCCGGAATTTGTGCCAACAAAGACTGCTGCGATGCGATCAATGAAAATATAGCAACGACTATAGATAGTTTGCCCAATGATAATGTAGAATTCGACATACGCTATTGATTTTATGAATTAGTTAATTGCGAAAGCAATAGCTGCAAAGCAGCCTATGAAAACGCGAAAATACAAAGGCTATATTTGAAAAGTAAAGCAACAAAACTAATTTTAGATAGAAGCAGATAACCAGCATTCCGGCGACTTCTATTCATGAGAGCAATATACGTTAAAAAGGGGATAAGGATTTATATGTATTTATTTTATAATTCTATTTTTATCAATTGTCTATGGTCTTTTTCACTTCTTTTTCTACAGTCCTTAATTTTTTTTCGCAGAATGAAATAAGCTCATTGGCTTGTTTCACTTTCTCGGCGAGTTCATCAATCTGTATCTCATCGGATTCCATTTGTTCAACAAGTTTTTCCAGTACTGAAAAGGCGCTGTTATAGCTCAGGTTGGTTTTCATAGGGTGTTTTTTCGGTTACGTTGCTGTGAATGATAGTTGTTTTCAGAATTGTTTTAATGACAGTGTTCTCATCTATTTTCGAAGGATCAGTGATAATAGTGTCATGTTGCATAACGATCGCGAATCCCTTGGTGAGTAGTCTTGAAGGACTTAAGTTTTTAACCAGCCTTCTTATTGCATCCAGTTCATTCTTGCGATTTTTAAAGTATAAAGACAATGCAATGGTAAAGTCTGTTTTTAAAGTACTCAGCGCTAAAGATCTTTGATCGAGCATTTCATTTACCCCTTTAAAAACCGGTCTGTCAGCGACAGGAGTTCCTGCTCAAAGGACAGATTGTGATCAATTACAGTTGTTGCGGCTTTAGTGGGTGTTTTGTTTGCTCGTGCCATCATGTCTACAATACTGGTATTACGGTCGTGCCCAATGCCTGTTAAAATCGGAATTGGAAAACAGGCAACGCTCTTTGACAACTCATAATCATCAAAGGGTTTGAAATCTGTTTGCGAACCGCCACCTCTAACAATTATCACGACGTCAAACGCTACTTTTTCTGTTAAGATGAGTTGCAGTTGCTGACGAATCAAACCGCTCGATGAGTCACCCTGAATTTGAACGAGGTATTCACAAACATCAAAAGCATAACCATAACGGTTCTTTTCCAATTCCTGCAAAAAATCCCGCTGCCCGTCTGAAGCAGGTGCGGTGATAAGTGCAATACGCTGCATCACAATTGGCAGTGGCAATGAATTATTAAAAGTGACAAACCGTCCGTCAATCAATTGAATCTGTTCCGGATTTTCTTTCTGTAACCTGTTAAGAACTGCTTCACGTTCGATGGCTAATTTTCCAAGCGCATAGGCAAGATCTATTTCAAGAACTTCCAGGGTAAGACCGTACCGTTTATGAAACCTGACACGAACCAGGCAATTGATCTGCAATCCGTTTGAAAAAAGCTGACCTGTCTGCCGCTCAAATTTTTCTATGTGGTGAAAAGTGGCGCCCCAGAAAACACCTTTTATTTCAGCGGTTATGGAAAATCCTTCTTTTTCGATGAATTTAAGAAAGCACCATTTTTTGTCAGCATATTTTTTAACGTCGGTAATTTCAGCGTTTATCCAATACGCTGTTCCCTCAAAACGACTTTCAACAGTGTCTTGAATTTCATTTACCAATTCTGAAAGACGCATTAAGGTGGGCATGAATCAAAAATAGTTATTTTCATTTTTGGCAACCTGCGTAGGGATTTGTCTTCAATGGTAACTTCTCAATTGTTTAATACAATTGTCACGCACAGGCCGCAACAACATTTTGAAGCAGCATCAGATAGACCTATAAAAAATACGTGTGCATTTCATCTTGCAAAAGCACGTTAATTTAAATTGGGTGGTTAGTTATATTTGGGTACTTATCCCTTACTTAGACCCAAAATCTTTGTAAGTTAGTTGTATTGCCAATATGCTTCTTTGAGTTGGTTTTGGGAAAATCAACTTTATGGAAAATCAAAACAAATTAGTTGAATCAGGGAAAGGAAAGGGGGAAAATAGAAATGATGCCAAATACTTTATGCTATTTATTGAACATTTTCTTTGGATTATGGCTATAATGGGAACGTCCTTTTTAATGTCTATACTCATATCTCATTTAAATTGTTGATTCTTAAATTCATTCCCTGCTATACCTACCAAACTGCCTAACAATGCTGCTGCTGCCGTCTGATTTAATAGACAATATGATGCAAGAATAATAATAGTTGCAGCAAGGACGATTACTACTAAAGCATACATTATTTTAATAAATTTTATATGCTTTCTTTTTGAATCGTTATCCTGCCTCCATTCTACATAGTTTGTGAATTTAAAATAATCTGGCTTAACCATTCTTAAAAGAGTCTCTTCGGAAATGGTTATCATTCTTTGTTCCGATGTCTTTTTCTCATTGATTGGGGTTGATTCGTTTTCTGGCAGCATTACTCTTAATATTTTTTTGTTTGATGAAGGTATTCAAAAATTATTTTAAAACTTTTCGACGAAATATTAGGAATACGATGTAATGCAATGTATATTTGTTGCATAACAATTCAAACATGGAAACACAAATCGTAATCAGAATGAATGAGAACTTGAAAAAAGCCATTCAAAATTAGCCGATGCAGACAGGCGCAAACTGTCTGACTATGTTCGGGTGCAACTTGAAATTTTAGTGGAATCTAAAAAATCAAAGAAATGAAAGACGGTAAAGAAGTAAAGAACCTCATAGATGTGATGGCTTACTTTTCTGATGAACAAGTGTGCCGTAATCACATGGAACAGCTACGTTGGAAAAATGGTGTGGCTTGCCCTTTCTGTGGTACTATGAAAATTTACAGGTTTAAAGATGGTAAGTATTTCAAATGCGCTGATTGCCGTAAGAAGTTCACCGTTACCGTTGGGACTGTCTTTGAAAATACCAAAGTGCCTTTATCGAAATGGTTTGTGGCTATCTACCTGATTTCTTCCCATAAGAAAGGTATTTCTTCCTGTCAGTTAGCAAGGGATTTATCAGTTAAACAACAGACAGCGTGGTTTATGCTGCATCGTATTCGTGAAATGATGCGGGATAAAGAACACTATGAATTTACAGGCGTAACTGAATGCGATGAGGTTTTTATCGGTGGAAAAGTTTCAAATATGCACAAACATATCAGGGCTAAAATAAGGGCTGAAAAAAGTAACGGCGGAACAATGGGCAAAACACCTGTGCTTGCTTTCCTTGAACGTGGCAAAGGAAAAGTGCATACCCAAATAATACTAGCCGTTAGTGCCCCTGTCCTGATTGAAGCAGTAAAAGCAAATGTAAAGGAAGGTACAAAGGTTATGACAGATAGCCATTCAGGTTACTATAACCTAAAGAATGATTACGACCATCAAATAGTATCTCATAGCACCGATGAATATGTACGTGGTGAGCTGCATACAAACACCGTAGAAGGCTTTTTTAGCTTGCTTTCAAGGTCTATCTATGGAATCTACCATCAAGTCTCTAAAAAACACCTTATCCGTTACTGCCAGGAAAGTGGTTTCAGGTATGAAACACGTAAAGTAGGTGAAATGGAGCGGATTAACTTATCACTTGCTAACTGCGAAGGAAGGTTGAAATATGCTGATTTGATAGCTAAGAAACAGCCCTCTTCTTAAGGATATTGGTATTTTCAACAGGAATCCATGCTTCTAAATTTGCTAATCTGCCGTCAATCATATCTAATCGGCTTTCAATAGTTCCTAATCTGTTGTCTATCCCATCAATCCTATTAGATAGACCTTTCATCTTTATTTCCATAGAAGAAAGACGAGTATCAATACCCCTTACGCTGCGAAGGATTTCGGTTAAGAGTTCATCTGTGGTTTGCTTTTCATCCATACCCATACTATGTTAAATGCAAATTTACGTAGTAAATATGAAACAATTTACACCGTTAATTCAATTTGGTCTTCTTAAAGGTAAGTAATTAGTCACACTTAAAATGTTAATTACCCTTATCTTTACTATATGAAAGTGAAAAAAACCACAAAGAAAAAGCCCTCCAAATATCAGGAAGTATTTACCGTAAATGCCTCATTCGATGAAATATTAAAGACGGCGGTAAGCAAAGAAGAAGTAAAAAGGAATCTGGACAAAAAGAAAAAATAAGATATGCTTATGACCCCAGATGAATGGATAACAATAATTGTGTTAGGAATTTATACCGTTATAAATGGATTAGTATGGAATTTTCAAAAAAATAAGATAAAAGAATTAGATACCCTACTGACTTCAATCAAGACATATACTGACATATTTGACATGAATAAAATTAGCGAATATGTCAAACTCATGGAAAAGAAAAGTGAGATAGATGCAAAAAATAAGGCACAAAGAGTTTTGAAAAAACTTAAGGAAGAATTATCCCAAGAAAGTACTCAATACGTCGATGATAGATATAAAGAATACATGGTTTTCATTATTGACTTCTTATTAACCATGACAGAAGAAAATAGACGGGATTTTATTAAAAAAAATTTCCCAAAGACAGGTGAAACATTACTTGATTCATTAAAAATACTAGATAAGCCCTAAACAGTAGTAATGTTTTATTTCATTATAAACCTTAACAGTCCCGATATTAAATTTTAATATAAACACAAAATTTAAATCAAATTCATTGCTTCTTTTTTCATACTCACTTTTACATGGCAAATTTGATTTTTCATCCTGCAATTACTTCCAATAAAGGTAATTTTTCCCGCCATTGCTATTATCCCTCATCTACTTTTACAACGTAAAAAATTTGCCTCTTTTACCATGTAAAAATAATTTGGGTCTAAGTAAGGGGTGAGTACCTATATTTGATTACCTTTCTATTCTAATTTTTCTAACCTTTTAAATCCCTTTGCATATGAGAAAAGCTTTCCTCTCCCTGGCCATCCTATTGTCGATCGCTGGCGGCTCATTCGCACAACTGCGCAATTGCGGCACCATGGATCATCTCAATTGGTTGCAACAGCAAGATCCCAATCTTGCTCAGCGAATGCATGACATCGAAAATGCAACACAAACCTACATTGCTTCCAATGGTGGTGAAACGCGCACCGTGATCACCATTCCGGTAGTGGTTCATGTATTGTATAATACGACGGCACAAAATATTTCAGATGCGCAAGTGCAGGCACAGATCAATCAATTGAATGCTGATTATGCGCGATTGAATTCCGATGCTGGTAACACGCCTTCTGTTTGGCAATCTATCGCGGCCAATTGCGAAGTGCAGTTTTGCCTTGCGCAACGCGATCCAAGTGGTGCAGCTACCAATGGTATCATTCGCAAATCAACCACAAAAACTTCATTCCTCGATACCGGTGATCCGGCAAAACACAACAGCACCGGTGGTGATGATGCCTGGCCCGCTGCTTCTTACCTGAATTTGTGGTCGTGCAATCTGGGCGGCGGTTTACTGGGATATGCGCAGTTTCCAGGTGGCGCCGCTGCAACAGATGGCGTAGTTGTTTTATATTCTTCTATCGGAAGTATTGCACAACCGGGAACTGCTGCGCCTTATAATTATGGCAGAACGCTGACGCATGAAGTGGGCCACTGGCTCAACCTCTATCACATTTGGGGTGATGATGGCACGGCTTGCACAGGCTCTGACCAGGTTTCAGATACACCGAACCAGGCTGATGAAAATTATGGCTGCCCGGTTTTTCCAAATGTATCTTGCAGCAATGGTCCTAACGGTGACATGTTTATGAATTACATGGACTACACGGATGATGCTTGCATGAATATGTTTTCCGCAGGTCAGAAAACACGTATGCAGGCTTTGTTTGGAACAGGCGGAACAAGAGTTTCCCTGACGACATCTCTTGGTTGTACACCTCCAAGTACCTCCTGTGGCACGCCTGCAGGTTTGAGTTCTTCTGCTATCACCAGTTCTTCTGCAACGGTTAGCTGGTCAGCTGTAAGTGGAGCAACGAGTTACAATGTGCAATACAAATTGTCGGGCAGTTCAACATGGACTACTACTACTTCAACTACCACCTCAAAAGCATTGTCAGGTTTAACTGCCAGCACCACTTACAATTATCAGGTACAGGCCGTGTGTGCAAGTGGAACTTCTGCTTATTCAACCGCTTTATCTTTTACCACTTCTGCATCAGGTGGCATTACTTATTGTGCATCTAATGGAATCAGTCAGACTTATGAATACATTGATTTGGTTTCACTTGGATCTATTTCAAGAACATCTGGTGCTGATGCAGGTGGTTATTATAATGGCACTGCTTCTTCCACCACAGTAAATAAAGGATCAGCCTACACAATTACAACCAGCGGTGGGTTTACAGGCAGTACCTACGCTGAACAGTGGGCAGTCTTCTGTGACTGGAACGCGGATGGTGATTTTACTGATGCAGGTGAAACAGCAGCTTCATTCTCTTCTTCCACTGCTGCCAACAATACGGCAACCATCACTATTCCTTCAACAGCTTCAACAGCAAGCACCCGCATGAGGGTAAGCATGAAATATGGGGCAGCACCAACATCGTGCGAATCATTTGCTGAGGGAGAAGTGGAAGATTACACTTTGAATATTCAACCCGGATCAGGTGGAGGTTGCGCAGAAACTTTCGAACCCAATAATACAACGGGTACAGCAGCAGCAGCAACCGTGGGTATAGATATTACTTCGCAGATCAGTACCAGCACCGATCAGGATTGGTACTCTTTCGCGAATACTTCAACTCTTAAAAACATCAAGGTGACGTTAACCACCTTGCCCGGAGATTATGACATCAAGTTATTCAATCCAGGTGGAACCAACGTGAAGACTTCACAAAATGGAGGAACTACCAGCGAAACAATTATTTATAACAGCACAACGGTCGGAACTTATAAAATTCAGGTGTACGGATACAATGGAGCATTAAGTGCTTCTTCCTGTTATACCATGCATATTTACACAAGCGCAACAGCTTTCCGTTTTGAAGAAGGTGCACAAGAGGCGGTTACTGTAAATACTGATTTCCAGGTTTATCCGAATCCGGTGGCTGATAACATGACACTGCAATTTGCAAGTGTTAAGAAAGGTGATGCGTTGTTAAACGTTTACAATTTGCTCGGACAAAAAATGTATTCGACTTCTGTTCTTGCGCTGGAGGGAGACAATCTGTTTAATCTGAATGTGAGTGAATTTACCAATGGAACTTACATTGCAGAAGTGATAAACAATGGAGCTGCAATGCGCAAACAGTTTGTGGTAACACATTAATTGTTTTGTTGAAATTTAATTCAGGAAGCTGTCTCGAAAGAGACAGCTTCTTTTTTTGTAACCACTTTAGATTGCTTCCATTATTTTTGAAGGATGCAGATAACAGAATTATATCAGCAGTATTTAAACTCCTCCGGAATTTCCACCGATACCCGGAAAATTGAAAAAGGGAAAATATTTTTTGCACTGAAGGGAGAAAATTTCAATGGAAACCTTTTCGCCGAAGAAGCCATAAAGTCGGGAGCTTCTTTAGTTATTGTTGATGAAGCGATTTTTGCACAACAGGAAAAAATGGTTGTTGTAGAAGATGCATTGGAAACACTACAGCAGCTTGCGCTTCATCATCGGAAAGCATTGCAGTTGAAAGTGCTGGCTATTTGCGGCAGCAATGGGAAAACAACTACCAAAGAACTGATTGCACGTGTGCTTGAGACAAGGCATAAAATTTTTTCCACGAAAGGAAATTTCAATAATCATATTGGCGTTCCACTCACTTTACTTGCCATTCCTGCCAGAACCGAAATTGCCATCATTGAAATAGGCGCCAATCATTTGGAGGAGACAACTTTACTCTGCAAAATCGCAGCGCCTGATTACGGTCTTATCACTAACAACGGTAAAGACCATCTCGAAGGATATGGAAATATTGAAGGCGTGAGAAAAGGAAATGGAGAATTGTATGATTACCTGCGGGAAAATAAAGGCACAGCTTTCGTTTGCATGGATCAACCGGATCTGATGGAAAGGAGTGAAGGATTGAATCGCATTACTTATGGCGAAACAACATCGGCTGATTACTGCGGGACTATCAGAGCTACATTTCCATTCCTGAAAATTTATTTGCCTAACAGCCATGCTGAAATCGAAACATTACTGATGGGGAGCTACAATTTTGATAACATCATGGCAGCCGTGGCAGTGGGGAATTTTTTCGGTATCACAACTTCTCAGGTAGCGCAAGCTATAGCATCTTACATTCCTTCCAACAACCGTTCACAGCTTTTGCAAAAAAGATGGCAATACCTTCATTCTTGATGCTTACAACGCAAATCCTTCCAGCATGCAGGCGGCGTTGCTGAATTTTACGCAACTGCCTTCAGAAAATAAAGTGTTGATACTGGGCGATATGCTGGAGCTTGGCGCATCGAGTGAAAAGGAACATTCGGAAATTATACAAAGCATTGATCAGAAAAAATTCAGGTACATTATTTTTGTTGGAAAGGAATTCGGAAAGGCAATGAACGGTTCAATTCCTACTGCGCTTCATTTTGAAAATGTAATGAAATTAAGAAACTGGTTTGAGGAACAACATTTTTCAGATCATTACTTTTTGCTGAAGGGATCGCGATTGATCGGACTCGAGAAATTGGTAGCCACACAGTAGTGGGACAGATCACGGTAACCTTCAAATTCCTGATCCTTCAAAATTTTCAAACAACAATAATAGATTTTATGGCATCAATCTTTACGGGCACCGGAAGTTACATTCCTGAACGCATCGTCACGAATGCTGAATTCGGCAAGCATTCTTTTTTTGATGAAAGCCAAAAACCCTTGAAGCAAACCGGTGAAATGATCGTGCGCAAGTTTAAAGAAATTACAGGCATTGGGGAACGGCGCTATGTTACAGATGATTTGCATGCATCTGACATTGGCGCGATTGCAGCCCGATTGGCATTGGAAGATGCAAACCTGACCGGCGAAGAGCTTGACCAGATTATTGTAGCGCATAATTTTGGAGATGTAAAGTCAGGAACGATTCAAACAGATATTCTTCCCGGATTATCTGCACGCATCAAACACTTGCTTCGCATTCAAAATCCTGATTGTGTTGCTTATGATATTTTATTTGGTTGTCCGGGTTGGTTACAGGGAGTGATTCAGGCACATATCGCTATTCAGGCCGGAGTGGCAAAGCGCTGTCTGGTGATTGGAACGGAGACCCTCTCACGCGTGCTTGATCAGAATGATCGCGACTCGATGATTTTTGCTGATGGTGCAGGAGCTTCTGTAATTGAAGCAACGTCTGACGCAGCAGGGAGCGGTATTCTTTCTTATGCAGTGCAAAGTCATACTACTGATGAAGCGTATTATTTATTTCTTGGAAAATCCAATTTGCCGGATGCGGATCCGAATGTGCGCTATATCAAAATGAAAGGCCGTAAAATTTATGAATATGCTTTGCTCAATGTTCCTTTGGCCATGAAGAAATGCCTGGACAAAGCGAATGTTCATGTTTCGCAATTAAAGAAAGTGTTGATTCACCAGGCCAATGAAAAAATGGATCATGCCATCATCGAACGATTATTTCAATTGTATGGCATTAATCAATTACCGGAATACATCATGCCCATGAGCATTCACAAATTGGGCAATAGTTCGGTTGCAACAGTCATCACCTTATTCGACCTGATCCGGAAAGGCGAGTTGAATGAACACCAATTACAGAATGGTGATTTGGTATTGATGGCTTCGGTTGGAGCAGGGATGCATATTAATGCCGTATTGTATCGAATATAAATAAAGTGAACGTAACGCAGATTATCTCCATTCTTTATCGGTTTCCCACATGGTGGATTGAGAATGGAAGAGAAAAATTAATCTTACAGTAATAGCTTGAAATGATTCTCAGTTTTTGTTTTAGAGATCGGCTCAATTTGAAAATGCAAATGGCGGATGCTTCAACTGAAATCCTGTTGCATCCTGGTAAGCTTTGGCAACAGCCAGCATTTTCGCTTCACCAAAAAGTTGTCCGATGAAGACAATGCTCGTAGGTGTTTTCGGATCGATAAAACCATTTGGCAGCACGACAGATGGATGGCCGGTTAAATTGGTTACTAAAAGATTGTCACCAACTAATGAAGGTGCAACACAGACATCTACTTGTTTCATCACGTCATTCATCTGCTGAATCAACAGGTAGCGCAACCTGTTGGCACGGATGTATTCCGTTGCAGGAATAAAATGCGCGGCCCTGAAATAATTCGGCCAGCGGTATTTGTGTTGCTGTACCATCAGGTCGTCGCGATTCGAGAAAGTAAGATCATCAAATGCGCTGGCTGATTCGCAGAACAACAACACGGCAATGTCATTCACCGGAAGATCAGGAAGTTGCAATGGAATCAATTGGGCACCCATTTTTTTTAATTGCTCGATTGCTGCATTGTTAAATGGTTTATTCACCGTATCAAGTTCGAAATCGTTTTTGAAGTAACCGATCTTCATGCCATTCAAATCAACTTTTGGTGAATAGTTGAAAGGCAAATCAAACAAGGATTGATCTTTTCCATCCGGACCGTAAATCGCGTTGAAGACAATTGCACAATCTTCTGTATTACGACAGATCGGACCAACTTTATCCATTGTCCAGCACAAAGCCATGGCGCCATTCCGGCTTACTCTACCGTACGAAGGGCGCAATCCGGTGACACCACAAATAGTTGAAGGAGAAACAATGGAGCCCCACGTTTCGGAACCTATTGCAAAAGGTACAAGCCCTGCGGAAACAGCGGAGGCTGGTCCTGCTGATGAACCGCTGGAGCCTTTTGTGGTATCCCAGGGATTTCTTGTCAACCCACCAAACCATACATCATCCATTGCCAGTTCTCCCAAAGAAAGTTTTGCAATCAACACTGCTCCTGCATCCTGCAGTTTTTTAACAACGGTTGCATCTTCATCAATCACCTGGTTTTTGAATGGTGGCGTACCGAATGTGGTTGGATAATTTTTGGTTGCATACATGTCTTTGATTCCATAAGGAATACCATGCAACAGTCCTTTGTATTTTCCCGCTGCAATTTCCGCATCAGCCTGTTTTGCCTGTTGCATGGCAAGGTTTTCTGTAAAGGTGATCACGCAATGCAACTTCGGACTGAAGCGCTTCAGCCTGTTCAGATAAAAGTTAGTGAGTTGAACGGAAGTGATCTTTTTCGAATGAATCAGTTCAGCTAATTGTCCGATCGAATAAAAGATCAGTTCGTTGCTGTCCTTCGGCAACATCGTTTTGCTGTAGTCAGATGATTGGAAAGCTTTGCGTGATTGATCAAAGTTCATTCCCACAGGAACAGGATTGAAATTGTAACAAAGAGGAACAGCATTGGGAAGTTCCACCTTGCGCATGTTCTCATAATTTTTCAACTGATCATCCAGCAATGAAAGCATGCTGTCTGTTTCCGCAACCGTAAAATCCATTCCGATCAGTTGTTGAGCCTGATGTACTTCATCTGCACTTACTTTATTTTTTTCATTGGTTAGAAAAACGCCGAATGCAAAACAGGAAATGCAACTGAATAGGAAAAGAACAGCTTTCGACAGGGAATTCATGGGAGGCTTGTTTGATGCGTAAGATAATTAGTAATTCTTCGCAGGTCAAACTTATACTTTACAGTGAAAGCGCTAAAACATTTGGAATACAGTCGTTTTATTTGGAAATGAAGTAATCCTTTCTGAGCGGAAATAATTAGCCGTCAAAAGAAATTGCTTATGCCTTTTTCAGAAAAATTGTAAAAGTGCTTCCTACTCCAAATTCGCTTTCAACTGTAATTTCCCCTCCTTGAGCTTCAATGAATTCTTTGCTGATACTCAGCCCAAGCCCTGTTCCCTCTTTTTTTGTTCCCGGTATCCGGAAGTAGCGATCAAATATTTTGTTCTTGTATTGTGGTGCAATTCCCTGGCCTGTATCTTTCACTGAAAACCTGATGCTTCCTTCAACTTCTGCAATGGTTAGATAAATTACAGCGTTTTCGTAAGAATAGCGGATGGCATTTGAAATCAGGTTGGTTAGCACCCAGGCCGTTTTTTTCACTGTCCGCAAGTACTCTTGAAATGGTTTCAGGAGCGTTAATTTCTAATTGTACTTTCTTCTCTTCCGCCTGTGTTTTAGTGGCTTTCAGGGCATAATCTAAAATTTCTTTTGGTGCTGAAGGAATTATTCCCAATTGAATGTTTCCGCTTTCAACCTGCGTCATGTTGAGGAGTTCACCGGTGATATTAAGTAATCGCGACGCGTCTTCCTGGATGCTATCTATCAGGTTTTTTTGCTCATTGTTTATTTTGCCGACTTTTTCATTTTCTAAAAGTTGTAAACTCATCTTGATGGAAGAGATCGGCGTTTTTAATTCGTGCGACACTGTGGCGATAAAATTTGTTTTTGCAAAATCCAGTTCTTTATAGGGAGTTACATTTCTTAAAATAATTACATACCCTATTACCTGTGCCTGCAATTCGCCTGTTGGAATGATGGAGATGTTGAGGATTTCTTTTTCAAAATAACTTTCCTTTCCATCGGCGAATATTTTGAGCGGTTTCTTTTCAACTTTACCCTTAAGGATTTCTTTACCGGAAATTTCCTGGAGTAAGGAACGGATAAGGTCGTTGTGAATGGAAAGTTCCTCTGAATTTTTTCCAATCACTTCTTCCTCTTTCAATCCGGCAATTCTTAAAGCTTCTTCGTTCGCAAAAATTACCTTTTTGTTTTCATCCAGTCCGATAACCGGATCGTGCATGTTGTTGATGAGTGTCTCAATGCGCTTCTTTTCCTTCATCAGCTTCGCCAGGTTGCTGTTATTGTATTCTTCCAGTTTCTGAGCCATTGTGTTAAATGAATCGGCCAGTTCACCAAATTCACTGCTGCTTTTAAAATGTACTCTTTGAGAATAGTTTTTTGCCGCTATTTCCTTAATGCTGTCTGTAAGTTCCCTGATGGGGTTTGCGATTCCACCCGGAAGATTGATCAGTAAGGAGAAAGCGATCAGGAAGCAGAATGTTCCGGTGATGGCGATCCAGATGGTTGCATCTTTGGCGGTTTCGGCTGCTACTTTTGCTTTCCGCTGAATAGCATCCATATTTAATTTCATGATGTCATTGATATCATTCCGGATTTTTTTTAAAGCGGTAGTATCAGACTGATTTTTTTTGAGTTGATTGAAATGAAGCAAAAGATTGTTGGTGAATTCTGCCTCGCCTACCTCAGTAATATTTTCTTTCTGCCTGTTTAAGTTGGTTTGAAAAACATCAAGTGCGCTCTTTTCTGTTTGCAATTCATCGAGGGCCTTGAGCATGTTCCGCGCATAATCCAGTGTATTGTAGTTTGCGACCAGGATATTGTTCGAATCGGAAGCAAGGGAGTTGATCTTTAAGGCGCCGATGCCGGCCAGTAGCGCGATCATAAAAAATAAAAGGCCTACGCTTAGTGTTAATTTGGTTTTGATTTTCATATCAGGAAAGTATTACCAGGTCAATATCACTTGAAGAAAGTTTTTTTAAGAGTTCGTTGAAAACATTGGTTGCAATAATTACCCGCATCAAACTAAGGTGCGGTTTCCCCATGCAAATGGTGGTTATTTCACGGAGTTCAGCCTGTTCAATGATTGCTTTTGCCACATTCGTATTTTCAACTTTAATGATTTCCGCATCCAGCTCCGTGGCCATTTTGAAGTTGTTGATCAGGTGCCGCTGTTTGTCCAATGGAATTTTATCTGCACTTTCTTTGGGTGTTTGCACATACATCACATACCATTTGCTGTTATAATAGTTTGCCAGCCGCGCTGTTTTCCGGATGACCGCTCTTGCAGTGGTTTCATTGCTGCTGATGCAGGCCAGAAAACGTTCATGCTTCATGGCATATTCCTTCTTCACTTCAGTCTCCACTTTCCGTTCCACCTGCGATGCCACCTCTTTTAAGGCAAGTTCACGTAACTGCAGAATATGATCACTTTTGAAAAAGTTTTTCAGCGCAGCTTCAATTTTTTCTGCCTGGTATATTTTCCCTTCCTTTAATCGCAGAATAAGTTCATCAGAAGTAAGGTCAATGTTTACTACTTCATCAGCCTGCGCAAGAACAGTATCAGGCACTCTTTCTTTTACTTCAATGCCTGTGATGATCTTGACTTCTTCATGCAGGCTTTCAATGTGCTGAATATTAACTGCGGAAATCACATTGATTCCTGCCGAAAGAATTTCCAATACATCCTGCCAGCGTTTTTCGTTTTTGCTCCCTTCGATGTTGGTGTGCGCCAGTTCATCAACAATAACCACTTCAGGCCTGAGATTGATGACAGCCTGCACATCCAGTTCTTCCAGCTCTTTTCCTTTATAAAAAAGTTTTCGCCTTGGAATAACCGGTAATCCTTCCAGCAACTCATGTGTTTCTTTCCTGTTGTGTGTTTCTATGTAACCGATTTTTACGTCAATGCCATTTTTCAGAAGGGAATGGGCTTCCTGCAACATCCGGAATGTTTTACCTACTCCGGCGCTCATGCCGATATAAATTTTAAATTTTCCCCGTCTTGATTTCTTTATCAGGTCGAGAAAATGCTGAACGGATGTTTCTTTCTCGGTCATTATTAAAATGAAATTGCAATGGATGTTGTTACAAATGTATTTGTATTTGTGGTGCCGTCTCCTTCAGTGAAAATGTTATCCTTGCTGTTCAGTGATCTTGCTTCGACTCTCCAGACTGCATTTTCGCGAATGCGGTAATCAACATTCAGTGAATATCCCGTTGTCTTAAATCCGTTAGCTGTTCCTGTGGGGATGATCACTCCTTTTTCATCCGCATAATATTCACCTCGGGCCACAATGGACCACTTATTATCTAAGATCACTTTAATAATTACAACAGGACTGTACCAGCTATTGTATTCACTGGTTTCTCCCTGCTTCTGTTCCATACCATAATCAAAACCGGCGGTAACATGAAATTTGTCTGAGAGGTGGAACATGCCATAGAAATTATTGAAGTACCGCATCTGTTTTGCGCTGTCAGGCTTATCATTCCCGATAAAAGTGCTGTAGTTTAAAGTGATTTTGGAATTTGGGGTGTAAGTAACCTGTGTACCGAATGCCGGTGTGTTGTTAAAATCCGGTCGTTGGATGTGTTGCCATCCGTTCAGAAGTAATCCGCTCAAAAACCATTTACTATTGTCAGTTGTGTAAGAAAGTTTAACTCCACTCTCATAATAAGGTGAATTTTCAGCTAGAATACTTCTTGTCAATCCCCAGCAATCTTTTGATACTGCACTTTCAAATCCGATATGCGATGCGAAAATTCCCGCATCGACCCATATATTTTTATTGCTGCAAAGTTTTACTCCTGCATTTGCTTCATAAATATTTTTCAAAACTCCCGGTTCCGCTGCATAGTTGGCATTCATGTAAGTGCCCGCGGCAAGCGCGACATTGGCCCGAATCCTGTCTGAGTTATAGGATGCTTTCAGGAAACCAAGATTGAGGTTAAACTCGTTGTGACGATTATGGCTGTAAATAAAGGAGGGACGAACATGGTTATCAGGCCGGTTGAAATCATAAGTGTAATAAACTTCTGCATATCCGCTGAAACTCAGATTTGATTTTGAAGTATCCGATTGCGCTGATGTAAAAACTGCAATCAAAAGCATTACTGGTAAAATTATTTTTTTCATAGCTGGTTATTTTAGATGATCCAATGCTGTATTGAGTTTTAAAACATTAACCTGTGATGGGCCGAACAAACCGAATAAAGGCCTTTCAATATTCAGATCAACCAGTTTATTCAGTACCTCATCAGAGATATTTCTTTGCTTTGAAATGCGGGCAACCTGGATGAATGCCGCTTTCGGAGAAATATGCGGATCTAAACCACTGCCTGATGCAGTTACCATTTCAACGGGAATATCTGATTTTTTAACCGCCGGATTATGCACCAGGAATGTGTCAATGCGTGCCTGCACCTGGGCAAGATAATCCGCATTGGATGGCCCCTTATTGCTAGCGCCGGAACCTGCTGCATTGTAACCTACAGCAGATGGGCGCGACCAGAAATAATTGTCGGCAGTGAAGGACTGACCGATGTTGGCGAAACCATATTTTGTTTTATCGCTACCATAGTTTACAATTTCTCCTTTGCCATTGTTGGGAGCTATTACCTGCCCGATACCCCAGACAATTAAAGTGTAAAAGCCGGAAAAAGCCAGGATGCAGATCAATGTCAGCTTGATAGCAGGAAATAATTGAGTTTTCATTTGTTGATCATTGTTTTTTATTAAACGAATAATGAAACAATCATGTCAATGAGCTTGATTCCGATAAAAGGGATCAGCACGCCTCCTCCTCCATATAGAAAGAGGTTGCGTTGCAGCAATGCACTTGCGCCGATGGGTTTGTATGCGACACCTTTTAATGCGAGTGGAATCAGCATTGGGATAATGACGGCATTAAAAATGATTGCTGAAAGTATCGCGCTTCCGGGTGATGACAGGTGCATGATATTCAGTGCCTGCAATGCAGGAATGGAAGTAATAAACAGAGCAGGAACTATTGCAAAGTATTTGGCAACATCATTTGCAATGCTGAATGTTGTGAGCGTTCCTCTTGTCATCAGGAGTTGTTTTCCGATTTCAACTATTTCAATCAGCTTGGTTGGATCATTGTCTAAATCAACCATGTTGCCGGCTTCTTTTGCGGCCTGCGTTCCACTGTTCATGGCAACTCCTACATCAGCCTGTGCAAGTGCAGGCGCATCATTTGTTCCATCGCCCATCATGGCCACCAATCTTCCTTCGCTTTGTTCCTTGCGGATGTAATTCATCTTGTCTTCGGGTTTGGCTTCGGCAATAAAATCATCTACACCTGCCTTTTCTGCAATAAATTTTGCAGTGAGCGGATTATCGCCTGTTACCATCACCGTTTTGATTCCCATTTTGCGGAGTCGTTCAAACCGTTCACTGATGCCGGTTTTGATGATGTCCTGCAACTCGATCACGCCAATAATTTTTTCATTTTCACATACCACAAGCGGAGTGCCTCCATTGCTTGAAATTACTTTCACTTGTTCAGCAGTTTCTGATGGAAAACTATTCCCCGCTTTTTGACAAAGATCTCTGATGGCATCTGAAGCACCTTTCCTGATACGTGTGTTTTCAAAGTCAATTCCGGAACTGCGGGTTTCAGCGGTGAATTTGATGAAACGTGGATTATCCACCTGGTAGCTTAGCGGATTTATTCCGGACAATTCAATAATTGATTTTCCTTCCGGCGTATCATCACTGATTGAACTGAGTATGGTGCATTTGATAAAATGTTTTTCATCCACACCATTGGCCGGATAAAAATGTGTTGCCTTGCGGTTACCGATTGTGATCGTTCCGGTTTTATCAAGAAGCAAAACATCAATGTCTCCTGCCGTTTCAACTGCTTTACCTGATTTGGTGATCACATTGGCACGCAATGCCCTGTCCATTCCTGCAATCCCGATGGCGGAAAGCAATCCTCCAATTGTTGTTGGAATCAGGCAAACGAAAAGCGAGATGTATGCTGCAATACTGATTGGTGTGTGAGCATAGTCAGCATAAAATTTTAAGGTGACACATACTATTGTAAACAGGAGCGTAAAACCAGCGAGTAAGATTGTCAATGCAATTTCATTGGGAGTTTTCTGGCGTGTTGCACCTTCAACCAATGCAATCATTTTATCCAGGAAGCTTTCACCCGGTGCTGTTGTAACTTCAACTGTGATTTTATCACTGAGCACTTTTGTTCCACCTGTAACGGAACTTTTGTCTCCACCTGCTTCACGGATCACAGGTGCACTTTCTCCCGTTATTGCTGATTCATCAATAGTGGCAAGTCCTTCCATGATTTCACCATCTGTAGGAATGATATCTCCGGTTTCGCAAAAAAACAAATCCCCTTTTTTCAATTGTGAAGAAGGAATGACTTTTATTTGCCCATTTTCAATTTTAAGTTTTGCCGGAGTTTCTTCCCTTGTTTTACGCAGTGAATCTGCCTGGGCTTTGCCGCGTGCTTCTGCAATTGCTTCTGCAAAATTTGCAAACAGCAAGGTGAGAAACAGTATCAGGAAAACGACAAAGTTGTATACCGCTGATCCCTGTGAGTTGTCGTTTGACATCATGCTATAAACTGTTACGAATAACATTACTGCTGTTCCTATTTCAACAGTAAACATCACAGGATTGCGAAACATGATGCGGGGATTCAGCTTTGTAAATGAGTGCTGCAGCGCCTCTTTAACCAGGTCCCTCTGAAAGAGGGATGCTTTTTTTTGTCTTTTTGACATGGTATGATGCTTTAAATATTTTCGGTTATTTAATTTTTACATCGAGAAATACTCGGCAATAGGACCTAAAACCAATGCAGGGAAAAAGGACAAT
Organism: Chitinophagaceae bacterium; assembly: GCA_016717285.1. NCBI lineage: Bacteria > Pseudomonadati > Bacteroidota > Chitinophagia > Chitinophagales > Chitinophagaceae > Chitinophagaceae bacterium. Next base: position 607,320 of record JADKFU010000005.1, read on the forward strand.
GCCGTTACAATGACTATTACCGCGAATATCATCACACCGAAAGTGAGGGTGTCTGTTTTCAGGGTTCCTGCACTTTCAGGAATGTATTTTTTGTTTGCCAGTATTCCGGCAATCGCGACGGGACCTATAATGGGAATGAAGCGTGCAATTATCAGGACAATACCTGTGCTGATGTTCCACCACGGTGTATTGTCACCCAATCCTTCAAACCCGCTGCCATTGTTTGCATTGGCAGAAGTGTATTCGTAGAGCATTTCAGAGAATCCATGAAAGCCCGGATTGTTGAGCCATGGCAGGGAAGGGTCTCCTGCATACAGGTAAGAAGCGAATGCAGTTCCTCCTTTTATCAATATAGCAGACACCAGAGTTACTATCACTGCAATTTTCATTTCCCGCGCTTCTATTTTCTTACCAAGAAATTCCGGTGTCCTGCCTACCATCAATCCTGAAATGAAAACAGCTATGATGATAAAGATGTAAAAGTTCAAAATGCCGACACCGCATCCGCCATAGAATGCATTCACCATCATGGCCAGCATCTGATTCATTCCGGACAAAGGCATGAAACTGTCGTGGAAGGAATTCACAGAGCCGGTTGAAATAACAGTGGTGAGTATACTCCAGTAAGCTGATGCCGGCGCGCCAAAGCGGACTTCTTTCCCTTCCATGGCCCCGGAGCTCATATCAACGCCCATCTTTGCAATTTCGGGATTGCCATGTTGCTCCATGATCATGTTCGGAATAGTAAGGCATAAAAATCCCGCTGTCATTACTCCGAAAATCATCCATGCAAGTTTTCTTCTTCTCAGATAAAATCCCAATGCGAAAAGCATGGCAAGCGGAATAAGCAATTGAGCAACCATCTCAATAATATTGGTACTGTAATTTGGATTTTCAAACGGATGCGCTGAATTAGTGCCGAACCATCCTCCTCCGTTTGTGCCCAAATGTTTTATCGGAACAAACGCTGCAACAGGGCCTGTTGAAACCTGTACGGTGTCACCTTGTAAAGTTGTGATGGTTTGTTTGCCTTCAAAGGTCATTGGCATTCCGTTCAACATGAAAAGAATAGCAACAACAACTGAAAGGGGCAATAAAACCCTTGTCAGGGATTTCATAAAATAGTTGTAAAAATTTCCGAGTTTATCTGTTGTGCGTTCTTTTAGTGCGTTGAACACCACAGCGGCAGCGGCTAAACCGGTGGCAGCAGAAACAAACTGCAAAAACATGAGGCAGAACAATTGGGATAAATACGTTACTCCTGTTTCGCCCGAGTAATGCTGCAGATTGCAATTCACTAAAAAACTGATGGCAGTGTTAAAGGCCAGGTCAGGTGTCATGGATGGATTGCCGTCAGGATTCATGGGGAGCCATCCCTGGTTCAGAAGCAGCAGCATGGCATACAGGAACCAGACAAGATTGATGGTCAGCATGGCTACCATGCTTTGCTTCCAGTTCATTTCTTTTTTAGCATCAATGCCGCAGATGCGGAAAATGAAATTTTCAAGTGGCGCAAAAAAATCAAGCAATGATCTTTCGCCACTGAAAACCTTTGCGATGTATTTACCAAACGGAATGGCAAGCACCAGCGTAAGGAAAAACATGAGGACTACTCCAGCTATTTCCGGGTTCATAGTTTAAAATTTTTCAGGTTTGATGAGGACATAGCACAGGTAACAGAACATGGCTATACAGAGGATGAACAATGCTATCATGGTTTTGAATTTATAAGTTAATTGTTCCTTTCATTTCCTGGCGGAGAAGAATAGAAGCGTCAGATTTTTTCAAAAAAATCAATCGACTTGTAAAAAAGCCAAAAACAAACAAGGCCGGTAACTATCAGAATTGTTGTGATCATTTTTTTTGTGTTTTCAGTGAATCAGTATTTTTATTTTCTCATAAACGATGATCATTGCGGAAATCGCCATAAGCCAAATGAAGGTGATCACCAGTATTTTTTGCCAGGGTTTAGGATCGTAGTTCTTTCCTTTCATTTCGTTGGTAAAACAATTGTTTTTAAAACAGGATTACTATGACTGCTGTCAGGAATCTGAATGACCTAAATCAAGTTTGGAAAATATTTCAGAAGGAATTAAGTGAAACCTTTTAAGCCTCCTTTGCTGTGATTTAACAGCCGTTGCAGATCGCCGCTTCTGTCGAAGAAAGTTTATGAAGTGCTTGTTTTTCATTCCGGAAGTCATTTGTGCCGGACTCCTTTCAATTCTGATACCTAATAAGGCATAAGGTATTTAAACCCTTACAGGACAAGCATTTGGAGTGTTTGTTGATAGTTTGTTCTATAATTATTCCTTTCATTTCGAAAGGGTAAATCATAGCGTTTTGAAAGTGTTTACCCGATATTGTAGTCGTCCAGCTTTCTGTATAGCGTCGTTAAAGCGATGTTGAGCAATTCTGCGGCTTTGGTTTTATTGCCATTGGTATAATTCAATACTTTTTGAATGTGCAGTTTTTCAACACTTGCCAGGTCAAAGGCGGAAAGTTGCCTTTTGTTTTTGGAGACCGAAGAATAACCGGAAAATTCAACCGGCAATACATCAATTCGCAATTCATCGGTGTCAGACAGGATGACGCTTCGTTCAATTATATTTTTCAGCTCCCGTATGTTTCCGTTCCAGGAATATTGTTTCAGCGCTTCAATAAAATCATTTGAAAACGCTTTGATTTTCTTATTGGTTTTTGCTGAAAACAAATTCATAAAATGATTTGCCAAAGCTTCTATATCTGCCACTCTTTCCCTCAATGCAGGAAGCCTGATTTCAAATGCAGACAGCCGGTAATACAAATCCTTCCGGAATATTCCCGTTTCCATTTCCTTCTGAAGGTCTCGGTTGGTGGCGGAGATGATGCGTACATTTACTTTGGTGGAAGTGGTTTCTCCCACTTTTATAAATTCACCCGTTTCGAGTACACGCAACAGTTTGGCTTGCAGTTCCAGGCTCATCTCACCTATTTCATCCAGAAAAATTGTTCCTGCATTGGCCTCTTCAAACAATCCTTTCTTATCGTTCACCGCTCCTGTGAATGCTCCTGCTTTGTGCCCGAACATCTCGCTTTCCAATAACTCCTTGCTTAATGCGGAACAGTTGACTGCCACGAAATTTTTATTGCTCCTGTTCCCTGACTGGTGGATGGCTTGCGCAAAAACCTCTTTACCGGTACCGGTTTCCCCGGTGAGCAGAACGGTAGTGTCAGTAACTGCAACTTTTTTTGCCAGTTCAACTGCGGCCTGGATCGTTTTTGATTTGCCAATAATATTTTCAAAGGAGAACCTGTTACCCAATCGTTTTTCCAGTTGCTGAACACGTTTTGCCAACTCAACTTTTTCAACGGCATGATACAGCAGGGGAATTATTTTATTGTTGTCATCACCTTTTACAAGGTAGTCAAAGGCACCGTTCCTGATGGCCTGCACTCCATCAGGAATATTGCCATATGCAGTAAGCAGAATAACTTCTGCCAAAGGATACCTGGTTTTTATTTTTCCGCAAAGCTCTACTCCGTTGCCATCAGGAAGTTTCACATCGCAAAGAACTACATCAATAGCTGTTTGTTCCAGTTTTTTTAAAGCTGACTTGCAATCAGCAGCTTGCAGTACATCAAACCCTTCCAGACTGATAAGCTTCGTCAGAAGTGTTCTGATTTTTTCTTCATCGTCTATTATTAAGATGCGGTTCAAGTTGACTGTTGTGAGTTGAATGCGAAATTAACTTTTTAAAAAGAGGCCCTGAAGAAAACCGGGTGGTAATTAAATGTTGTTATAAGCTTAGTGGTAATTACCAGGAAATAATTTACCCTGTCATCGTAGTACGATCGGTGTTGCAATCTGATAACACAAAAAATATCATTTGGAATATCTGAGCTCAGATCAACACATTTCCTTCCTTCAGCTTCTCTGCATTTTCTGCCAATTGCAATGCGTCAATCATTTCCTGGATGTTGCCATTCATAAAATCGGGAAGCGTATATACCGTCATGCCGATACGATGATCCGTTACTCTTGCCTGCGGATAATTGTAGGTACGCACTTTAGCAGAGCGGTCTCCTGTTGAAACCATCGTCTTGCGCTTGCCTGCAATCGCTGCATTGTGTTTGCGAAGTGCTTCATCATACAAACGTGTGCGCAACATCGTCATCGCTTTTTCGCGGTTCCCCAACTGTGATCTTTCAGTCTGGCACATCACTACCACTCCTGTCGGAAGGTGTGTGAGAATTACTTTTGTTTCTACTTTATTTACATTCTGTCCGCCGGCGCCGCCGCTTCGTGCTGTTTCCATCTTCACATCTGCATCGCGCACTTCCACATCCACTTCATCAGCTTCCGGCAATACTGCAATCGACGCTGCCGAAGTATGCACACGACCTTGCGCTTCTGTTTCCGGAACACGTTGCACACGATGAACACCGGACTCAAATTTTAAAGTGCCATAAACATTCTCACCGGTTACTTCAAGAATTACTTCTTTATAACCACCTTTCGTGCCTTCACTTTCAGAGATCGCTGCAACTTTCCATCGCTTCGATTCGCAGTAACGCACATACATTCGATACAGATCGCCGGCGAATAAACTCGCTTCATCTCCGCCTGTTCCTGCACGAATTTCCAGCACTGCGTTCCGCTCATCTTCCGGATCTTTAGGAATCAGCAATTGTCGGATGGAATCTTCCAGTTTTAACTTCTCTTCTTCCTGTTGCTCGAGTTCTGATTTTGCAAGATCCCGGAAATCGGCATCCTTTTCAGTATTCAGAATGATGCGGTTGTTGCCAATATTGCTGACCAGTAGCTTGTATTTCTCATATGCATCTACCACTTTTTCTAATTCTTTGTAATCACGGTTGAGTTGTGCATACCGGCGTTGATTGTTCACCACCATCGGGTCATTCAGTTCTTCCTGTATATTGAGCCAACGGTCTTTGATGGCTTGTAGTTTATCAATCATTTGTTTTATGCGACTTCAGTGAGTAAGAGGAAATAATTTATGCGGCAAAGTTAGACAAACAGCCATTTATTTGTTGACCTGAAGTATTTTTAACCAATACATCAATACTTCATTGGCACAGCAGCCGAATCCTGTACAAGCAACAGTTGCCACATTTGATCTTGTGGCAATAGAATATGACCGTGCATTTACCCAATCACCTATCGGGAAATTGCAACGCAACCGTGTGCATTATTTTCTTGGCAATGAATTGACCGGAACATCACTTCGGATATTGGAATTAAATTGTGGCACCGGTGAAGATGCGATCTGGTTAGCAGGACAAGGTCACAATGTGATGGCCACAGATATTTCCGGAATGATGATTAGCATGGCGGAAGAAAAAATAAAACGCAGATCTTTAGGAGACAGGATTCAAACAAAGCAGGTCTCGTTTAATGAATTGAAGAATGTATTTAAACCGGAATCCTTTGACCTGGTTTTTTCTGATTTCGGTGGATTGAATTGTATTCCGGAAGATGAACTGATTGATTTAATGAACGTCGCAGGTTCTTTATTAAAAACCGGAGGCAAATTTATAGCAGTCATTATGGGAAGAAAGTGCATTTGGGAACAAATGTATTTTTTGTGGAAAGGGAAACCTAACAAAGCATCCCGGAGAAATAAAAGGCATTCTATAACAGCTTCACTTGGAAAGGATGCGCAACCAACCTGGTATTATTCACCCTCTGAAATTCAAATGATTGCTGCAAAAAAGTTTAAAATCAATAAACTAAAACCTGTAGGAATCGCTATTCCGCCTTCCTACCTCAATCCGTTTTTCACCAAAAAGAAAACACTCCTGTCATTTTTGAATAACCTGGAATCCATCTTTTCATTTTCAATCTTCAGCAACTACGCCGACCACTTTTACATTTCCCTCCGAAAGAAAAATTAGTTTTACCACCAATGACCAATGACTAACTACTCGCTGCTCACTACTCACTACTCTTGACTATTTTCCTCACCCACGGCTATTTCATCGCAGAAGATCCCAAAGAGCAGGAGATCATGAGACCTTATGTACCGTTGGGGATCCTTTGTATTTCTGCATTCCTGGAAGAGCATGGTTTCGACAATTTTATTTTTGATTCCACTTTTTCAACTTTCGAAAAATTAAAGGAACAACTCCTTTCTCAGCAACCCGATGTAATCGGCATCTACACCAACCTGATGACGAAACTGAATGTGTTGCGTATCATTCGTTTTATAAAGGAGCACGAAAATTTACAGCATTCAAAAATAATTCTCGGCGGTCCGGAAGTGCGTAACCATGTCTCTGATTTTTTGAAGGCAGGTGCAACCGTTTTAGTTTTGGGTGAAGGCGAACAAACCATGCTCGAGCTCACTCAGTTTTATAAGGGCAACCTCGGAAAGAAATTGGAAGAAATTCAGGGTATTGCATTTTTAACTGAAAACGGCGACGTCATAAAATCGATACCACGCACTAACATTCGTAATATGGAAGAACTGCCATTTCCGAATCGTTCAAAGGTTAACCTTCAGTTATATTTCGATGCGTGGAAAAACAAACATGGTGAAAGCGCCATTTCTGTCAGCACCATGCGTGGTTGTCCTTACACTTGTAAATGGTGCAGTCGTGCTGTGTATGGTCAAACTTATCGGAGAAGAACTGCCAAACAGGTTGTAGAAGAACTTGCACTTATTCAGAGAAATTATTCAGTCGATACTATTTGGTTTGTGGATGATGTGTTTAGTATCAGTCATAAATGGCTGCGTGAATTTGCACAGGAACTGAAGCAGCAGCAATTGAAGATCCGTTATGAGTGCATTTCCCGCAGCGATCGTATGAATGAAGAAGTGATCCGGTTGCTGAAGGAATCCGGTTGCTTCCGTGTTTGGATTGGTGCGGAAAGTGGTTCACAAAAAGTGATTGATGCTATGGACAGAAGGGTAGAAGTGAACCAGGTGCGCGAGATGATTCAACTTTCAAAACAGTATGGGATTCAGGCCGGCACTTTTATCATGGTGGGTTATCCGGGTGAAACCGATGAAGATGTGCAACTCACACTCGAACATTTAAAAACATCTGATCCTGATCAATACACGATCACTGTTGCTTATCCGATTAAAGGAACTCCATTGTATGAAGAAGTTGAATCACAGTTTATTGAACAGCTTCCATGGGAATCTTCCACTGATCGCCAGATTGACTTTAAGCGTACCTATTCACGGAAGTATTATGATTATGCAGTGCGGTGGATTTACAATGAGATGTCGTTGCAACGGTTAAGGCAAAATGCAAATTTTAATTTTTCCCGGGTTGCGCTGTACAAATTAAAATCCCTGGCTTCGAGAAGTTTGATGAAGTGGGAGATGAGGAAAAGTTAATTGATTGGTCAGAAAAAATAACTGATTTGAGTTGCGAATTCACATTTAGTAATAATAAAATTGGGCAAAGGATCTACCTGATAATTTTAAATCCGAGATTCAAATCAATCATTGCAATTCAAAGGAATAAAAAAGGAGCCCAACTGAATTAGCAGGACTCCTTCACGATTTTGAAACTGTTAATTATTGTGGTTTTACAACAGTATTCATTTGAAGTGTTACTGCTGTTTGTGCCAGCATTCTTCCGTTGATGGATGCGCCAGTCTTTAGATGAATACCCGTTTGCCCAAGTATATTTCCTTCAAAATGACTGGTAGTTCCTAAAGTAACACTACCGGCAACCTGCCAGAAAATATGCTTCGCCTGTGCTCCGCTTGCCAAAGTAATTTGGACGGCAGAACTCATGTTGAGCGTACCATCAACCTGGAAAATCCAGACATCATTCGGATTGCCTTTGATAGTGACATCGCTTGGGATAGTAACTCCGCTTGTCCATTTGTAAAGTCCGGGCTTTAGTGTTTTACCTCCGATATTTCCGGCACCCAAATTCAGGAAATCAGGATTGGAACGGCCTGCTGCATCTGTATAAGCAGTTTGCATATCACCTATAGCATTGGTTAACTTGATTGCGTTGATCACCCTGCATGGAAGCGGACCGGCTGCATCTACGGTATAAATGGTACCAGTTACTTCTGTACAGGCCAGATGAAGTGCTGCTCCGGTAATCGGACTTGTTCCCACATCTCCGGTAACAGCAGAAGGAAAGACATCAGTAATTCCTGTTTTTGACAGTATCACAAATTTGCCTGCAGCGCCAAGGTCAACTTTTGCTGGCCCAAGTAGTTCAGGCGCAATCTTTTCAAGTGGAGAAATTCCGGAAGAAACATCCGGATCCGCTTCTTTATTGCAGCTTCCCATTACAAAAACAAATAGCATCGCTGCGATGGGGAATAGTTTTTCAGGTTTCATGAATTTTTATTTTTTGATTGTTGACTTCATTGTCAACCTGCAAACCTAAGCACCTTCACAGCGGATGGTGTTGCATAATTTTATGAAAATGTTACATCATTCATGCTTTTGATGCATTTTATAGAAGACAGGCAAACGACTCACATTTTAAGGTGCTGAGCATTTTCATTTCTGAAAATAAATGTGATCGATATTGAAACATTTACAGAGATGCTGAAAAAGCAGTAGTAAATCTAATACGGATCCACATCCACCACTACATGTACCGAACGATATTTATTCCCTTCCGCCAATCGGTCTAATTCTTCCCTTATTCTTTTTTTAGTGTGTTGAATCAATGTACCGGACCGTTCCAGCTTGATAAGCACCTGAACTAAATATTGATTTTTAATACGTGCAATCGACGGTTCTGCAGGTCCTAATAATTTCTTCTGCAATTCTTTTTGCAAAGCGTTTGCAACAAGGTGACTCGCTTCCCACACCGTTTTTTTATCCTTGTGTTTGAAAATAAGTTGAATCAATCTTGTAAAAGGCGGATATTGAAATTTTTGACGGTGCCTGATTTCTTCCGCATAAAATCCACGGTAATCATGATTGATGATAAAGGGCAACAATGCATTGTTCATGTTGCTGGTTTGAATAATCACGCGGCCACGTTTGTTCTTTCTTCCTGAGCGGCCGCTCACCTGCGACATCACCTGGAAGCCACGTTCAGCAGACCGGAAATCGGAATAGTTAATCAACTGATCGGCATTCAATATTCCAACCAATGAAACATTTTCAAAATCCAAACCCTTGGTCACCATCTGTGTTCCTACGAGCACCTGTGTTTTGTTGCGCTCAAAAGCACCGATTATTTTTTGATAACCATTCTTGCTTTTCACTGCATCATAATCCAGCCGTGCGATAACAACGCCCGGAAGAAAAACTTTCAGGTCATCTTCAATCTTCTCCGTTCCGAATCCTGTAATTTTTAGTTGACTGCTGCCACAGGCCGGACATTGTGAGAACGAACTTTTTCTATGTCCGCAATAATGACATTTCAATTCATGTTGAAATTTGTGATAGGTGAGGTGTACATCACAATTCGGACACATCGCTGTCCAACCGCATGTTTCACATTCCATGTAAGGCGCATAGCCACGCCGGTTTTGAAAAAGTATGGCCTGTTCTTTTTTGTCAACGGTTACTTTCAATTCATCCAACAACATTGCAGTGAAATGTGCATGCAATTGTTTTTTCTTCTTCGCATCTTTCACATCGGTTAGTACTATCTCCGGCATTTCAAGTCCTGCATATCGTTCGTTTAGTTCAACACGACCAAACTTGCCTGCTGTGGCATTGTGATAACTCTCCAGTGATGGTGTGGCACTTCCCAACAAAGTTTTTGCACCGTGTAAACTTGCAAGATAAATGGCTGCATCACGCCCGTTGTAACGGGGAGCGGGATCATTTTGTTTGTAAGAAGAATCATGCTCTTCATCCACAATCACCAGTCCGAGGTTTTCAAATGGAAGAAACAATGCTGAGCGTGCGCCAAGAATAATCTGGTATTCACCATGTAATAGCTTATTCCAGATTTCCACACGTTCCTGCGGATTGAAACGTGAGTGATAGATACCTATTTTTTTACCGAACTGTTTGCGCAACCTTTCAATGATCTGTGTTGTCAATGCAATTTCCGGTAGCAGATACAACACTTGTTTTTCTGATGCAAGTGCTGCCTCCATCAACTTTATGTACACATTTGTTTTTCCGCTGCCCGTTACGCCATACAGCAGCGTTACATTCTTTTCAGCAAATTGTTTCGCGCAATTTTTTAACGCTTCTTCCTGTGGTAATGTCAGATCAAATGTGATGTTCTCAGATTCCACTTCGTTGATTCGCCCTGTTTCTTTCTGCTGTTGCAGGAAAATATTTTTTTTCAGCAATGCATTCAATGCGGCATTGTCGGCTTTTGATTTTTCCAGCAGATCACTTTTCAGAATTTCTTTATAGCGTGTACCGTGGAGATTGCTGAGGTGTGTATAAGCCATCAGCAATGCCAGTTGCTTAGGTGCTTTTCTTTCGAGTTCATCAAAGATCGGTCGCAATTGATCATCCTTTTCATATACAGGATTAATGCGGATGAAGGTTTCCATCTTTGGCTTGAAACGTTCGAGCAATTGTTCCTTCACCAACACTACATTTTTTTTCAGCAACGCTTGAACGATCGGATATACTGTTTTCTGCCGTAGAATTTTCCCGATCTCGTCAATGGTTAACTCTTTTTGTAAATGCAGCGCTTCAGCAATCAGGTATTCTTTATCGGAAAGATTTGAAAAGTTGTCATCGAAAGCAGGATGCATTACAATGCTGGTTTCACTCTCCAGCTTAAATCCGCTGGGCAACGCGGCATTCATTACATCTCCTTCAGCACACAAATAATAACCGGCCATCCACTCCCAAAACTTCAATTGCGTTTCCGTAACTATTGAAGATTCATCCAATACAGAGATGATGGGTTTGATTCTGTATTCCTTTGGAGTTTGGTGGTGAATGCGTTTAATGATTCCCGCATAAATCTTTCGCTGACCGAATTGAATTTCGACACGTTTTCCAATGGTGGCGTTAGCTTCAAGTTCTTTTGGAATACCGTACGTGTAGTTTATCTGTAGTGATAATGGAAGTATTACCTCAGCAAATGTTGAAAATTCATGCGATAATGTATCTGGAAACATCTATTAATTTAACTGATACTCAGAATTTCATCGTAATTGATATAAGCAATATAGTTTTGTTCCGACAGAAAAGCATCATCTTTCGATTTGTTTGAATCAGCGATAATTATTTCTTCCGAAGATGCACTCGTATTGAAAAGCTCCCTGAGACCTTTGCCAGTCCAATATTTAATTTGATAAGTATGATCCATTGAAATTATCCCAGCATTTATTTCAATTCCATCATTTCTGGTAATAGTTACTGCTCTACCAGCTTTAAGTAACTGAAGCCTTTTGGAATTAATGAGTATCGCATAATTGATTTTTTCACCAGCAACAACAACATCAGTTATTTCAATAAATTCTTTGTTAAGAGGAAACATTGATCTGATGTTTCTAACTAACGGACTCTGGCTATTGATAATGTTAATTCTTGCTATGGAGAGATATTCTTCCTCACTCAGGTTTTCACGAAAGATTTCAAGTAATTCCCGGATAATAATTAGTTGAGAATAGTGGTCAAATCTTCTGTCACTTAATAACCATGAATATTGAGGGTTTTCAAAACCGGATTCAGAGGGAGTTAATAGGATAAAATCACATGATCTTCCCGCTAATTCAAAGTCGAGTTGCCTGAGAAAATACTTTTCAATTTGTCGCAAAGTATTTTCGATTGTTAGTTCACCTACCATAGTTTTGTTATCCAGTTTAAAATTCCGTTCTCGTTGTCTTCAATCGCACTTAAAATTTCTTCCATCTCCGCTTTAGAAGAAGAACCAATTTTATTGTATCGGTCAGATTCCTTCCAACCAGCTATTAACGACCAGTTCGCCGCGAATTGAGGATTTTTAGAAATCTCTTGATTTAAGAATTTCTGCAATCCCCCCAATTTTATAAGTCTGTCAAAGTTATGCGTTAAAAATGATTTTGAGATTTCTCCCGTTTCAGTTCTGTCAATTTTTGCAACCTTGATTTACGCAGCTTAAACATCCGCTTAGATAGCGGGCTCCTGTAAAATGTCCATTTGCGGAAAGTAATTTGGTCTCTTGCAATCTTTCCATTGCAAGCTCATGAAAATGGGTTCTATCAGGCATATAAATAAACTGAATGAAAAAATATGAATGCTAAATAAAGTATTTTATCCTTAATCTACCATAGGTGCCCGAAAAAATGGTTTCGAAGGATCAAATATTTTCCTGTAAGTACGATAACGTTTAGAAACAGTGGTCCCTAAATTTTCCACCATACGGATCATCTTGGGATTGAAATCGCCAATCCAGTTCATTTCCAAAGTTTTGTACTTTTTTAAAGGTTGTACTACATTCCCGGTTGCTACAATCAATGCACCATCTATTCCTTTGCCTTGAAAATCGGGCACTACACCAAATAAAATTCCCGACATTTTATCAATCACACCACGCCAGCGATACCACGCAAACTTTAACTTGCCATACCAATCAAGGCGACCGTTCAGATAGCGAATCACCTGGTTGATTTCCGGTAGCATCACAAAAAACGCAATCGGACGATCCTTGAAATAGCCAAACCAGATCAGTCTCTCATCCATAATGGGAAGCATCTTTTTCATCGCTGTCATCATCTGTTCTAAAGTCACAGGGTTAAAAAATCCCATTTTGCTCCAGGCTTCATTGTAAACCTGCGTGAGATCGGCAGCATACTTATTAAGTTGCTTCTTATCTACATGTTCAAACCGGAAGGCACTGCTTCTGAAGATGCGTTCCGCTTTTGCTCTGAATAGTTCTGGCACTTCATCCTGAATATTGTACCTGAAAACCAGTTGGTTAAAGTAAGTCTGAAAACCATACGACTCAAAGAGTTGAATGTAGTAGGGCGGATTGTAATTCATCTGGTAACTGGGCGGCTCAAATCCTTCAAACAGCAAACCCCACCACGATGAACGGTCACCAAAATTAATCGGCCCATCCATCGCTTCCATTCCTTTTAATAATAACCATTCTTTAGAAGCATCAAATAAAATATTCGCTGCCTTTTGATCATTGATGCATTCAAAAAAACCTATACCGCCCGTCACATATTCTGATGTACGTGCTGTTTTTTCATTTACAAAAGCGGCAATTCTTCCAATCAGCTTCCCATCTTCATTTTCCAAAATCCACCGTATGGCGGCACCTGTTTTCAGAAGTTTATTCTTATCAGGATCAAAAACTGCTTTGATATCATTGTCCAACGGGCGAACCCAGTTAGCATCATTTTTATAGATCGAAAGCGGCACTTCAAGAAATCGCTTTTCTGTAACAGTATCTGCAACAACTATTAATTGCATCGTAAATTATTTGTTGAAGTAAGGAACGAAAACTAAAATGCAAATGATCAAAGCGGCAGTGCCTGCTAAAAAGACGGCTCCGGCGGCAATATCTTTTACTTTCCCGGCCATTTCATGGTAGCCTGGTGAAACAAAATTAACCAGTTGCTCAATGGCTGTGTTGATACATTCAGTGATCAGCAATAAAGCTGCTGCCAACACTAAAAGAATCCAGTCTGTCCTGCTGATCTGCAGATACCAGCCAAACAAAGTGCCAGCAACTACAACTGCAGTTTGAATCCTGATGCTGGTTTCTGTTCGGTATGGAATCAGCAAACCGGTAAATGCGGTCGTGAGTTTCTTGAAAATATTACTGCTCTTTAATTCTTTTTCCATCTTTTTGAGCAAAGAAAGTGGATTTAGTCGCGTGAAGTATAATTGATTCCACATTTTTCAGTTCAAAATACAGCGAAGCAATATTTTTTCAATTGAAAATTTCTGATTGTTATCATGAAAGCAATTTTGTTCAGGTGTGAAATAGCAAAATGTAAATGAATACAAGTGTCACCATTCAAACATTTATGATTCCTATTTAATTTCAGCCTCTTTTTTGAGCAGTTATTCAATGATGATGTCAGCCTGAAATATGTTTGAGTTTTTAAACTGATTATTGGAGGTTATGGAGACGTTCCTCTGCTGCATGGCTTTCTCTTTTGTCGAAGTTTCTATGTTGATCTGATCTTTTCTTGTATTTTCATCACCATCAAGAAATTCGCGCATGAAAAAAATCTGCTTGCTTCTTTTGTTCATTAGCTCATGGTGCTTCGCTCAAAAAAAATCTTCTACCACGCCTGTATCACCTCCACCGTTTACGACAGCAGTAAAAAGATTACAGGGATTTGATGTCAGAAACGAGCTTGATCAAAGCTCATTGGTGCAGCAGGTTGAATTTCGAAATGTCGGCCCGACAATTATGAGTGGCCGTGTTACTGATGTAGACGTGAATCCTGAAAATTCAGCACAATTTTATGTGGCCTTTGCCTCCGGTGGTTTGTGGCGCACGGATAATAACGGAATGTCATTTACTCCGCTCTTCGATCATGAAGCAGTTATGACTATCGGTGACATTGCGGTGGATTGGAAAAACAGCATTATATGGATTGGCAGCGGTGAAAATAATTCCAGCCGTTCTTCCTACGCAGGCGTTGGGATTTATAAAAGTGAAGATGGTGGAAAATCATGGAAGAATATGGGATTGAATGAAAGTCAGCATATCGGCCGGATCGTTTTGGATCCGGAAAATGCCGATGTAGTGTATGTTGCGGCCCTCGGTCATTTATATTCTGACAATAAAGAACGAGGCGTATATAAAACTACAGACGGTGGCGTAACCTGGAAGCAAACACTTTTTGTAAATGATCACACCGGCTGCATCGATATCATAATCGATCCGGGCAATAAGAACTTTCTTTATGCAACTGCATGGGATCGTAATCGACGGGCCTGGAATTTCCAGGAAAGCGGACCTTCATCAGGTATTTATAAAAGCATAGATGCAGGCGAAAGCTGGCAACTGATTACGGATGGAACGAATACTTTTCCTCATGGCGATGGTGTTGGGCGTATTGGATTAGATGCGGGAATAAAAAATGGCAACACCGTCCTGTATGCTTTTCTCGATAATCAATTCCGCCGTGAAAAGAAAAAAGAAGAAGACACTACACTGCTCACCAAAGACATGTTGCGTACGATGAATGTTTCCGCTTTTCAACAATTGCAGAAAAAGAAAGTGGAAAATTTTTTACGCGATGAAAATTTTCCGGAGAAATACACTGCCGATACCATTTTAACGCTGATGAAATCAGGAACGATTACGCCGCAAACGCTGGTGGAATACTTAGACGATGCCAACTCACTGCTATTCGAAACCGATGTGGTTGGCGCTGAATTGTACCGCTCCGATGATGGTGGAAAAACCTGGGTAAAACCCTACAATGATTATATGGACGAGCTTTTTTATACCTACGGTTACTACTTCGCACAGGTTCGTGTTGTTAAAAATAATCCTGATAAGGTTTATCTCGTTGGCTTCGTGGTGCTCAGTTCTGATGATGGTGGAAAAACATTCCGCGATATCAACCAGGAAAATGTGCACGTTGATCATCACGCTTTATGGATCGATCCGGATAAAAAAGGTCATTTGATCAATGGCAATGACGGTGGCGTAAATATATCTTACGATGATGGAAAGACGTGGATGAAGTGTAACAATCCGCCAGTTGGTCAGTTTTACTCTGTGAATTACGACAATGAAAAACCATACAACGTATATGGAGGACTGCAGGATAACGGTGTATGGTTTGGAAGCAGCAACACCACCAATTCAAATGAGTGGCATCAGACAGGCATTTATCCATTTAAAGAAATTATGGATGGCGACGGAATGCAGGTAGCTGTTGATACACGCGGAGGAAGTAATGTTTATACAGGGTTTCAATTCGGAAATTATTTTCGCGTGAGCACACTAACAGGAACATCCAAATATATCACCCCATCACATGAACTTGGCGAACGTCCGTACCGGTGGAACTGGCAATCGCCGATCTGCCTTTCTACACACAATGCCGACATCGTTTATTTTGGCGCGAACAAATTATTCCGTTCACTCAACAATGGGAGCGATTTTAAACCGATTTCACCGGATCTCACCAAGGGTGGAAAAAAGGGAGATGTTCCCTATGGAACTTTAACAAGTATTCAGGAGTCGTCATTAAAATTTGGTTTGATTTATACCGGAAGCGATGACGGATTAATGTATGTAACAAAGGATGGCGGCAATAGCTGGACAAAAATTTCAGAAAAGTTACCGCAGGATTTATGGGTGAGCAGGATACAGGCATCAGCATTTAAAGAGTCTCGGGTTTATGCTGCGTTGAGTGGATATCGTTGGGATGACTTTGCTGCCTACCTGTATTCTTCTGAGGATTTTGGAACAACATGGTCGCGTATCGGAACCACGCTCCCGATGGAACCTATCAATGTGGTGAAAGAAGATCCTGTAAATGAAAACATATTGTATGTAGGAACAGATAATGGTTGCTATGTATCACTTGATCGCGGCAAAACCTTTATGAGCATGAACGGTAAATTACCGGCAGTGGCTGTACATGATTTGGTGATTCATCCCCGTGATCACGATTTAATTCTTGGAACACATGGCAGATCCATCTACATTGCTTCCGTGAAGGAATTGCAACAGCTACGCGATTCGATATTGCAAAAGCCATTGTTTGTTTTCTCCATTGAACCTGTTGCCTATAATAAAAATTGGGGACAAAAAGATTTTAATTGGGACACCATTGCAAAACCACAATTAAAAATTCCAGTATATCTGAATCAGCCGGCTAAAGTAACTATCACCATTTTTGCAGACAGTAGTCTGGTGTTGAATAAATTGAGTTATGATGGTGTGAAAGGATTGAATTATTTCGATTATGATTTTTCAACGGATTCAACACAGAATGTTTCATACGAACAATTTTTGAACAAAGACCTGAAAGAAGATGACGATAAAATAAAGTTGAAAAAAGCAGACAATGGAAACTATTATTTACAAGCAGGAAAATATAAATACACGGTGGAAGCAAACGGGATCAAATCTGAGGGCATATTGGTAATTGAAAAACCGGACTAGCAAATGAGCACCGGATCGTAACCTTTCCGCCTGAGGGTAGCATTTTGCCGTTGAGGTATCACTTCATCCAAAGAATTTTTGTTTGCAGCCTCAGAAAACCTTTCCCTCATTTCGCTGTTAATACGCGGAATGAAAAATTATCTCATTGCCGGCGGCTCATCAGGAATTGGTTTCGAACTGGTAAAAAAAATAATGGTTGATGGAAATAAACCCATAATCGTTGCACGCAACGCACGTGAACTGAATCTTTCGCAAGTGGAATTTTATGCTGCGGATATTTTGAAAGATGCACTTCCTGAAATCGAAATGCCTCTGCATGGCTTGGTGTATTGTCCGGGTTCCATCACCCTAAAACCAATCAGATCCCTTCGCGATGAAGACTTTTTGAATGACTTCAGCATCAATGTCCTTGGTGCCGTGAAAACGATTCAAAAATATCTGCCCAACTTAAAGAAGGAAGCAATTGCTTCCATTGTTTTATTCAGTACAGTAGCGGTGGAAACAGGAATGAGTTTCCACAGTTCCATTGCAGCAGCTAAAGGCGCGGTTGAAGGATTGATGCGCTCACTGGCTGCCGAACTGGCTCCTGCTGTCAGGGTAAATGCAATAGCACTTTCACTTACTGAAACGCCACTTTCCGCTCGTTTTACTGATTCCGGGAGCAAGTTTCAGGCAGCAAAAGAACGTCATCCATTAAAACAGATAGGATCAGCGAATGACATTGCATCACTTGCCTATTGGCTATTAAGTGATGAATCGAAATTTGTTACCGGCCAGGTAATAAAAATGGACGGTGGAATTTCAGGAACCAGATAGTGCAACGATAAAAAAAGAAAAGTAAATGAGTCTACATACATTAAAGCACACACAAATCATTTCCATTCCATTGAACGAAGCATGGGATTTTTTTTCTTCTCCGCTAAACCTGAACAAGATCACACCACCGGAAATGAATTTTAATATTCTATCTACATTCAATCCGGAGGACAAAGTGTACGCTGGCATGCTGATCAAATATAAAGTCAGTCCTTTATTAGGTATTCCATTAAACTGGACCACTGAAATTACAGCCGTAGAATACCAACGTCATTTTATTGATGAGCAACGTAGCGGTCCGTTTGCTTACTGGCACCACGAGCACTTTTTTGAAGCAGTGCCTGAAGGAGTGAAGATGACTGATATTGTGAGCTGGAAAGTGCCGGGTTGGTTTTTAGGTGATATCATCAACCGGCTTACGGTACAAAAAAGAGTGGAAGGAATTTTTGCATTCAGAAAGAAGAAAATGGAATCGCTGTTTGGCAATTCAACAAAATAAGCAGGTCTCAATTGTATCAGGAAGAAAGAGAGACTTATAGAAAATTAATGTGAGGCTAAAATTCAAACCCTGCATCCACCGATACATAATCGGCGGTAAATTCTCCGGCAGTCACATATACACCAATAGAAAACTGCTCATGTTTTTCTTTTCCAAATGGAGGCAGGTAAATGGGCACTCCTAACTTTTGATAAAACCCATATTCCAGCGGAGAAGGTTTGTAAAAATTATAACCGGCCACTATCGAGACGCCTGCAAAGCCAAACAAAAATTCATCTTTTATAAAACCTGATACAGCACAGGAGTGGAGGAAATATTGATCAGGATAAATTTCTTCGTGTTTAATAAAACTATTTGCAGCCTCCTTATACGTCCCCATTGCCCCGATGGAAAGTTTGTTCCATCGTGTAAGTAATGTGCCTGCTGAAAGCTGAAATTGATAAACATGATACATCGGTCCTTCAGCAGGTAATTGCTCCTGGAAACCAAGCCCTGCGGCAACGTTGAACAGCACTCTTCTATGAAGCGGAGCAAGGTTCCTTTTTATGAATTCACTTTTATCATACGGCACCGGTTCATAGCGTAACCCCACGTTCCATGCTTTAATGTTGATACCAAGATTAGGAGTTTTAACAGCACCGGATGAAAAGTGGGTAAGCGAACCGCCTGCAAGGAAAGAGAAATTGCGGGCAAACCGCCAGCTTCCTCCCAAAGAAAATGAAGTGGTATTATTAATAGTGGTTGCAATCACATTATTTTCCGGATTATTGTTGTAATCATAATGCTCTGATAAAAATGCAATGCCTGTTCCGATTCTCAAATGAAGGCACAGTCGTTCACCGCGTATCAAAGGAATATCAAGGTTGGGTAAAATCGAAATTCCGTAGCCGAGCACTTCTTTATTTCCATAATCAGTGTAGGCGATTGCAATTCCATGTAACGGATAGTGATACAATTGCTGCCAGTCTTTGGAGCCATGTGTTTGTTTGGATAAATTTATTTCAAAAGCATTGGACGGCCCTTCAATCTCCGGTTGAAAGTTGGGCGTATGCCTGATCACTCTTCCGTGAGAATAGGTTGGTGCAATTCCCCAGCCTTTCCACACAACATTACTGTTAAAGTTTGCATTTGACTGAGCACAGAGTAAGAAAGGACAATTTAAAATGAATGCAATCCACAGCAATGATGGTTTGGAATCAAGCATCCGGTAAATATAAAATGAATTGGCTTTGTCCATCAGTAAGCCTGATAACATTTATAAATACTTAGACGATCGACTCGATTTTCTAATTCATAATTTTGAAGCTTTGCATTCTTAAAGCTTTTTAATATTAGCATTGATGTGTTATATCTTAGCGGCTTCATTCACGTTTTAAGTATTTTTGAACAGGAAAATCTGTTGCGCATGTTTCTTAAAATTTGTTTTGGATTGTTGATCACTTCCTTAATACCCTGCTGCTCTTTTTCGCAGGAAATTTTGTTTTCAGCACCTCAAAAAGTAACAACGGGTTATGCAAGGGTGGATGTGCTGGGCAAGAATCTTCAAGGTACAATTGTGCATGCGCTCGGCAGAAATACCGATGAAATGATTGCTTTTTACGACAACATGCAGCTTAGATGGAAAAAAGCCACTCCCAAAAAGGAGAAGAATGCCAAGCTTGAGCAGATTGTTTTGTATGAAGATTCCATTATTTTTTTTTATTCCATTATCGTCAAAAATGTCACACTTCTTAAAGCTTTCAGAACGAATGCAAAGCTTGAACCGGGACCACTGTCTTACATTGTAGATACCATCAACAGAACCCTTGTCAACGCAGCTCCTGATCTCCATTTTGCATTCAATCCGGATAAATCAAAAATTCTGATCTATTATCAGGATGCGGCATTTAATTCCAACGACCTGCTTCATGCACGATGTTACAATTTCCACCTTCACAAGTTCTGGTCTAGTTCCTGGAAAATAAAAAGTATGGAAATTCCAATATTGATTGAAGCGGTAGTAGACACACAAGGCAATGCATCAGTAGTGGTGGGAGAAAGCTATACTAAGAATTTCAACAACGATTTTACTTTTTCAGGGCTTCATGTTTTTCACATCAAAGCGAAGGGACAGCATTTAAGTGAAACTGAATTCTTTGAGAAAAATCATTTGCTGACTCCGTGCAAAGTAAAGATCGATTTAAGCTCCGGGAAATTGCTCATGGCAGGTTTATATGCAAGCGCTGCGGGAGTTGAATCTGAAGGTGCATATTTCTTTGTATTGCGTGAAAATGATTCTTTGCCTGCCAAAAAATTTGAGCCGCACTCTCTCGATTTCATATCACAGCTCACAGGAAATAAACCGCCACGTAAGAATGATGGATTTTTTGAGTTTCAGCCAAAGGAACTGATTGTTACAAGAGATGGTGGTGGTATACTGATTACGGAAGCAATTTCAGTTTCATCCGAATCATTTAATAACTCAGGTTATGGCACTTTTGGAATCAGCTCCGGCTTTACGGTTAATTATTATCACTATGATGAATTGGCTGTTTTTTCTTTTAACGATGATTTGTCACTCAATTGGAAACAAATTCTTCACAAGAAGCAGGCTACGGAAGGTGATGGCGGTTACTACTCTTCCTTTGCAACTGTCATTTCACCTGCTGCACTGCACTTTATTTACAATGATGTTCAAAATGGACAAACAAGTGTGGGTGGCTATAATATTGACGTAACCGGAAAGCAACAGCATGTGGAGGTTTTTAATGCCGACAGAAAAGGTGTCATGATCATTCCCCAGGCCGCAAAACAGGTGGCTCCGAATGAAGTGGTGGTGCCAAGCTTAAAAAGAAATTACCTTCAGTTTGTTAAAATCATATTTTAAAAACATTCTCCATTGGTCAGCATATTCCGGTCGTATCATCCTGCTGTTATTTTCATGTTGCTCCTTTATACTGTATTACTGCGGATTGTGCTTTTTGCACAGCCTGTTGTTTTTGAAGTGCCTGAAAATGCCAATTTGCTCAGTGGGCTTACCTACCAGGCGATTGCAACATTTGCCGGTGACCGCAATTTTATATTTCATGTCATAAGCACAGCATTACTGTTTTTCCAGGCATTGTATTTCAATTACCTGGTTAATTATTACCGTATCATGGCTAAGTCGTCGTATTTGCCTGCTTTCTCTTTTATCTTAGTTTCTTCTCTTTTTGTCGAATTCACCTTGCTTACTTCAGCGCTTATCGCCAATACTTTTTTGCTGATGGCGCTTGCGCGGATTTTTGCATGGTACAAAAAGGATAAAGTGACGGCTCCCGTTTTTGATACCTCCTTCCTGATTGCTATTGCTTCGCTTTTCTTTTTTCCATACATCGTTTTTTTTCTTTTTGTTTTGGCAGCGCTCATGGTGTTGAGGCCTTTCAGTTTACGTGAATACCTGATTGCGGCCATTGGACTCGTATTGCCGTATTATTTTATCGGTGTTTACTTTTTTTGGATTCATCAGCTTCCTGAGTTTCTGAACTCACTTATTATCTCAGAATTACGGTTCAATGCGGCGGCAATCGAACGCAACATCCGCATATTCGCTATTGGAATACCTGTGCTTGCCATTCTTGTTTGGGCAGCTACGTTTATACAATCCAATCTGTTTCGTATGGTAGTACAGGTGCGCAATTATCTGATTGTAGTGGCATGGTTCTTTGTGGCAGGAATTCTATCACTTTTGATACAGTTTACGGGAGAATTGTTCCATTTTGTCTGGCTGTGCATACCGGCAGGTTTAGCGTTTGCATTTTTCTTTGCAGAGTTCAGGCGAAAAGCTATTGTTGAAGTCGTTCATTTATGCTTAATTTTGGCCATTCTTTTTTTTCAGTTCTACTACCTTTTTAATCCCTTAATTTAATTTACATGAAGTTTGGTGTAGTAGTTTTTCCTGGTTCCAATTGCGATCGGGATCTTATTCATGTATTGGAATCAGTACTGCAACAGGAAGTTGTTGTGATTTGGCATAAAGACAAATCACTCCCTGATTTTAGCCTGAATGATTGTATTATGCTGCCGGGAGGATTTTCGTATGGCGATTACCTTCGTTCAGGTGCGATTGCCCGTTTTTCACCTATTATGAATGCCGTGGTGGAATTTGCCAACAGCGGTGGATTTGTCTGGGGCATTTGCAATGGATTTCAAATTCTTTGCGAAGCTGGTTTGCTTCCTGGTGCGTTATTACGAAATGCCGGTCAGCAGTTCATTTGCAAAAATGTTTTCATCACTCCTTCCGGCGCAGAATCGGCTATTACTAAGGGATTAATGCCTGGAAGTGCTTACAAAATTCCGATTGCACACGCTGAAGGACGCTATTATGCCGATCAGCAAACACTTGATCGTTTACAAAAAAACAAGCAGGTGATTTTTCAGTATTGTGATGAGAGCGGCAGGGTGAATGATACAGGAAATCCTAATGGATCAATGGCAAATATCGCAGGCATTTGCAATGAAACGCGGAATGTTTTCGGCATGATGCCACATCCGGAAAGGGCTTCTGAAGACATGCTCGGGAATACTGACGGTAAATTATTGTTCGAAACTTTTATCAGTTATGCCGAAGCTTTGGAAGTGGATGTGATGGATGACCTCTTACGTTAACAGCAGCAATTGAAACACTTATTGCTGATCAGCGTAAAAATTGAGTTTTAACCAATACCCATTGTGTTGTGGTAGCTTGTTTAATAAAGTGTTAATTGCGTGAGTCCCTTGTGTCTTGGATAAATAATAGTACAATTTTGCTTCATGCCTAAAAGTGCTGTAATTAGATTACTGTTTTTGTTTTTATTGCTGACGGCTTTTTCGTTTAGCATATCTGCCCAATATGCCAATCCGAATGTAGAGTGGAGTTTCGATACCAAAAAGATCAAATCAGACGAGTTCGATCTCCTTATAAAAGCTAAAATTGGCGCTGGTTATCATTTATATAGCCAGTTTATTGGTGAAGGCGGTCCTATACCATCATCATTTACATTTGAAAACTCAAAGGACTATAAGCGCATTGGAATCGTAAAAGAAGTTGGCAACCGTAAAGAAGCGATCGAGCCGTTGTTTGATGATATGAAATTGATATGGTATGAAGAGTATGTGACATTTTCCCAGAGAGTGAAGATCAATGCTTCAGATGTTTTCGTAAATGGGATGGTCAGTTTTATGACATGCAATGATCGATCCTGCGATCCACCCAGCGATCAGAAGTTTGAGTTTAAATTAACGGGTACACCGGCTATTGATACTGTTGGTGCAGCGATGAAGCAAATTGATGATCGTGCTTCAGTTGGAACCATAAGTAAGGATTCAATTCCCGATACAACTTCCGTTGGAGCAATTTCTTCTGTGGGTGTTATCGATTCAACGATGGCAACTGCTCAGGTCAATACTGAAGCTGATGAAGATGACGTGAGAAGGATGAGTTACTGGCAAACATTTCTGGCAGGATTTGGCTATGGACTTATTGCTTTGCTGATGCCATGTGTCTGGCCCGTTATTCCTCTCACCATTAGTTTTTTTCTGAAACAAAATAAAAGCAAGCAGCAGGGTCGTTTCAATGCATTTCTATATGGATTTTTCATCATTGTAATTTTTGTGTTGCTGGGCATCCTCGTTTCATTATTTACCAATGAACAAAAGCTCAATGAATTATCTACCGGCTGGTTTTTCAACCTTTTGTTTTTTGTGCTTTTTTTTCTTTTTGGCTTATCATTTTTAGGCGTTTTCGAAATCCGTGTTCCTTCGAGCTGGATCAATAAATCTGAATCTTTGTCTGACAGAGGTGGTCTGATCGGTATCTTTTTCATGGCCTTTTCACTGGTACTGGTGTCATTTTCCTGCACCCTGCCCTTCGTAGCTAACCTTATTTCTATTGTTTCCAGAGATGGAGAATTTGTGAAACCATTGATTGGATTTTCAGCTTTTGGACTGGCACTTGGACTGCCCTTTGGTTTGTTTGCCTGGTTTCCATCAGGATTAAAAAAACTCCCCAAATCAGGCGGTTGGATGAACACTATCAAGGTATCTTTTGGATTTATAGAACTCGCCCTTAGTTTTATCTATCTTTCCAAAGTTGATATGGCTTATCATTGGAACTTCCTTTCCCGTGATATATTTTTATCAATCTGGATTATCATTTTCCTTGTGTTAGGATTGTATCTCCTAGGTAAAATCCGGCTGGCACTTGATGGAGATTCGTCTCATATTTCCGTACCTAGATTACTGTTTGCCCTCGTGAGTCTTGCTTTTGCTATTTATATGGTTCCGGGATTGTGGGGCGCACCGCTTAAACCTTTAAGTGGATTTCTTCCTGTTTATTCTGAATTTACCCTTGAGGCAAATGTGCACAATCAACCGTACCAGGAAAATAGTAGTGAGCTTCCGGTAGCTAAAAAATACGGGTCACTCTTTGAATCGCCCCTGGGCCTTGACTTGTATTTTGAATATGATGAGGCATTGGCCAAAGCCAAAGAATTGAAGAAACCATTATTCGTCGATTTCACCGGTTGGGGTTGTGTTAATTGCAGGAAGATGGAAAAGTCAGTTTGGCCTGATCCGGAAGTGCTGAAAAGATTAAGAAACGAATATGTGATGGTCTCTTTATATGTGGATGATAAGTTTGAACTACCCAAAGACCAACAATACTTCTCCAAAGCGCTTGACAAACAAATCATTACCTTGGGCGACCGAAATTTTGATATTCAATATTCTAATTATGGAATAGGAGCACAACCTTATTATGTTTTACTTGATAATGAAGGAAAATTGCTCACTCCACCCAGAGCTTATACGGCTGATATAAGCACTTATGTCAGGTTTTTGGATGAAGGGATAAGCAAATTTAAAGCGCGTAACATGTTATTATCTTCCAAATAGCAGGCAAGAATTTCTGTGTAGTCTCCTTATGTACTGCCATCTTTTGTAGAAGATCAGGCCTTCGATAAAAAACAAACAACTCCTTACAACCTTTATTTCTATGGTTTCGTCTATCAGAAGATTTGGTTCGTCCGGATCAACACTTTCACGAAGGATTGTTCATAATGTTAAATGCCGCATTCTTTTCTGAGAGTATTTTACATACATTTACCACCATCTTTTTTCATTCACCAAACTAAAATCCTATGACAAAAGCTATCCGCTTACTGCTTGCGATGCTTGTTCTAGTACTCACATGGCAAGCTTCTTTTGCACAGAACCGGTTGATTACCGGAACTGTCAAAGACAATAACGGGGAAGCAATCATTGGCTCATCTGTCCTCGTGAAGGGATCTACAACAGGTACCTACACTGATGTCGATGGCAATTATTCGCTGTCCGTTCCATCCAATGCAACTACCCTGGTATTTAAATACCTCGGTTACAAATCGAAAGAAGTGCCTATCAGCGCTACCAATGTGGTGAATATCGAACTTGAAGAAGATGTTCTCGGCTTGGAAGAAGTAGTAGTAACCGCTGTGGGTATTTCTGCTGAAAAGAAGTCACTTGGTTATTCTGTTCAGGATGTTTCCGGTGATAAATTAACAGCAGCCGGCGCAAACAATACCTTATCAGCTTTGTCTGGTAAAGTAGCTGGTCTTCAGGTAATTAACTCCTCCGGAGCTCCAGGCAGTTCGGTTTTCCTGCAACTTCGCGGAGCTACTTCCATTACAGGTGACAACTCACCGCTTTTTGTAATTGATGGTATTCCGGTTGATAACTCCTATAATGCATCGGGCAGTCCTGATAACGAAGGAGCGCTCATTAATAATAATTTGCTGGAAAGTGTAAACAATTCCAACAGGGCAATTGACGTAAATCCAGACGATATTGCTTCTATAACAGTTCTCAAGGGTCCTGCTGCCGCGGCGTTATATGGATTACGGGCATCAAATGGTGCAATAATTATTACCACGAAAAGAGGTGGAGCAGAAGGAGCCGGAAAGGGTATGCATGCTTCTTTTAGCAGCACATACACTGTAGAAGAGGTGAATAAATTACCTGAAATGCAGGACAAATATATCAAAGGGTCTGGCGGTACTATCGCTAAATACGGTTCTACTGCTTCCGGTTCATGGGGCGCTTTAGCCGATACACTTTTCTGGGATCCAACACAGGTAACTCCTTATAATCAATATGGTGAACTGATTGGCCAATCGGCAGCAGCAAATAACTCTGCGGCAATTCCCTTCACACCCTATAATAACGAAGACCAGTTCTTTAGAACCGGTAATACCATGGAAAACAATCTTTCACTTTCCGGTGGTGGCGACAAGGGTGGATTCAGAGTTTCTTTTGGAAGTCTTAACCAGAAAGGTGTTGTTCCTTTATCTGATTTTCAACGCTACAGCGGAACCTTGTCTGGTGAAATGAAGATATCCGAGAAATTTTCAACAGCCGGTTCAATTACCTATGTAAAATCAGGTGGAAACCGGGTGCAACAGGGTTCGAACCTTTCTGGTCTTATGCTGGATCTGCTTCGTACTCCTATTTCTTTTGATAATTCGAATGGTTCTGATGACCCCACAGAAGCATCTGCCTATGTTCTTGATGATGGGTCACAACGGAACTATCGTGCGGGAGTAGGTTATGACAATCCTTACTGGACTATCAATCAGAATCCTTTTCAGGATGATGTTAACCGCATGTACGGATATGGTGAAGTTGGATGGTCTCCCTGGACCTGGTTGAAATTTACAGAAAGAGTGGGTGTTGACTTCTATTCAGATCGCCGCAACCAGATTTTCGCAATTAATTCACGTGCTACGCCTGATGGACAGATCTTTGAACGCGACTATACTTACCGCCAGATTAATAATGATCTGTTGGGTACTGC
This sequence comes from Chitinophagaceae bacterium, assembly GCA_016717285.1. NCBI lineage: Bacteria > Pseudomonadati > Bacteroidota > Chitinophagia > Chitinophagales > Chitinophagaceae > Chitinophagaceae bacterium. Next base: position 634,457 of record JADKFU010000005.1, read on the forward strand.
TTCAAAACAATTCTCTGATAAATTCAGCGGTTCTTTGACATTGGGTTTCAATGCACTCAGTCAAAGTAAACAGGATATTTACGTACAGGGAGATAATCTTGTGATTCCTGATTTCTATAACTTCTCTAATGCTGCAAACGTGCTCACCCGCGAATATGAGTCTCATTACAGGATTTATGGATTTTATGGTTCATTGGATCTTAGTTTTGCAAATAGCCTTTACCTTACACTTACTGGCAGAAATGACCATTCGTCTACTCTTCCTGCTGAAAACAATTCATTCTTCTATCCTTCTGCATCACTTTCCTGGGTATTTACAGAAGCGCTGGGACTTAGCAATAACAAAGTTTTCCCTTATGGAAAACTTCGTTTGTCTGTTGCACAGGTTGGACATGATGCTCCTTTGTATGCACTTGAAAATTACTACGCTCAAACGACTGCCAGCGATGGATGGACTTCCGGTATTGCTTTTCCTTTGCCTGATGCAAATGGTAATGCAACTACTGCATATTCTAATTCAGCAACGCTTGGAAATCCGGGTTTGAAACCTGAAAAAGTAACTTCCTTTGAAGTAGGTGCTGACCTTCGTTTTATCAATAACAGAATAGGTCTTGATGTTACCTACTACCAGTCAAAATCTGTTGATCAGATCATTCCTGCTCCTATCGCCGGTTCTACTGGCTACCAGCAGCAATATCTTAACTCAGGTTCTATTGAAAATAAAGGATTTGAAGTAGCCCTGAACATCACAGCTATCAAGACTAAGGATTGGAAATGGGATATTGGCGCTAACTGGAGCACTAACAAGAGTGAAGTGCTGGAACTAGCTAACGGCGTTAATGAATTGTTTCTTGGCGGATTTGAAGGTTCAGCCGTTTATGCAATTGTTGGAGAACAGTACGGTTCTATATATGGAAGTCGTTGGTTGAGGGATGATAATGGTAACATCGTGATTGATGATGTTCAATTCCTGTCTGATGGAAGCGAGAATCCTACTTACGGCTATCCGATTCAGGATGCACAGGTTGGTGTTATTGGTGATGTGAATCCTGATTGGATCGCAGGCCTGAGCACTTCTCTTGCCTGGAAAGGTCTTTCTATTAGTGTGCTGATGGATGTTAGACAAGGTGGAGATCTCTGGAATGGAACAAGAGGTGCACTTAATTTCTTTGGTAAAACCGTAGAAACTGAAAATCGTGGTGAAACGACTGTATTTGAAGGCGTTCTGTCTGATGGACAAACCAATAATATTGAAGTGCCTTTAGATCAGAGTTGGTACCAGGGACTTGGTAGCGGTTTCGGCGGACCAACCGAGCAATTTATTGAAGATGGTTCTTACATCAAATTGAGAGAATTAGCGTTAACATACACAATTGCTCCCAAGGTTTTGGAAAAAACACCAATTGCTTCAATCGACATCTCTTTGGTTGGTCGTAATCTTTGGTTATCGACTGACTACAAGGGCGTTGATCCTGAAACCAGTTTGACAGGTGCCAATCATAGCCAGGGAATGGATTATTTCAATATGCCGGGTGTAAGAAGTTTTGGACTTAATCTAAGACTTACCCTGTAATCGCTCTTTTTTTCATCTTAAATTTCTTAACAATGAGATACAACAAAATTTTTATAATCCTTCTGATGACAACAATGATTGTTGTTTCAGAATCCTGCAGAAAAGGGTTTTTGGAGGGTGTAAATGACAACCCGAATTCTCCTACCAGTGTAATACCGAGAGTGCTGTTACCTGGGGCTGAAGGCAACCTTGCCTATGTTCAGGGTGGGGACATTTCGAGATTCACCAGTATTATGACGCAATACATCACAGGAGCATCACGCCAATTTGTTGCTTATAATCAGTATACTTTTTCAGAGGAAGATTTTAACAATGCCTGGAACAACATCTATGCAGCTACCATGTCTAATTTCCATTCAATAATGGTAATTAATGCCGAGGAAGGAAATGCCGGACATTATGATGCTTATGATGGTGTAGCGCGTATCCTGATGGCTTACTCACTTGGAATGACGACTGATGTTTGGGGCGATATTCCATACACTGAAGCATTCCAGGGTAACGAAAACCTGACGCCAGCCTACGATAGTCAGGAGAGTATTTATGCTTCCATTCAACAACTGCTTGATGAAGGGATAAGCATCCTTGGCAATGGTGATTTGTTGGGTGATGATGTGGAAGCTCCGGGATCTGACGATTTTATTTACAATGGAGATCTTGATGCATGGACTTCTTTTGCACATGCATTGAAGGCACGTTATTATATCCATCTTACCAAGAAGGATCCGAATGCCGCTGCCAATGCATTAGCAGAAATTAACGCTGGTGGTGCTATCGCAGACGCGCTCTATCCTTTCACTTCAGCAGGCCCCGGCCCCGCTTTTCAGTACATCGAACAACGTGATGATATTGTCTATGATGGCGCCTGCCTGCAACAGATGACTGCGAAGAATGATCCGCGTTATCAGGTTTACATCGATGTAAACGGTGATTATTGGGGTCCTGGTTACCTGGGTCCTTTCTTTTCTGCCGATAATTCACCAGTAGTATTGATGGCTGAATTTGAGCGTAAGTTCATTGAAGCAGAAGCGCTGGTACGTACAGGTGGTGATGGTCAAACTGCTTTTACAGAGGCAATTCAGAGCAGTATGGATTTCTACGGCGTTGCTGCAGAAGATGCTGCTGCATACATTGCTGCAAACGGAACCTTATCAGGTGACATGAATTCGATGATTGCACAGATTATTTATGAAAAATGGGTGGCCAATTTTCTACATCCTGAATCATGGGTGGATTTGCGCAGAACGGGTTTCCCTGTTCTTACTCCCAATGCAGGCGGAACTATTCCCACAAGGTTTATTTATCCGACCAACGAAAGGTTGTATAACAGCAGCATTCCAGACAAGAACTCTACAATGTATTCACCTGAATTGTGGTGGAATCAATAATAGAGGATTAATTAAAATGGCAAAAAAAACCTGCTTGTATCCAGGCAGGTTTTTTTTGTTTTTATTAAGCCCGCATTTCAATTCAAGATTTAAATAGGCTTATCCTGAGGTAGAAATGCTAATGGTATGCGAAACATTTCACTTATTTACATCTTACGAAAGCCGATGGCGACTCTCGGTTGAAGCAAATCGGGATTTTTTCAAAGCAGAATCCGGGTTGATTCATACATAAAATGAGATAATTGTTCTTCCGATGAATCTTACAATTGATTTTGGCAATACACTCGTCAAAGTGGCGGTATTTGAAATGGGCGATATGGTTCACATTGAATCACATGCGAATTTTACAATTAAGAAACTACAGGCAGTTCTCAAGAAATTCCCTGTCTCGGGTGCAATTGTCTCATCCGTTGTTAACGACTCAGGACCTGTTGAATCATTTCTCAGAAAATCTTATCACTATGTAAAGTTGAGCCCATCCACATCACTACCGATAAAAAATCAATATGAAACACCCGGAACGCTCGGCATGGACAGATTGGCCGGCATGGCCGGTGCGAACTCTATGTTGTCTGGTAAAAATGTGCTGGTGATTAACGCCGGCACCTGTATCACCTACGATGTAATAACTTCTCAGGCTACCTACTTCGGAGGCAATATCACACCAGGATTGGAAATGAGGTTGAAGGCATTAAATACTTTTACAGACAGGTTGCCGTTGGTGCGAAAGCAATTTTCAAATGAATTGTTTGGGAGAAGTACCTCGTCCTCCATTTTAACCGGAGTGGTACAAGGTTCTTATTTTGAAATGATGGGATTTATAGCCACTTACAAGAAGACTTACAGAGGTCTCAAGGTGTTGCTAACCGGAGGGGATGCACCAATTTTTGAAACGATGTCTAAAAGTAAGATATTTGCCGTCCCTAATCTGGTACTATATGGACTTAATAAAATTCTTGCCCTGAATGAGCCTAATTAAGAAGCTGGTTCTTTCACTGTTGTTGGTCATTGTATGCCAGGATTTTTTGATGGGTCAGAACCTGCCTTATTCCAGATATGGTCTTGGAAATCTTTACGACCCGGAATTCACCAACCTGCGCGGATGGGGAGGATTATCAGCAGCTTTTCACAACCCATTTACCATCAACTTTGCCAACCCGGCTTCTTATAGCGACATTAAGCTTGCAACACTTGATGCAGCAGCATTTGTAAGCTTATTGAAATTATATACTGCCGATACTTCAGTATCATTCGGAGATGGCAGCGTAGCCAATCTCGCACTTGGTTTTCCTTTGATTAAAAATAAGGCAGGTGTCAGTATTGGAATCAGTCCATACAGCAGGGTCAGCTATTCTATTACACAGGAAAATGATAGTAGTGCGGAGTTTGGAAATTCATATAATCTCTTTCAAGGAGACGGAGGACTCTACAGGTTTTATGTAGGAGGTGGATATCGATACAAAAAATTATCGGTTGGCATTAATGCATCTTACCTTTTTGGAACAATTGATTATACGGATATTCTGGCTTTCCCTGAATCGCTGAATGCTTTCAATACGCGTCGTCAGGAATTTAGAAGACTGGGTGATTTGCTTTTTGATGCAGGAGCTCAATACCGGATTTTATTTGGAAAGGAGAACCTCTATTTTCTTGATTTAGGCTTCACAGGAAATTTTCAAACAAATATTCATGCACGGCGTGATTTAATATATGATCGTTTCACATATATAGATGATGCAGGTAATCCAATTAATACTGTTAATCCATTTGATACCATTTACAGCTCATTGAATGAAAAAGGAGAAGTAACACTTCCTGGAGCATTTTCAACCGGAGCAATTTTCTCGAAACAGTATCACTATTCAATTGGTGCCAATTTTAAGTATACCTTATGGAGTAATTATAAATCTTTTGGAGAGGGAGACCAGACTTCTGATACATGGAAATTGAGTTTTGGGGGCGAGGTTATTCCAGATTATAAATCCTATCAGCAATACTGGAAGGTTATTTCTTATCGGGCTGGAATTTCGTATGGTCAGAACTACGTGGAGCTTAACCAGAACAAGCTGCGGCAATTTACAGTTTCCATGGGTGCCGGCTTGCCCTTGCGACGGTCGTTTTCACAGGTCTCTTTTTCCGCAGAATGGATACACATTGGATTTGTGGAAGATAATCCGCTGGCGGCCTCTTTTTTCAGATTTACTGCGGGCTTTACACTTAATGATAAGTGGTTCCAGAAGCGGAAGTTTGACTGACGTGATTGAATATGATTTTTTCCAATAAATTTTCAGTGCGTTAATGTCAATTAGATATGCTCAGATGTTCATTGAATAAACTGATCGGCTATGTCTTAATAGCCTGCATACTGTGCTCTTGCGAGAATGACATGGGAAAAGTGAATGCTTTAACCAACAGGTATGAAGCTTCATCAGAAACAGGAAAGGATATAGAAGTGCTCTACAGCGATTTGGGTCGAATAAAGTCAAAATTAACGGCGCCGACCATGTTGCGTTTTCGAACAAAAGAACCATACACAGAATTACCGGATGGTTTGAAGATTCTCTTTTTTAATGAAAATATGCAGACGGAAAGTCAACTTACTGCAGGTTATGGAATCTCGTATGAAAAATCAGATGAAATGAAGGTGCGCAATGATGTAGAAGCGGTAAGTGTAAAAGGTGATAAACTAAATACGGAAGAGTTGGTCTGGAATCAAAAGACGCAGAAAATTTCATCGGATAAGGCAGTCACGATCACAACCAAAGATGAAATAATATTTGGTGATGGCTTTGAATCAAACCAGGATTTAAGCAATTATAAAATAAAAAAAATAAGAGGAACCATCAGGTTAAAAGAAAGCTCTATTCCTCAGTAATAACAAGGTTGAATACCCTTCGCGAATCAAAATATTCATATTCTGCATCGGCCAATGAAATTTTTTAAGCAATGCACCGGGAGTAAGCAGCCAAATGTATCGATGTTTTCTATCGTGAAATGCTTTACGTTTCATTTGGATATTCGTTGTTAAACATGTTATTTTGCAGTCCTTTAAAAAAACGATTTTCAGGAATGGCACTTATTGGAAGTATCAGGAACAGGCTGGGACCAATCATCGCGATTGTGATAGGGTTAGCGCTTGCAGTTTTTGTGTTGGAAACAGCGCTCAATTCAAATTCGTCGTTGCTCAAGGGAAGTCGTGATGTAGTGGGCATAATTGATGGACAGAAGATTCATTATCAGGATTTCGCCAATAGACTGGAAGAAGGGGTTAAGAATTATAAGCTGCAAACCAACCAGCCGAATATTGATGATAACACGATGTTCTCTCTCCGTGATCAAACCTGGAATCAGCTCATCAATGAACAGGTGAATGGTGCAGAATACCGGAAACTCGGATTAACAGTATCACCTGATGAATTAAAAGACATGTTCTTCGGCAGTGAACCGGTTCCTGAAATAAAACAGGCATTTACTAACCCTCAGACAGGAATTTTTGATCCTGCCGCAGTTAAAAATTATGTTCAAAACCTTGATCAAACCGCAGAAGGAGAAGAGCAGGGTGAACGCAGGATGAGGTGGGTTGCTTTTGAAAAAGCCCAAAAAGAAAATCGGATTCAAACAAAGTATCAGAATCTTGTCGCTAAAGCAATGTACATTCCCAAATGGCAGGCAGAAGCAGATTATGTTGAAAAAAATACACGCGCAGCAGTTCAATTTGTAATGATTCCTTATGCCAGCATTGTTGATACTACTATTAAGGTAACCGACGATGAATTGCAGGCTTATCTCACAAAAAATAAGGAAAAATTCAAACAGGAAGAAAGCCGTCAGCTCGATTATGTAATTTATCCCGTTGTTCCTTCAAAGGACGATACTGCTCGCGTAATAAAAGATGTAAATGAAATCTATGCTAGTCTGGCAGCAGCACCTGCAGATACCAATTTGTTAAAGGTTAACTCAGATAATGGATTGGATAAATTTTACTATCCACAAGCGAAAGTCACTTCTGTTTATGCAATGGATACCCTTTTTAAGGTTCCTGTTGGTTCATTGATCGGGCCTTATTTTGAAAACGGTGCCTACCGCATTGCCAAATTGATGGATAGGAGAGAAGTGCCTGATTCTGTAAAGGCCAGGCATATTTTAGTAAGAGCTGAACAGGGTGCTGATACCGTTGCTGCCAAAAAGAAGATTGACAGCATCTATGCTGCATTTCTTGGTGGTGCCTCGTTCGATACTTTGGCTGCAAAATTTTCGGAAGATCAGGGATCTGCACCTAAAGGCGGAGAATTAGGACTGATTGCTCAGGGTAAGACCGTAAAAGCGTTTGACAATTTCCTGTTTTTCAAAGGTAAACAAGGTGAAACAAGTGTGCTGAGAACTGAATTCGGTTACCACATGGTGCAAATTGAAGAACTCAGAGGTGTGGCTCCGGCTGTTCAGGTTGATTTTATTACACGGCCGCTCGAAGCCAGTTCAGAAACCGATAAAGCTATTTTTGACCAGGCAACTTTGTTTGCAAGTGCCAATCAAACAAAGGAATTGTTTGATAAGTCTGCTGAAGCACAGGGTTTGAATAAACAGGTTGCGCCAACTGTTCAAAAAAATGCATTTCAATTGCCCGGACTGAATGCTGCGAGAGAGGTGGTGAAATGGGCTTACCAGGCAAATTTAGCTGACGTGTCACCGGTTTTTACACTGGATAATAGTTATGTGGTAGCTGTTCTGACAGGTATCAAACAGGAAGGAACGATGACTTTAGAAGAAGCCAGACCGCAACTGGAAATGGCAGTTCGTAAGGAGAAAAAAGCATCAGAAATTATCACAAGATTATCTGCAGCAAGCGCCTTGAACACCACCCTTGAATCAATGGCAGCCAAGGAAAATCAAGTGACAAAGAATTCAGGTAATGTATTGTTTTCTAACGCGTATGCTGAAAATATCGGGTACGAACCCAAGGTGATCGGGACTATATTTACCCTAAAGGAAAACGCCGTTTCAAAGCCTGTTCAGGGCGAGCAGGGAGTTTTTGTTCTTAAGCTGGAATCATTAACCAAAGCAGCTCCTGTTGCTGATTACAATTCATTTCAACAACAATTACTGAGCTCAATTCAACCCAGGATTCAATATGGTTTGTCGGAAGCACTGAAGAAATCAGTGAAGATTGACGATGAAAGGTATAAGTTCTTTTAGATTGCATTTCCATGCATTTCTTTTCGCAGCACGTGCTTTGCTGAACTATCCAATACCTTTTTGTTGTTACCCGACTTAAATTTGCATAAATATGGAATCAACAGAAAAACTGGCAAACCGGGTAGCGGATAGCGGTCTGATCACTTTAGATCTCGAAGAGTTTTATCCTATTGAATCCAAAGCAGCTTTTGATCTTAAGGACTTTCTCTTTATGGGGCTTATCCTTAAAGAAAAGGACTATCGTGAAGCGTTGAAAGTCCTGGATTGGGAATCTTTCAAAGGAAAGAATGTTGCAGTTTTCTGCTCTGCCGATGCCATTGTTCCGGTTTGGGCTTATATGTTGGCGGGAGTTTATCTCGAGCCTGTTGCAAATAAGTTCTATTTCTGTTCATTAGAAGAATTGGATAGCAAGATTTTCGATGAAACCATCACACTTCTTGACGTAGAACCATTTATAAATCAACGGGTTATTATCAAAGGTTGTAGTGACAAGCCAGTCCCTTCTTCAGCCTATTTGGCAATCACCCGGAAACTCAGGCCTGTGGCAAGAAGTTTGATGTACGGCGAAGCATGTTCCAACGTTCCCCTTTACAAGCAAAAATCCGCTCCAATCCATTCATAATGAAGCTCGAACGTATATTAAAGCGGGTATCTCAGGTGCTGACTTTTATAACGATTGGACTAGGTATTTTTTTTACATTAGGCTCTCAGAGAATTGAAAATGCACCGAATGCAGTTAAGTATCGTTACGATGAGGTTCGATCACCCCTGGACAATAAAATTTATGCATTAAAGATTCCTGAGCAAATGGAATTCGCCGGGGAACCGGTGCCTTTAGCTGACGAGGACGTTCGTGAAAAGATTGACAGGGAATTGCTGGTGAATATGTATTGGCACTCGCAAACATTATATATCATGAAGCAATTTAACCAGGTAATAAAAATCATTGAACCTATACTGGAAAAAAATGGAATTCCCCATGATTTTGTGTACCTGTGCGTTGCCGAAAGCGGATTGCAATACAATGCAACGTCACCGAGTGGAGCAGTAGGCTTATGGCAGTTTATGAAACCTACCGGACTTAAGTATAACTTAACCATTAATGATGAAGTGGATGAAAGGATGAGCTATGAAAAGTCTACGCAGGCAGCTTGCATGTATTTGTTGGAAGCAAAGGCGAAATTTGGCAGTTGGACGATGGCGGCGGCTTCTTTCAACATGGGCATAGATGGATTGCGTAATATTTCCCAAAAGCAGGATACCAATAATTACTACGATTTATATCTTAACCGTGAAACAGGTCGCTATATCTACCGGATTCTTGCCATGAAAGAAGTATTAAGTAATCCGCAGAAGTATGGATTTTTCCTTGAGTCAGATGATTTGTATGCATCCTTTTCTTACCGTACAATCGCTGTGGATAGCAGCATTCAGAATTTAACCTCATTTGCCAAAGAGCAAGGAACGAATTATAAAATGTTGCGCCTAATGAACCCGTGGATGATTGGCTATTCATTAACCAATAAGGACGGGAAACGGTATGATGTGAAAATTCCTGAATCGGATTGAGCGATTTCACTTTAGCTGGCACTCAGAACCTCCAATTTGTAAATCATTAATTAATATAAGGCAGCACGTACTTTGTGTTGTAGTAATTTAATTCTTTTGCCAGGCCGGTCGTGCCCTGTGGAAAGCTTATCGGTGATATGTTTTTTTTGTAACCATCATTGCTATAATTTTCCTTTACCGATGATGGCCTTCCAATTATGCTAAGGAGTTATTGTTTCGAAGAAGAAATTGAAGCAGGTTGCGATGAAGCAGGTCGCGGATGCCTGGCAGGGCCAGTTTTGCCGCTGCTGTTATTTTGCCGAAAGATTTTTTTCACCCGTGGCTGAATGATTCAAAACAGCTACCGGAAGACCGCAGATATGCTTTGCGTCCCATCATAGAACGTGAGGCACTGTCATTTGCTGTAGGACATTCCTCTCCATTAATAATCGATAGAATTAATATTCTGAAAGCTTCTATCCTTTCCATGCATAAAGCATTGGACCAGCTCACAACATTTCCTTCAATGATATTGGTAGATGGCAACCGCTTTAAAAAATACAGACGCATTCCACATCACTGTGTCGTGAAAGGAGATGAAATCTATGCTTCTATTGCCGCTGCATCTGTACTGGCGAAGACCTATCGTGATGATTATATGCTTCGCTTGCACGATAAATTTCCACATTATAAATGGAACCAAAATAAAGGATACCCGACGATTTTTCACCGTGAAGCCATTGCTGAACACGGAATAACCATTCATCACCGGAAAACTTTCAGGATGCAGAAAGAGGATGTCTCGCAAGATTTATTTTCTGTAAAAGGCATTGATAATTAGAAATGATTTTCTGGCATGCATTACAGCTTCAATTCTTCAAACATTTTTTTCAAATGGTTCACCAAAATATTTTCCTTGCGCAGATTGAGATGGCAGTAGGGATAGCACAATTAGCATGAGGAATGTCTTGTTTATAAAATGAACTGGTGAAGTATATTTGAGAATGCCAGCTTATAACCAACTATTGTAACAATGACAACTGTGAAAAATAACCTGCCTGATGCATTAATTCTGATCATTATTAATAGGTTTCAATATTGAATATGCCTTCCATTAATTTTAACATATCAGGATTAAGCAATGAGCAAGTGCTTCTGGCAAGAAAGAATTACGGGAATAACAGATTACACTACAAAAAGGAAAGTGGAATCTATCATGCGATTAGGAGTATCGCAAAAGAACCAATGGTTATTCTTTTGCTGCTCGCATCTGTTGTCTATTTCATCAGTGGAAATACCGGAGATGGGATTTTTCTGGCAGCCGCCATTGTACTGGTGGCCACTATTTCTTTGTTCCAGGATTCGAGAAGCCGGAACGCCCTGGATAAACTAAAAAACTTCACAGAGCCTAATTGTAAAGTGATCAGGAGCAGCAAAGTGGAAGAAATAAAAACTGAAGAATTGGTAATGGGTGATAGTGTGATGGTAGAAGAAGGCACTACTATTCCTGCCGACTGTGTTATTGTTCATTCCAATGATTTTTCAGTAAATGAGTCGATCTTAACCGGCGAGTCCATGTCTGTATACAAGGACCCGCTTAAGGCCGATCATGTTATTTATAGAGGCACAACCGTATCAAGTGGATTAGCTATCGCGACGGTTACCGCCATCGGCAATGAAACCAGGCTTGGAAAAATTGGTAAAAGCCTTGAGTCCATTAAAGAAGAAAAAACACCGCTGGAATTTCAGATCGGCGATTTTGTAAAAAAGATGGTAATTGCCGGAGCAATTGTGTTCGCAATTGTTTGGGCAATTAATTTCTACAGAACGGCCGACGCTCTCGACAGCCTGCTTAGGGCGCTTACTTTGGCCATGAGTATTTTACCGGAAGAAATACCTGTTGCCTTCACCACCTTTATGGCATTGGGTGCATGGCGCCTGATGAAAATAGGTATCGTGGTGAAGCAAATGAAAACGGTGGAAACACTCGGAAGTGCAACCGTAATCTGTACTGATAAAACAGGAACCATCACGGAAAACCGGATGAGCCTCGCCAGAATTTTTGTGCTGACAACACAAAAGATATCCTACCCGGAAACTATCCTGGATCGCGAAGCAAAGGAACTTGTCAGACTCGCTATGTGGGCAAGTGAGCCGATTCCTTTTGATCCGATGGAGATTGCACTTCATGAAGCATATTCAAAAGCATTTTTGCAAGATGAACGAAGCAGTTATTCCATGCGGCATGAATACCCGTTATCAGGAAAGCCGCCGATGATGACGCATATTTTTGAAGATCTTTCAGGTAACAGGATCATAGCTGCAAAGGGAGCGCCTGAAGCCATGATGAAAGTTTCAGCGTTAACAGCGGATGAAAAGCTACAAATTGAAACTGCACTTAAAACACTTGCTACAGATGGATTTCGTGTGTTGGGTGTTGGGGTAGCAAAATTTAAAGGAGATCAATTTCCGCTAACACAACAGGAATTCCACTTTCAATTCAAAGGCATTGTAGCATTTTATGATCCACCCAAACCACAAATTGAAAAGGTACTACGCGATTTTTATGCCGCCGGTATCAGCGTGAAGATTATTACAGGGGACAATGATGTTACTACTGCAGCCATAGCAAAACAAATAGGGTTGAAAGGATTTGAAAAAAATCTGAGTGGTGATGCGTTGATAAAGATGACAGAAGGTGAACTCGAGGAGGTGGTTGGTGATATCAATTTGTTTACACGCATGTTTCCTGATGCTAAATTAAAAGTGATCAATGCGTTAAAAGCAAGGCATGAAATCGTAGCTATGACTGGTGATGGCGTTAACGACGGGCCTGCACTTAAAGCCGCGCACATTGGTATTGCCATGGGGAAAAAAGGTACAGAGATAGCAAAAGAGGCCGCATCCTTAATCCTGGTGGAAGATGATTTATCCAGGATGGTGGATGCTGTAGCAATGGGAAGAAGGATCTATACCAATCTTAAAAAAGCTATTCAATACATCATCTCCATTCACATTCCAATTGTTCTTACGGTTTTTATTCCTTTGGCTTTGGGCTGGATATACCCCAACATCTTTTCTCCCATCCATATCATCTTCATGGAATTGATTATGGGACCGACCTGTTCTATTATTTATGAAAATGAACCAATAGAGAAAAATACAATGCATCAAAAACCCCGCTCCTTTACTACGACATTTTTTAATTGGAGTGAATTGACGACCAGTATTATTCAAGGACTGATGATTACCGTGGGCACCTTATTAGTATATCAGTACGCTGCTTATAGTGGCTACAATGAATCTCTTACCAGAACGATGGTCTTTACGGTGCTGATCGCAGCTAATGTTTTCCTAACTCTTATCAACCGCTCTTTTTATTATTCGATGTTCACCACGTTTAGGTACCATAATAATCTGGTTTTACTGATCATCAGCATCACCATTATTATTGCAGGATTGTTGCTTTATATAAAACCGCTTGCAGATTTCTTCGGATTTGAATTTTTGAATCTTAATCTGCTATTCCTGAGTATTGGTACAGGTTTCTTATCTGTAGCCTGGTATGAGTTGGTGAAATGGAAAAAAAGAATGATGGACAGGAATGTGATAAATGCTTAACACTCCATGAATCTACTCACGAAAACTTAATGATTCTCCCATCTTCCATTTCAATAGTACGATCTGTGCGGCGGGCAAATTCAATATCATGGGTTACAATCAGCATCGACTGATTATAATTTTCCGCCAGCTCTTTAAAAATATTGAAAACAATTTCGCTGTTCATTTTGTCGAGGTTACCCGTCGGCTCATCTCCCATTATAATGATTGGATTATTGATCAGCGCTCTTGCAATTGCAACCCGCTGTTTCTGACCTCCTGACAACTGATTCGGCTTTTTAAGTGCTTCCTTCTGAATGCCGAGTAGCTGCAATTTTTCATAAGCATGCTGCTCCACTTCCTTTTCCGGATATTTTCCCAATTTCAAGCCGGGCAACATGACGTTCTTTAATACAGAAAATTCGTTCAGTAAATAATGAAATTGAAATACAAATCCAATTTTTTCATTTCTAACCCTCGCTAATTCTACTTCCTTTTTATTTATCATGCTGTCACCTTCGATAAAGAGTGCTCCTTCATAATCAGTATCCATGGTGGATATGATATAGAGCAAAGTTGATTTCCCGCATCCTGACTTACCAGTAATGGATACGAATTCTCCGGCAGTTATTGAAAAGCTAATCTCATTTAACACCTGCATTTTTACAGGGTCATAAAAATATTTTGAGATGTTTTTGGCCTCCAGTATTTTTTGCACCATATTATTTTCCCCGTATAATAATTACCGGATCCACTTTGCTTGCTTTGCGTGAAGGAAAATAACCAGCCAGATAAGTGGTGACAATGGAAAATATACTTCCAATAATGTAGAACTGAGGATTATAATCAACAGGGAATGTTTTTGTTGTTGGCAATGCCGCGGTATTAAACGGAATCTGATCAATTAAAACTGAGAAACCGAACCCAAATAACAATCCGAGTGCGCCGCCAAAAATACCAATGCTCAATGCTATTGTGATAAAAATAACGTTCACATCCCATCCCGAAAATCCGGTAGCCTTCAGAATGGCAATGGAATCCATTTTCTCATAGATCATCATGTTAAGAATATTGTAAATTCCAAAACCCGCAACAATCAATAATGTAATACCTACTGAATAAGAAATTAATGTGCGGATGAAACTTCCTGTTTCAAATTGTGCATTTGCAGTTTGAATATCCAGTGCATCAACATCGTATAACTTCTGGTACTCTTTTGCCATTTCAGGCGCCTTCTGAATTTCTTTTACTTTAACCTGGATGTCTGTAATATAATTGTTTGATTCGCCCATGAGTTTTTGAACAGTATTGATAGATGCATAGCTCTGCACATTGTCAACATCCCTGATACCTGATTGAAAATATCCGACCACTTTTAATTGTATGCGTTCACCCCTGGTGGTCGTTACCTGGATCACATCGCCAATGCCAGCAAGCATTTTCTCTGCCGCACCTTTACCAAGAATAATACTGTTCGGTACATTTTTAAGATCGATAAAATTGCCTGTTGTCACATAATCATGAAATAAAAACAACTTGGTTTCAGCTTCTACATCTATCCCGTTGATGACACCTGTAAGATCAATTGCACCAACATTGTAAATAACCTGAGCTGTAATTTTTGGTGCAACACCCAAAACTCTTTCATCTTTGATCAGCGCGTTTATGATGGCTGCATTGTTATAGATCTCAAGCCGTTCAACTTTCGGTTTTATGGAACTTACGAAATTATGATAGTGCTTGTATTGCGCTGACTGATCAATTGGTTGATATTTTGACGGCTGAATTTCGTTGTAGAGTCTTATATGTGGTGTTCGGTTTACGATAAGACCATCAAGCATATGGTTTAGTCCCGACATGAAACTGAGCAGGCTGATAAACATGGTGATGCTGAAGGTGACTCCGATTGCGGCCACTAGTGTTTGTTTCCACCGTGCCATCAGGAGCGAAACGGAGATTCTTGTTAGGAGATTCAGGTTCATTCAGCAGGTTTTATCAGTTCATCTTCAGCACTTATACCTGAAAGGATTTCAATTTTCTGATAATCTTTAATTCCCGTTTTTACGACTGTATGTTCGCCATTGCTTTTTATTGCTATGGAATCATTCAAGAGGTAGTTTCGTGGAATAAGCATTGCTTTATCTTTTGTCTGCACCACAATATTAGCTTCGAATGTAATGTTGGGGTACAGTGTTTCAGGTGGTTTGGTGAATTCAGCTTCTACCATAAAAGTTTTACTCCGTTCATTCATTAACGGAATGATCCTGGTGATAACAGCTTCAAATACTTTTTCATTGTAACTGTCCAGCGTTACTATCACCGGTAAGCCATCTCTGATTTTCAATATATCATTCTCATCAACCTGCATTTCCAGTATGAATTGCTTTGCGTCACCAATCACTGCAAGCGGAGTTTGCATAGTTGCAATTTCTCCTTTTGATATTTTCAGATCATATACAACACCATCAATTTCACTTTTTATTGTAAAATCATTCTGAAGTTTGCTGGAGATCAATAGATTCTTCTTCGATTGGGCGGAAGCAAAATCTAATTGCCGCTTCAGTTCATTGTATTTTTCTATCGCAGAAAAATGGGCAGTCTTTGAATTCTCATAATTAAGCTCACGTTGTTCCAATTCCACTTTAGTTCCTATGTTTTGTTGCCACAAGGCAAGCTGCCGGAAGAATAAGGCGGAATCATTCTTCATTTTACTCTTTGAGAAATCTACTAATTGACCGGCTTCATTCAATTTTCCCTGGTTAGCGCTATAGTCAGAAAATTGCGCGGCGAGTTCAGCATTTTCTTTATTCAATCGTTGTGTTTCGCCGGAGATGATCAGCAGTGGTGTACCTTTCTTTACGGTGTCTCCTTCTTTCACATATACCTCCTCAACAATGCCACTCACGGTAGGAAATACCTGATATTGATTTTTGCTTTTAATTGTTCCTGAGGCGTAAATGGATTCCGTAATGGATTCAATAGTGGGCTTTATTTTTTCTACTTTGCTTTTACAAGAAAGAATACCCGCCATGATGATAACTAATATTGCCTTGTTCATGGAATGCAAAGATAGTGATATGCGCATGAGGGAAGGATTGATTTGTAAGAAAAGTCTCGGCGATGTTGCAATTCAGGAACCCTTTTGCTCTACAAACGGAATATATTCTTATGAGTTTTTGAGAAATTACATAGAAATGCAGGTTAATGACTTACTTGCAATCGCCCTGACAACTGAATAGTCCAGATACGATGGCAACTGTTTTTTTTATTCCAACGAATTCAATAATTATCTGACAAATGGAATTAGCTAATCTGCCTGAATTTAAATCATTACCCGAAATCAATAAAAAACTAACTGAGTACAGTATTGCCAGAACTTTTTCAGAAGGAGATGTCATCCTGAATGAAAACGCATATATCAAATCAATCCCTATAGTAACAAGCGGAAGTGTGAGGGTAATGCGTGTGGATGAAGACGGAAAGGAAATTTTACTTTATTATATCCGATCAGGAGAAAGTTGCATCATGTCATTTTTGGGAGGACTTCATCATGATACGAGCAAGGTGAAGGCCATTGTGGAAGAAGAGACAGAAATATTGCTGTTGCCCGTTGACAAGGTGAGGTTGATGCTAAAGGAATATCCTGAATGGCTGGATTATATTTTCAGGTTGTACCACAAGCGTTTTGAGGAATTGCTGGAAGTGGTAAATGCGGTGGCATTCAAAAAAATGGACGAACGACTGCTCAACTTTATTAAGACGAAATGTGAACTCACCCAAAGCAAGACACTCTATCTGACTCATGAACAACTGGCCGGCGAGCTGGGCACAGTGAGAGTAGTGATTTCACGATTGCTGAAGCAACTGGAAGATGAAGGCGTGGTAAAACTGGGAAGAAATAAAATTTCGCTTGTGTAACATAAGTTGCTGAACGGAATTAATTGTTGTTTGACTTTTGTGGTATCATAAAATTTTCACCCAAAATTCAAAACAAATGAAATCTAATGTATCAAGTGCCGACAGGATCTTAAGGATATTTGTCGCAATCGCAGTAGCTGCATTGTTTTTTGCAAACGTTATTAGCGGAACTACAGCTATTATTCTATTAATCATCGGAGGAGTTTTACTCCTGACTTCAATAATAAATTTCTGCCCTTTGTATTATTTTTTAGGACTTTCTACCCGTAAAACGGCTAAGTAAGACGGATTCAATGGGTTACTGCAACGCCCCGGTTAATAGCAATATACTGGCTCAATGAACGAGAACATTCCTGTGCTTGATTGGAGTGCTCGTGTTAAATTGTTTCATTCACTAATAGACATGCAGAATACTGATAAAAGTCATGGAAATAAAAAGTAATAATGAGGAAATTAGCTGCTATAGTTAGTTTTTTATCTCAGGCAAAATTCAATGAAAGAAGAACAGTAAAACTAAACTGACAAAATGATAAGTACACTAAAAAAATTATTTGGTTTCGGCCCAGGTACAGACTATGCCGCATTGGTAAAACAAGGAGCCATTATAGTGGATGTTAGAAGTAAGAACGAATATTCCGGAGGACACATCAAAGGATCCATAAATATTCCGGTAGATCAGCTGGGCAGCAATTTAAGCAAGCTGAAAGAAAAGGATCGACCGATCATCACTTGCTGTGCATCCGGAATGAGAAGCAGATCTGCAAACGGAATTCTAAAAACAAAAGGATATTCACAGGTCTACAATGGTGGTGGTTGGGCAAGTTTGCAATCTAAACTATGAAGTTTGATACCAATAATAGACGTTTCATAAACTGCAAGCAACAGCGATAAAATTGAAAGTAGATTAAGTCACGAAGTAAAATAAAAACAAAATGGAAGTGCATTATTATAACGTAGATGTCGAATGGATAGAAAACAGGAAAGGCGAACTTTCTTCTCCGGAATTGCGGTCAGATATTGAGGTAGCCACGCCGCCTGAATTTCCTAAGGGAATGACGGGAATCTGGTCACCCGAACACTTGCTGACGGCAGCGGTTAATGGCTGTTTCCTGACCACCTTTTTAGCAATAGCTGAAAACTTTAAATTGGACTATGTAAGTTTCAACTGTAGCGCAAAAGGAAAACTGGAAAAGGTGGATGGTAAGTATTTAATGACTGAAATCATGCTGGAGCCTGTGCTGATAATCAGGAATGAAACAGACAAAGAAAAAGCGGAACGTGTACTTCAGAAATCAGAAACTGCCTGTCTCATTTCGAATTCCATTAAGTCGAAAGTGACGTTGACTACACATGTGATTGTACAGCAGTTCGAGACCTATGTTTAACATCGTTTGCATACAGAGTGGATTCACGGAAACTTCAGAAATGTAAATTTGTTTTTGCAATAATTATTAATTGATATGCTTCAGTTTTCGATTAAATGTTTAAGAAGCTAACAGAACAAATCCAGGTTAAGAATGAAAAATGCAAACAGTTGGTAAATTGCTATCATCAACACGTATTAACCGAAAAATTAAATCAATAAATTATAGATCGATAGTTGATTTTTTAAATGACAAGGGAATTACAGGACTGAACAATGGGAATACGATGGAAGAGAAGGTAATATTATCCAGCAGCATAAATTCAGGCCTTTTCATTTCACTGCTGCTGAAGTGTCTGAAACAGTGTTAAGGTAATCGGGTTTTTTCTTTTATGAAAGCCAATTTTGCAACTATCATTTTCGTGTGAAAGATTTTTCGTGCGGTATAGTTTTACGGTATACCGCTTGCTAAATAAATTCTTCCACCGAAATCTTCAACACCTCAAAAGCCATTTTAGCCGCCTGCTTTTCCGCATTTTTCTTGTTGGTGTCTTCACCTTCACCTAATTCTTCGCCGTCAATCAAAGCAGCAACTTTGTATACAGCGCGGTGACGGTGCCTGGAGTGATTTTTTACAGAAAAAGTAAGTAATCTACCTGATTTTTGTGCCCACTCAAGCAGTTTACTTTTATAATTGAATTCACTTATTTCCAATTCACCTACATCAAGAAATGGTTTCACTATTTTTTTGATAATAAATTTATGGGCACTTATATAGCCTTTGTCGAGATACACAGCACCTACCAATGCTTCAAGGGCATTGCCTGTGAGCGCTTTTTTATTCAGCATAGGATCAGTTGAACTATAGGAGAGAAATGTATCGATTCCCATTTTGTGAGAAACAGCTTTCAACTGGCTTCGGCTCACCATTTTCGATCGTATGTCAGTCAGGTAACCTTCATCTTTATAAGGGAATTTTTTGAAGAGATAATCCGCAATCACAGAACCCAATACTGCATCGCCTAAAAATTCAAGGCGTTCATTGCTGTCATAAATTTCTTTTGCTGAAGAACTATGGCGAAAAGCCATTTCATAAAGTTCGAGATTAACAGGTGACAAACCGGTGAGGGATTTCACCTGAGAATAGAATGCTTTCTTACCGGAAAAAAGACGACGAATCAAATGAACAGATTAGTTTGAATCCGAAAATTAAAAACCCCGGCTGAATCTTTTTTCAGCCGGGGTAAAAGGTAAAAATATTTATCAGTCTTTTAGCTTCCGCATGATCAATGAAGCATTGTGTCCGCCGAAACCAAATGTATTGCTCATAGCAACATTCACTTCACGGCTTTTTGCAACATTGAAAGTAAGATCCAGATTAGGATCAATTTCAGGATCGTCAGTAAAATGATTGATAGTTGGCGGGATGAAACTTTGTTGCATGGCACCAATGCAGGCAATCGCCTCTGCAGCACCGGCAGCTCCCAGCATGTGTCCTGTCATAGACTTGGTGGAACTGATGCTCATTTTATAGGCATGGTCACCAAACACCGTTTTAATTGCTTTCAATTCTGCAAGGTCACCAAGTGGAGTGGATGTTCCGTGTGTATTGATGTAATCAACTTCTTCAGGTCGAAGACCTCCTGCATCTTTTAATGTTTCTCTGAGCACCTGCATTACGCCGATGCCTTCAGGATGAGGAGCGGAAATGTGGTACGCATCACCAGACATTCCACCGCCGATTACTTCGCAATAAATTTTTGCTCCACGTGCTTTCGCATGTTCGTATTCTTCCAATAC
Source organism: Chitinophagaceae bacterium (assembly GCA_016717285.1). Taxonomy (NCBI): domain Bacteria; kingdom Pseudomonadati; phylum Bacteroidota; class Chitinophagia; order Chitinophagales; family Chitinophagaceae; species Chitinophagaceae bacterium. The sequence continues at coordinate 654,840 of JADKFU010000005.1, forward strand.
CAGTGCACCGGCACCTTCACCAATTACAAACCCATCGCGGTCCTTGTCATAAGGACGGGAAGCGGTTTCAGGAGAATCATTGCGTTCACTCAATGCCTTCATGGAGGAGAATCCGCCAACAGCAGGAATGCACAACGGAAATTCCGATCCGCCGGTAAGCATTACTTCAGCTTTCCCTAAGCGTAGATAAGTAAGGGCATCAATGATTGAATTGGTAGAAGAAGCACATGCATTTACGATTGACATGTTGGGACCCATAAATCCATATTTAATGGACAAGTGGCCGGCAGCTAAATCAGGAATAATAAGTGGAATGAGGAATGGACTGAAGCGAGGTGTTCCATCACCGGCACAATATTCCATCATCGCTTTGGCGTAAGAATCAATACCTCCGACACCAGTTGCCCAGATAACACCAATGCGGGTTTTATCTTCAATTGCAAGATCAAGGCCGCTGTCAGTCACGGCTTCTTCAGCAGCTATCAAGGCATACTGAGAATAAGGATCCAGCTTGCGCGCCTCCTTTTTCTCCAAAAACCGGTATATATCCAGGTTTTTGAGCTGACAAGCGATCTTCGTTTTGAATTTTGAAGTATCGAAATAGGTAAGGGGTCCCCCACCACTTACACCTTTGCGAAGATTGTCCCAAAATTCAGGAACAGTATTCCCTAAAGGAGTAAGCGCACCGAGACCGGTGACAACTACCCTTTTAAATTCCATGTAATGTGCGGATTAAGACTTAGCGTACTGCTCGATGTAAGCGATAGCCTGACCAACAGAAGTGATGGTTTCAGCCTGCTCGTCAGGAATGGAGATATTAAATTCTTTCTCGAATTCCATGATTAACTCAACCGTGTCGAGAGAATCGGCACCAAGATCATTGGTAAAGGTCGCTTCTGGCGTAACTTCACTTTCATCAACGCCTAATTTGTCAATGATGATCTTCTTAACTCTTGCTGCGATGTCTGACATAAATAATTAGTGGTTTACGTGGTTTAATTTCCGGCAAAGTAAGGGATTTCAGTTTTTATACGCAATCTTTTAAGCAATTATTTTCAGACATTAATATCCACGTTTGGGAGGATTCTGAAGCTTTAATCTGCATTACATCCGATGCAGGAAGCTGTATTTGTTTATTTGGGTGTAATCGTGTAGGTTTGAAATACCCGTCATCGAAATAAAACACCGGCTTTACGTTGTCGAAAAAGAGAATAGTTTCAATTGAAGATCAGTTTACAGGTGTTTTATGGGGAATTATGGCACAGGTAAAAGAATATCAATTAAGCTGGCATCTCAACAGGACTCTTGGATTTGACCTGAAACGTGCAGACGACATGGAGATCATTCATAAAAAAAAGAACCGGACATCACTGTTCAGTTTTTTCAGATATGAAAGTGAACTTGATAAAAGGCAGGTATTTGTGATTTCCAATAAGCATTTGGGTGAGTTCCTGATACCTGAAGTGCAGCAGGCAGATTATTTTTTGATGATAAAGGGTGAAGTTTCAGGAGCGGAAGAAGAAACTTTATTTTCAAAGATCAAAAATATTCCAATCGTGCAGCTCATCGTGAAACTGGAATATCATCAATTGAAATCTAAACATAACCTCCTGGTTGATTAATCCTGACTTTTAATTTTTTTTGGTGTATTATAGTCGTCAATCTTTAACTCAAATTTAAATTCTTAAACCCTTTACGTATGTGGAATGAAGAAGAGAACAAACTCAAACGGATATTTTTATTTCATGATTTTGTAGCAGCATTTGGATTCATGACGAAAGTCGCATTGATAGCCGAAAAAATGAATCACCATCCTTACTGGATCAATGTCTGGAACAAAGTGGAAATTCAACTTTCAACGCATGATGCCGGCGATGTGGTGACTGAAAAGGATCATAAGCTGGCAAAAGCCATCGATAATATATACACCGATGAATGATACTTTTGGTTAATTTTGAAATTCAGCCATTTCCACATGCAAACCGGATTGAACATTCATTGAAACAAAAATATTTTCTTGCCTTTCTGCCAGCTTTTTTAATCTTCTTTTCTGCAAACGGACAATTGCCGGAACAGGATTGCAGTGGAGCATTGCCGGTTTGCCAGAATGTTTATGTGCAACCTAATTCGTATGCCGGAGAAGGAACCCAGGAATTGACTTTTGGCAATTCTTCCTGTTTAACCCAAGGTGAAGAAAATTCGGTTTGGTATATCTGGACGGTGAATGTTTCCGGTTCACTCGAGTTTGAAATCACTCCGATAAATGTGAATGATGATTATGATTGGGCCGTTTACAATCTAACCAATGCATCCTGCGCTGATATCATAACCGGAGTGGCACCGGAAGAGCGTTGCAATTATTCCGCAATTCCAGGCTCAACGGGATTATCTAATCCATATGTATTGACGTCAGTAGGAGCAGGTGGCCCTAATCAATGTCAACCTATGAATGTTACAGTGGGGGAGACTTATGTGCTCGTGATTAATAACCATGATGGACTCATCGGCGGATATACTTTGTCATTCGGAGGCAGTGCGGTCATCTTTGATAATATTCCACCATCGCCTGTTTCTATTGATCCGTTTCCATGCACACCTCCCGACGTGTTGCATCTGACAGTATCTGAGCAGATACGGTGTAATTCAATATCGGCCGATGGCAGTGATTTTTTTATTACAGGTCCATCATTGGTAACAGTTGCCGGTGCTTCTTCTCCCGGCTGTCTGAGCGGAACTTTCACCAATAAAATTGATGTGCAGCTTTCTGGTCCGATCAATGTAAACGGTGATTATTTCCTGAAATTTAAACAGGGCGCCGATGGAAATGTGATTCTTGATAATTGTGGGAACGAACTTCCGGATACGAATAAGATGCCTTTTAAGGTGGCCATTGCCGATGCTGAATTTGATTACGAAATTATTAAAACGTGTACAGGTGATTCTCTTGTGTTCACAGATTTATCGGTAGGTGATACCACTATTACCTGGTCGTGGGATTTTGGTGACGGGAATACTTCGACAGATATCAATCCGACACATATGTACTCCGGCACCGGAACTTTTGATGTTATTTTATTCATAACAGATACCGGAGGATGCTTCAACAAGGATACAATTTCAATCAGCACCTATCTGGAACCACCTGTTGCAGGATTTTCAGTTTCTCCGCCGCCTTATTGTACTGACATACCGATTTCATTTTTCAATTCATCAACCGGACAGGGATTAATTTATAAATGGATTTTCGGTACCGCGACCTCCAGCGACTTTGAACCTGTTTTTACGTTCACCGCAGCCGGCCTGTACACTGTTTATCTCGTTGTAACAGATAGTATCGGTTGCACGGACACGGTTGCTGCAAATCTGACCATCAACCCTGGAGTGATTGCTGATTTCAATTTCCAGCCAGACGTACTTTGTACTGGTGATACTATTTCATTTTCCAATGTTTCCACCGGTAATATAACTTCGGTTGATTGGGATTTTGGAAATGGCATTACAGATACTTCCTCTACTTCAGTTGATCTTGCGTATTACAGCAGTGGTTCATACACAGTTACTTTGATTATCCATGATGCAGTCTGTTTGCCGGATACATTTATTGAATTGATCAATGTGTATGATTATCCAATCGTAAACCTTGGAAATGATACCAGTATTTGCATTGGTGAATCCATTGCATTGGATGCCGGGAATCCGGAATACCAGCATGACTGGTCGACAGGTGCACAAACGCAGGCAATTGTTTTGAACCTGGTACCGCAAACTGCAATTGTGTTTGTGAGCAATAACGGATGTGTCGGAAAGGATACAATTTTTGTGGATAATGCCTGTCCCTTTTTTATTCCAACAGCCTTCACGCCAAATAATGATGGCATTAATGATGCTTACAAAATAATAACTGATGGGACGAATGATTTTGAATTGATGATTTTCAATCGTTGGGGCCAAATGGTTTATCAGTCATCTGATGCTGATGCATCATGGGATGGAACCTATGAAGGACTGCCTGAAGAAATGGGTTCTTATATCTACTCTGTTAGTATTAAGTTTGATAATGGCGTGAGTCGGGTAATGAAGGGAAATATTACTTTGATACGATAGTTGGAAGTTAATTGGTCATTGGTCGTTTGTCAATTTGTCAATAGTCACGAAAGCAGATATGGAAAATAATATTAATTTTTATAGACTAAAATGATCAAAGGGAATATCCTGATAATTGACGATGAAGTCAAGCTCCGCAACTTGTTGGCCCGCATCATTTCTTTAGAAGGATTTACAGTAACAGAAGCAGATTCCCTCCGTGAAATGCAGATTAATTACAGGAATAATTTTATCGTTGTCGTTTCCTTTATTAAGCTAATCAAACGCACCGCGTTTCGATTGGGTTAAACTCCACTAAAAATTGCTTAGCGGTTGCTATACATTTCTTTTGTTTTGATGCTGATCAAACACGTTGCAGTTTTTGAGAAGTGGAGAAGCGCTATATTTCAAGTAAACAATCCGGGTTAAAAACAGGCAAATAGTAAGGTTGATTATTCTGTAATAATGTATCGTGTTGCTTTTATAAAATCCGGACGCATATAATTATTTCCGCAGCAACTCGGATAACTCTTCCGCTTCCATTCCAACCCGTTTCAGGACAAGGTTTCGTGGTGGTGTAAGAATAAGTGGAATTTTTTCTAAAGTAACTGTGCTGGAATCCAGTCCGAATTCACGGCCTTCGGAAAGAGATACTTTTTTAAGTAAAAAATAAAGATCCATCACTAATTTTTCAAAGATGGGGAGATCGTTTTCAAAAGAGAGAAATTTTTCCATTACTACAAACCGGAAATCGCCGGGCAAACGATACTTGTGTAGTGATTTATATCGGCTTGTAATATCCACTTCACCGCGTTCCACCATGTCTTCAATTACTTTTCTCAGAAAAAGATTGACACGCGGCTCAATGCGAAAACCAAGTCTGAAATCTATGCGATAGGCTAAGTTGGGTTGCAGCACATCTACCTCGTACTCCCTGGTGTACGGCTCATCAATTACATCCACATGCACAAACCAATAGGTATCCGCACGTTTCGGTTGTTTATTGAAGATGGAAAAGAAAAATTTCGATTCGATTTGGGATGGATAGTTGGCACTGGTCATAAAGATGACGTGAGAAGCATATTTTGGAATGCTCTGATCTTCACTGAGCTCAGCAAGTTTGGGCAACAATTGTTTCATTTCATCAAACTCAAGGAAACGGTTTTTAATCTTACGTGCCCGGAACCAGGAATACATCACCAGCATAAATGACAAAGCTGCAATAATGGCGACATAGCCGCCATGTGGAAATTTAATGAGGTTGGCAACAAGAAAAAATAATTCAATGCAGAGGAAAGTGATGCCAATAGCAAGTGTGATGGTATAAGAACCCCGTCGCACATACGAATAGGTGCTTATTAAAATTGTGGTAACAATCATCGTGAGGTTGATGGCAAGCCCGTATGCAGCTTCCATGTATTTCGATTCTCCAAAAAACAATACCACACCAATACAACCTGCATAAAGAATCCAGTTGATGGCGGGAACATACAATTGACCACGTTGATCTGTAGGATGCACCACTCTCACCTTTGGCCACAGGTTTAGACGCATCGCTTCATTGATAAGCGTAAATGCACCTGTGATCATTGCCTGGCTGGCAATTACCGTTGCGATGGTAGCTATGCCGATTCCGAAAATCAAAAACCATTCAGGCATAATTCCATAAAATGGATTGGCAATTGACAATTCATCTCTCTTCAAACCCTGGTATTGCATGAGCCAGGCCGCTTGTCCAAAATAATTAAGTAATAAACAGATTTTTACGAATATCCAGCTTACACGGATATTGATCTTTCCGCAATGTCCGAGGTCAGAATAAAGCGCATCAGCTCCTGTAGTACAAAGAAATACGGCTCCTAATAACCAAAAACCACCTGGATATTCGGTGAGCAGTCGTATGGCATATAGTGGACTTAATGCATGCAGTATTTCGAGATGTTCGATGATCTTTGATATTCCAAGTGATCCCAGCATCACGAACCAGATTAACATAATAGGGCCAAAAGAACTACCCACAACACGTGTACCGGCACGCTGGAAAAGAAAGAGTATGGTAATGATGATGATGACGATCGGAACGGTTTGAATCTCATTGTTCAGATTGCGCAACCCTTCCACTGCAGAAGAAACGGAAATGGCCGGTGTGATCATTCCATCAGCAAGCAAGGTAGAGCCACCGATGATTGCAGGAATCACCAGCCATTTCGCTCTTTTCCTTACCAAAGCATACAGCGCAAACACGCCACCTTCTCCTTTGTTATCAGCACGCAGAACAAGTAAAATGTACTTGAATGAAGTGATCAGCGTCAGCGACCAGAAAACACAGGAAACACCGCCATAAATTAAATCTTTGCTGATTGGGCGATCTCCGATGATAGCCGACATAACATACAAAGGTGATGTACCAATATCTCCAAAAACAATTCCTATCGTGATTAACAACATCCCGACAGATAGCCGGGATACTTTCGTTTTATTTCTCAAACTCCAGATTTGACTTCAAAGTTAACATGATTGAATCTTAAAGTTAAAGAGAAACATAAAAGTAGGTGTCTGAAGGCCTTTTCACGGTATATAATTGCATTGAAAAAGATTCAACGAATATGCAAGGTTAAAACAAGTAACCTGGTACATCAGCTTTGCATTACTTATTTGAAAGCGTAAATCATCAGAAGCGATAAGAGACTCCTGTGTTTATTCCAAACCAATACGGATGCGCTTCAAGTGGAATATCATTCAATGCAATGTTGGTGAGATAGTAATGAAACTGCATTCCTGCCAGCAATGAAAAATGGTCCGAAATCATACGGTGATAATTGATACCGGCGGATGAAGTAACATTGTAAACGTGAAAGACAGGAGGTTTCTGGCTGTTCTTAAAAAAAGAATTGTTGTGTATCTCAGAAGTTTCATAACCATCTGCAGCATATTTGTATTCTATAAATTTCGATAATCCCACTCCTGCAAACAGCGAGAGTTCGTTTTTTTGTTTTTGGAAAAAATACCATTCGCCATTCAATGAAAAATCAAGCCAGTTGTAGCGGGTCACTGACGCTATATTTCCTGTGGTGGAAATCTTGCTGATTGTATAGTTGTTGCCTGGGTTACCTGTTACGGAAGCACTATCTTCCAGATATGGCGAACTGCCCGCTTTTAAAAATGCGTTTTTTTCTCCGGTAGTCGTGTAGTTAATTCCGGCACCTAACACAATTTTTTTCGACAACTGATACTGTCCGGAAATACCGCATGAAAAACCGATTAATACCTCGCCGGATGATTGGCTGAGCTTTGAAATGGAGTCAGCAAATGCAACATCAGTTGTTGTGCTAAAAACAGATCCTGTATTTTGACTTTTATAATTGAGGCTTGATACCAAAGGAATTATTTCGCCACTGATGCTGAAACGGGATGTATTAAAATTCATCCAGGGTTGCACGGTGTGAAGATCCGGTTGGTGCACTACAACAATATTTTCATCAGCATTTAGCAGCAGCGTAGATGGCACATTTAAAGTTGTCAATGCTGTAAATGGTTCGCCACTCAGGTTTTTATTTTCAGATAAGGAAGCATTGGCAATGTCTGAAGTAATGGATGCAATCATAGAATGGTTGGAGCTTGTTATTGTTTCATCCGTATTGATTGTTTGCAATGGATCAGATATATCATTGCTTTTGTTAATTTCATTTTTATGTTCTTTGGCAATTGAAATTGCAGAATGACCGGTTGTTGCAATTGCTTTACTGTTTTTCGCTGTTTGAATATTATCATGATCTTTTGAAACAACCATTTCTTTTTCAGGCGAAAGTTCAGCAGTTGATTGTTGTATTTTTTCGGGCGCTATTTCACTGGTTACATTGGTGGTTGGTGATGAACTTTTTGAATTCGATTGATTTAGGAAATATAGCGATGTGATTCCAATTCCAATGAGAATTCCCGCAGCAGCAGTCCACAACCAGATAAAACGGCGTTTGCGTCTTTCTTGTTGTAATGAAATTTTCACATTAGCCCATACGTCATCAGATGGTTTCATCCGGAAACCCGCCGCTTTTTGCCGTAGCTGATTTTCAAAATTATTTTCCCGATCCTGTTCTTTCATTTTCAGATCCTATTGAATGGAGATGAGTTAATTTTTTTAACAACCAATGTTTTGCGCGTGCAAACTGTGATCTTGAAGTGCTTTCTCCAATATCAAGCAGTGCTCCGATCTCCTTGTGTGAATAGCCTTCAATGGCGTAGAGGTTAAGCACTGCACGATAACCGGGTGATAACTGTTGAATCAGGTTCATCAATTCCGTGTTTTCCAGGCGCTCCAAAGCGTCCAGTTCAGCAACGCTTTCTTCTCTCGCCATGGTGATTTCAAACTCCGCCCTGAAGTTTTTCTGGCTTTTGATATAATTCAGTGCAGTAGTAACCATGATACGCCGTAGCCAGCCTTCTAATGATCCGTCACCACGAAAATCTTTCAGGTAACGAAAGGCGCGAATGAATCCATCTTGTAAAACATCCTCCGCTTCATGGCTGTTTTGAACATAGCGATAACATACCCCTAACATTTGCGGGGCAAAGCGGTCGTACAATTCTTTCTGAGCGAGTGAATCACCTGAAAGGCAATGATTCACCAACTCGAGGTCAGCGTGCATATGAACTACTTTCGCCAGTGCAAATTTTTGATGGTAGACAGCAGCCCTGGCGTAAATGCTGCAAGCCAAAATTAGAATTTATCTGCTGGCGGTTAGGGAGTGGTGCGACTAACGTCCATTCATATGAAAAAGTCCCGAACATTAATCAGTTGTTCAGGACTTATAATTAAGGTGGTGGAAATTTAGTTATTGCGCTCAACATACGTTGTATAAGAAGGTTTTGCAGGCGATTCAATAATAAAGAGACTCGTGTTTCCACCGGTATTAATAGTTATTTTTTCGGCATTTTCAATTTTTGCAAAATCTTCTTTCTTCATGTCATTACTGTCAATAGCAACCTCACCATTCACTACAAAAAAGGAATAGACTGATTTTGAGGATAATGCCATTGAATGATGGCCTTTCTCAATATCCATAAGTTTAATCCTTACGCCTTCCGTATCCATTTGCACCGGTGCATTTTCACCTTTAAAAATTTTAGTAGTAAAACCATTTTCTTTCACAACCGGAAAAGTATCGCTGAAATAATCATTGTAAGTGGCAGGTTTAGAAATTGCTTTTTCAAGATCCGGATCAAACCATATTTGAAAGAGGGAAGAGCCGGGAAGGATTTTTTCAGCATGTGAAATTCCATTTCCTGAACGGATGATCTGCACATCGCCGGCTTTCAGCTTGAGCCAGGTTTTATTTTTGGTATCATAATGTTCGATTGCTCCTGTAAGCACAAAAGACAGGATTTCAAATCCCTGGTGCGGATGCAAACCAATCGTGCTGCCTTTCTCACTCCAGGCATGAGCCCAGTAAAAAAGGTTTGAATAAGGAAATGTATTGGCCTGCTGATAAAATACCGGCCGTTTTTCAAGTACAGCACCACCGTTAAACTGGCCGTCAGCTTGTTCTTCTTTCCGAATGATTTGAATGTTCATGTTTAATTTCTTTATAGGATAGAGCAACGAAATGGAGTCGTAAAAGTTCAGTATTGGATTTTTTGCAGCTTCAGCTTTGTTCTTGTTTTTTTTGAAGAAAATTCGTTAACACCATTCTTTCCTATTTTACAAATGAATGGTCTCGCATAAATTTCTGTTATTTTTGAAGCAACACCTTCCATATGATTGAAATAGTTTTGGGAATTTTATTTATAGCCGGCTATGCTGTTATCTCCTTTGAGCATCCGTTGAAAATAAACAAGACAGGAACAGCAGTATTGCTGGGCGTTTTGATTTGGACACTTTATATTGTTTTTGGTTCGCAGCAAAATGAAATAGTGCTTGAAGAGCTGAGTCATCATCTCGCCGGTATTGCAGAAATTCTATTTTTTCTGATGGGCGCCATGACGATCGTGGAGTTAATAGACACGCACAAAGGGTTTCGCATCATCACCAATCTCATTCAGACTGATTCAAGGGTAAAATTATTATGGATCATCTGTGGCATCACCTTTATTCTTTCAGCCATTTTGGATAACCTGACCACTGCAATTGTCATGGTTTCCCTGTTAAGAAAATTAGTGGATGATAAGAAAGAACGATTGGTGATGGCAAGTATGGTCATTATTGCCGCGAATGCCGGTGGGGCCTGGAGTCCGATTGGCGATGTTACAACCACCATGTTATGGATTGGCAACAGAATCAGTGCCACCGGAATTATGTCGAAGCTTTTTTTACCATCACTCATCAGTCTTTTGGTTCCGTTGGTGTACCAGTCGTATTTTATGAATGGAAAATTATTGAAAGACGGATCACCCGAAAACCGTTTGCCAGCTGCAGAACCCTTTTCCAATGCAATCTTTTTTTTGGGAGTCGGCGCGTTGATTTCTGTACCTGTATTTAAAACACTTACACACCTGCCACCTTATATGGGTATGCTGATGGCACTTGGTGTTTTATGGGTGGTTACCGAATTGTGGCATTCAGGAATAGAAGACCGTCGCCACCTGCGTGTTTCGAATGTTTTGTCTAAGATTGATCTGACAAGTATTCTTTTTTTTCTTGGAATATTACTGGCAGTTGCAGGATTAGAATCTATTGGTTTGTTAAAAAATGCTGCATTCTGGCTAGATAGTGCCATTGGCGATAAAGATGTAATTGTTACCATTTTCGGATTGTTGTCATCGGTAATAGATAATGTTCCGCTTGTAGCTGCTACCATGGGAATGTATAGCGTGACAGATTTTCCTTTGGATCATAAAATCTGGGAAATGATTGCGTTTTGTGCAGGCACCGGTGGCAGCATATTAATCATTGGTTCCGCGGCAGGTGTAGTGGTAATGGGTATGGAGAAAATTGATTTTATCTGGTACTTGAAGAACATTAGCATCACAGCTTTGTTTGGATATTTTGCAGGAGTAATTACCTACCTGTTGATGTTTCAAATGTTAAATTGATGCTTGTTTACGATCTTTTGTATGTCGCGGTTTTTATAGAAAATAATCTATCGTGAAAATCGCATTTGCCCCTGAATATGTATTGCCATTGCCGGCTAATCATCGTTTCCCGATCAGCAAGTATGAATTGATACCACTTCAATTATTGCACGAAGGAATAGTGACAGAAGAAAACTTTTTTCAACCTGAAAGTATAGATATTGAAGTGGTAGCGCTCACGCATACACAGGAATACATACATCGTTTGCAAAACCTTCAAATGACTGATTCTGAAATGCGGAAGATCGGTTTTCCGCAGACACCTGAATTGATGACACGTGAATTTATTATTGCAGGAGGTACGCTTGAATGTTGTGAGTTTGCAAAGCAACATGGAGTGTCATTAAATATTGCCGGAGGTACGCATCATGCGTATCCTGATCATGGCGAAGGTTTTTGTTTATTGAATGATTGTGCGATTGCTGCGAATTATTTATTGCATACAAGTAAAGCAGCAAGGCTTCTGATCATTGATCTGGATGTTCATCAGGGACAAGGCACTGCGAAAATATTTGAACACGAAAAGCGGGTTTTTACTTTCAGTATGCATGGAAAAAATAATTATCCGGTGCATAAAGAAAAGTCAACACTGGATGTGGAGTTGCCGGATGGAATACGCGATAATGATTATCTTTCATTGTTGCAGCAACATCTTCCTCAAGTCATTGATCAGTTCCGTCCTGACTTTTCATTTTATATCAGCGGTGTAGATATTATTGCAACGGACCGGTTTGGTAAACTGAATGTTTCGATGGAAGGATGCAAGCGGCGGGATGCTTTTGTATTTGAAACTTTGAAGAAGCAAAATATTCCCGTGGTGGTGACGATGGGTGGTGGTTATTCACCTGAGATCAAAGACATACTGGAAGCGCATTGCAATACGTATCGGGTGGCGAAGGAGATTTATGTGTGAAGGAAAAGAAATGATCTCTGGCACTCTAAGAAGTAAAATCCTTGTTTTTCATTGATCAGGTGACTAAAGTAACACCAATCTATTTCAACCAATTTTCAATTTTCAATGTAGCGACTCTGTTGAACTCTTTTTCGTTGGCGGTAATCAATGTTAATTTCAAAGAAAGCGCCTGACTTGCAATAAGGAGATCCATATTCCCGATAGGCTTTCCTTGTTTTTCAAGCACTGATCTTATTTTTCCATACAAGGCACTCATTTCTTCATTGAAGTGCACAATGTGAAAGACAGAAAGAAATTGTTTAACCACCGCTTCATTTTTCAAGGGTTGCTCACTTTTGTACACACCATAATAAAGTTCAGCGAGTGTGAAAACTGAAATGCCGATATCAGCCACAGGATGTTCAGCGATTTTCTCCCTCAGCCACAAAAATTTAGGGCGTAAAGCTGCAATGCAAATGTTAGTATCAAGCAGGTACTTCATTTGAATATATCTTCTCTTTTCTGCGGTAGTACATCCGGAATATCAGTTGGGAAATCATCAGTAAGCATTTCAATGCTGTCGAAGAAGTTCTTCCATCCTTTGTATTTAGGATAAATAATCAATGCATTTCCAACTCGAGTAATATAGGCTTCCCTGGTGGGGAGTTGAAATTTCTTAGGGATCCGGATGGCCTGACTATTACCGCTTTTAAATAATTTAGTGGATTCCATGTTAAATGTGTATACAGCAAATATATACATTTTTGAACACCCTCCATACAAGCAGATGGTACAGGTTCCTTCACTTCACCCTACCCTGCGTTGAGCTTCTCAAGCTGCTTCACTTTCTCAATAAATGTCTTCGCAAAATTTTTAATGTCGTCACTTAGCTCTTTATTTTTTGTTGCACGGAAAAAGGAATCACTCATGGTGGAGAAAGTTTGATAGAAGAAAAGATTCATTTCCGGAACGGTCATTTCTTTTGTCCAGATGTCGATGCTCATGCCTGTCTTTGCTTTATGATCCCAAAGTGCCAGCAGCATGGCATTGGATTCATGATTGCCCGGCTCAGCATCCGTCGCCTGCCAGTTAATTTGTTCTGGGATGTTGCTTTTATCCAATGATATAGAAAGTTGAATGGTGCTTTCGCGTTCGGGAAGTTTCTTGTCGGAGCTCATGAAGGGAAGTTTTCGCAAAGGTGTTGATTTATTGGTAATTACATTGTTAAATGACTAAATGGTTGCGGCGGAGCCGGAGTGTAATGAAGCACCTAAGCCATTTGACCATTCAACCATTTAGCCATCATTTGTTACAACTCTCAAAGAATCCTGATTCAGTTAACAGAAAGTTAATCAGCTACTTGATTTCTTAAAGCATAAAAAGATCGCTGAAAGCCGGCTTAAAAACTATCCACATTCAAAATTACCGGCCTTCAAGGGGCGTTTCAAAGCGTCGTCTTATCATATCCACAATTCATATCCGAAAAAAGTACAATTCACATTTTCAGGTGCATAAAATCGAAGTCTAATGTTTGATTAAAATCGAATTCAAGATTAATCTTGTCTTAACAAAGTTCTGCCGGTTGTTCGTGTTTGCGGTTTGTTGATTTATTCACTCCTCTAAATTTTAAGATTCTTTTTTTGACAACGGTGCCCGATAATCCGGGACAAAATAATTTCTATCTACCATAAAAATTACAATAAGCCTGATGAAAGAACAAGTTGATGAATTGCTATTAAGAGAAAATAAAGATCGCTTTGTATTGCTGCCGATCAAATATCCCGACATCTGGGAAATGTATAAGAAGCATGAAGCCAGTTTCTGGACAGCGGAAGAGATTGATCTCTACCAGGATTTGAAAGACTGGGATTCCCTTACCAAAAACGAAAAGCATTTCATCACGCATGTGCTTGCTTTTTTCGCGGCCAGCGATGGCATTGTGAATGAAAATCTGGCTACGAATTTTATGGAAGAAGTGCAGATTCCGGAGGCACGTTGCTTTTATGGCTTCCAGATCATGATGGAAAATATTCACTCTGAAACGTATGCCTTATTGATTGACACCTATGTAAAAGATGTGAAAGAGAAGGATCGTTTGTTTCATGCTATTGATACGGTGGACTGTGTGAAGAAAAAAGCGCAATGGGCTTTGAAATGGATTTCCAACGGATCATTTACTGAAAGACTCGTTGCCTTTGCAGCAGTGGAAGGAATATTTTTCAGTGGCAGTTTCTGTTCTATCTTCTGGTTGAAGAAACGCGGCCTGATGCCAGGACTTACTTTTTCCAATGAACTGATTTCGCGCGATGAAGGATTGCATTGTGAGTTTGCGACCTTGTTATACAGCAAGATTCAAAATAAACTTTCCAAAGAACAGGTGTATGGAATGATTGGCGATGCGGTTGAAATCGAAAAAGAATTTATCGGCGATGCATTGCCTGTTGACCTTATTGGTATGAATGCCAAACTGATGAAGCAATACATCGAGTTTGTTGCTGATCGCTGGATTGTGGCACTTGGTTATCCGAAGTTATACAATGCTTCCAATCCGTTTGATTTCATGGAAATGATTTCACTGCAGGGCAAAACCAATTTCTTCGAGAAGCGTGTTGGTGATTACCAGAAGAAAGGTGTGTTGGGTAATGAAAAGAAAATGGAAGTGTCTGGTGACAGTGCGTTTTCGTTGATGGAGGATTTTTAGGTTAGTAGTTAGTAGTTAGTAGTAGTAGTGAGTAGTGAGTATTTAGTAAGTCGTTAGTCTATAGTCCTTAGTCGTTAGTGAGTCCTTGGTCTTTTAGTCTTTAGTCCTTTAGTCCCATAATATTCAGTCTTTAACCAATCTCCGCAAGATGTTTGTAATAAAAAGAGATGGCAGAACCGAAACTGTAAAGTTCGACAAGATCACTGCCCGCATTGAGAAACTATGTTATGGATTGGATCAGGAACATGTTGAACCGATCCTGGTAGCGAAGAAGGTGATTGAAGGCATCTATGATGGTGTTACCACCACTGAACTGGATAATCTTGCTGCGGAAACTGCTGCTTCGATGACGGTGCGCCATCCTGATTATGCATCGCTTGCATCACGCATCGCTGTTTCCAATCTGCACAAGAACACGAAGAAATCTTTTTCGGGTGCGATGTATGATCTCTACAATTATGTAAATTCCAAAAACGGAAAAAAATCTCCGCTGCTTGCTGATGATGTGTTTGAGATCATTGCAAAGAATGCTGATGTGCTTGATTCGAGTATTATTTACGACCGCGATTTTCAGTTCGATTATTTTGGATTTAAGACACTGGAAAAATCTTATTTACTGAAAGTGGATGGTCGCATTGCGGAACGTCCGCAACATATGTTTATGCGTGTTGCCATTGGCATTCACCGCAATGATATTGAAGCAGCAATTGAAACGTATAACCTGATGAGTGAACGGTGGTTTACGCATGCAACACCAACGTTGTTTAATGCGGGCACACCGAAACCACAAATGTCTTCCTGCTTTTTATTGACGATGAAGGAAGACAGTATTGAGGGCATTTATGATACACTTCGTTCTTGTGCCCAGATTTCACAGTCTGCAGGCGGCATCGGTTTGAGCATTCACAACATCCGCGCAACAGGTTCTTACATCCGCGGCACAAATGGAACTTCCAACGGTATTATTCCGATGCTGCGTGTATTTAATGATACGGCTCGTTATGTTGATCAGGGTGGCGGAAAAAGAAAAGGATCGTTCGCTATTTATCTGGAACCATGGCATGCTGATATTTTTGAATTCCTGGATTTGAAAAAGAACCATGGCAAGGAAGAGATGCGCGCACGTGATTTATTTTATGCACTCTGGATTCCGGATTTATTTATGAAGCGTGTGAAGGAGAATGGTATGTGGCCGCTCTTCTGTCCGAATGAAGCACCCGGACTTGCTGAAGTATATGGCGAAGCGTTCGAAAAGCTCTTTACAAAATATGAAGAGGAAGGTCGTGCGCGCAAGATGGTGAAAGCACAGGATCTGTGGTTTGCCATTGTACAATCGCAGATTGAAACAGGCACTCCTTATATGTTGTACAAAGATGCCTGCAATGAAAAATCGAATCAGAAAAATCTGGGTACCATAAAGAGTTCCAACCTCTGTACAGAAATTGTTGAATATACAGCTCCTGATGAAGTCGCTGTTTGCAATCTTGCTTCCATTGCGTTATCACGATTTATTAAAGACGGAGCATTCGACCACAATAAATTATTTGAGGTTACGAAAGTGGTAACAAAGAACCTCAACAAGATTATTGATGGAAATTATTATCCGGTGGAAGCGGCTAAACGTTCTAACATGCGGCATCGGCCCATTGGCATTGGTGTTCAGGGATTGGCCGATGCGTTTATTCAATTGCGTCTTGCATTCGATTCACCGGAAGCTATTCAACTGAACAAAGAAATTTTTGAAACAATTTATTACGCAGCAGTTACAGCATCTAAAGATCTGGCTGCAGTTGATGGAGCGTATGAAACGTATGAAGGCTCACCAATGTCGAAAGGAATTATGCAGTTTGATATGTGGAATGTAGTGCCGGGCAATCGCTGGGATTGGGATTTTCTTCGGGAAGAAGTGAAGCAACATGGCGTGAGAAATTCTTTGTTACTCGCTCCCATGCCGACAGCCTCCACTTCACAGATTCTTGGCAACAACGAATGCTTTGAACCTTATACTTCCAATATTTATACACGTCGGGTACTGTCGGGTGAATTTATTGTAGTGAATAAACACCTGTTAAAAGATCTCGTAAAGTTGGGCATCTGGAATAATACCTTGAAGAATAAAGTGATTACCGCGAACGGTTCCATTCAGCATATTGCAGAGATTCCACAAACGATCAAGGACATTTATAAAACCGTTTGGGAGATCAAACAGAAAGTGGTGATTGACATGGCTGCTGATCGGGGTGCGTTTATTTGCCAGTCGCAGTCGCTGAATTTATTCATGCAGGAACCGAGCGTTTCAAAAATCACTTCCATGCATTTTTATGGATGGGAAAAGGGATTGAAAACAGGCATGTATTACCTGCGCACCAAAGCAGCAACGGATGCGGTGAAGTTTACGGTAGAAAGGGAACATGTGGAATTGCCGCAACCTAAAGTGGAAGAAGAAGTAGTAGTGTATGCAGCAGCAACTGCAAGTGCATCGGTTGAAGTTACTGCTACTGTTGCAGCGGTTCAGAATGATGTAGAAACAGATCTGATCACTTATAAAGAAGGGGATGCCTGCGTGCTGGATGAGGATGGCAATTGCTTAATGTGCGGTTCGTGAAGTGAGTATTTTTTGTTTTTTAGCAAAAGCGCGGTTGAGAGACTGCGCTTTTTTTATTTAAGCTTTGGAAAAGTTCTTAGCTAATTGCTTTTAGGATCGTAGTTGGTTAACTTTTCCAAAGCCTTCGCTGAAACTAATTCACATACTTCTTCAACTCTTCGAAGAATTGTTCAAACGGTCCTGATTCGCGGTGAAGGATGAGATTGTTTTTTACATCAATAAATACCAGTGTGAAATATTCATTGTCTTCAAAATCACTGAAGCGGAATTCTTTTATTTCTGCCCATTGAAAATTTTTAGGATCACCTGTAGATTCTTTTTTTGAATTGAGCAATTGAATGCTGAATCCCGAATGAAGCAGCGTGAAGCGATAGGTTTTTGCCAGCGAATAGTAAATAAACATGCCGGTGAAAACGGAGGGCAGAAACAGAAATAAAATCCATGGAACCACGAGGATGACTGATTGTTGCACGAGATTATTCCAGTCAAGCAAAAGTGATTGAAGCGCTTGTATCAACAAGGCATTTAGCAAAATAATAATCAATAAAGCGATGCCAAACCATAAGTAAGCTTTCGGTTTGTGAGCACGGAATTCGAATGTCATGCAACAATGTAAAGATGATTAGGCGTAGAAAAAAATAATTGAGCATGCGTTTATTGCAACTGTTGAATCATTCTGGCAGAATCTCCTGCAGCCCTTGCCGAGTCAATGATGTGCTGAATGCGCTGATAGGTGCTTTTCAAATCCAAATCAATACTGCTGACAGTATCGTTTACAATTACGATGAGCTGATTATCGCCATAATGCCATTCCTCTGTTTTTGTTTGCAGGCCATATTCATCTGTCGTTACACCCACATTTATTTTCTGGTCTGGTATGCCGGCGATTTCAACCACATCAAGGTAACTCATGCCGGGTTTAATGTTTGCTAATTTGCTTTGAGTTGAATTATCTGTAGAAGAATTTTTACAGGATGAAATAGAAAAAATAAAAAAGAAAAAACAGAATGTGAAAGTTATTTCAGAATTGCTGTTCATTTTACGAAATGTTTATAAGGTAATGCTTTGTCTTCCCGATAGGAAATTTTTAAAACCTTGGACAAGGTAAATCAATCACGTTGCCGCGTGGTTTTTTATACCAGCCAATGTAAACGAATGAAAGTTCAAAAGCACCCTTGCTACCGGAAGCTGATTTTAACGAAGAAGTATTTACATCATAATTCAATACTGCGCGCCAGTGTTCAAATTGGTAACCAATCACAGGAATAATTGCATCACCAAAGCGACCGAACAATCCTGCAAACAATTGATTCGATGACGCAGTGTTTAATTTATAACTGATCATGCTTCCGGCAAGAAATTCGTGCGCCTTTTTTTGCGACATGTACATCACACTTGGATAAACATATACCTGCTCACTGATTTTGATAACAGCACCTGCATTTATTGCGGGACGAATGCCTAATCTGTTTTCGGCATTTCCATAAAAGGAATCACTCGGACGAAACAAATGATACAATGCGATTCCTGTATAGAAAGAAATTTTTTCTGATCCGCTGTAGGAATAGGAAAGCCCTGCATTTACGTCTGGATAGCTTGTCTGTTGCGCTGAATAATTTTCACCGGTAGGTAATCCCAAATCAAAACCTGCATCGGCCCATTGATTGTCGAAATAAAATTTGGAGAAATCCACCGACTTCTGAACGAAACCTGCCTGCACACCAAAAGATAGAAAGCTTGTTTTCTCTTCATCAAAAGAAAGATGATAAGCTCCGGAGGCCATCACTTTGGTTACTGACAGATCACCATCACCGGCACGATCTGAAATGAGATAGAGCCCGGCTGAAAAATAATTGCGGTGTAAAAAGTTTTTGTTGAAAGACATGTCGCCATAAAAATCAAATGTTTTGTAAGGCACCGTTACGCTGCCCCACTGTTGCCGGTAATTTAAACCTAAACGGTAATCACCGCTGAAACTTCCGGTGTAGGATGGATTGATGGTGAGTGGTGTGGAGAAATATTGAGAGAAATGGATGTCCTGGGCCTGGAGTCGGCACGCCATAGTTATTATTGAAAGCAATATGAAGTTTAGACGACTCATTAATGTTTATGACTGAATGGCTGTATGGTTAAATTGCTAAATTGTTTAATTGATGAATTGTCACTGTTCATTTTAATAAAGTTACGTTGCCACTCTTCACGGCTGCTTTCCCATCGCTGAAGGTGGCAGTTAAAGTCCACACGTAGACTTCCATTTCCTGCAACACGCCTTTATAAATTCCATTCCATCCGTTATTGATATTGCTCGTCTCGAAAACCAGTTCTCCCCAACGGTTGTATACTTTGAAGTTCATCGTTTTTATATCCTGTCCGCGAACATAAAGTATATCATTTTGTCCGTCGCCATTGGGTGAAAAAGCATTCGGTACATCCACAACCGGAATTAACCGGACAGTAATAAATGTACAGACCTGATCAGGACAGCCACCATCATTATTAGCGGTGAGGCAAGCGAGGTAATCACCACTCAGCAGATAAGTATGGTTGGGATTTTCATCAGTGCTGGTGGCGCCATCTCCAAAATCCCAGGAATAGAAAATCGCTCCTGTTGATTGATTGAAGAAATGAACTTCAGAAACATAATCCTGTATCACGGTAGGATCTGCAGTGAAGGCAGCATGTGGAGGATAAGGTAAAACAGTGACTGTGAAGAACGCCGTATCAAAAACATTACAGGCATCAGGATCGCCAATTATCATCATACCATTGTAAGTTCCGGGAATAGGATAAGTGTGAGATGGACTTGCTTCGGTAGAAGTTTGTCCATCACCGAAATCCCAGAAAAAAGTAATGCCGCCATAACCTGTGTTGGATAAATTAATGGTAAAAGGAGGACAGCCAAAAAAATTAGCATTGCTCACTTCCGCAATCAAAACATGCGTGTAATCAATCACCACGGTTATGGTGTCAAACTGGTTACACGAAAGCGGATCACTCACAATAAGAGAAGCAGTGTACAATCCCGGAGTGGTATACGTATGACTTGTGTTTTGTCCTGTTGCGGTTGTGCCGTCGCCGAAATCCCACGAGAAAGAAGTGATGATACCTGTAGTGGTCGCATTGAAATCTACTTTCAGTGAATCGCAATAATCAGTGATCGTATTGGTGAAGCTTGCATTCACGGTAGTGTTGTAAACCACAACAGTTGTGTAGGCTGTGTCAATGGGAACGCAGGCTGTAGGATCGGATGCAATAAGCATTATTATGAAGGTTCCTGTATCATTGAAGACATGGGTAGGTGTTGTTTCTGTGGAAGTAAATCCATCCCCGAAATCCCAAAAAAAGCTGGTCGCATTTACGCTGTTATTCGTGAAGCTGACGTTCAACGGAACGCAACCGGTAGCGGTTGGAAAAACAGCGAGATCAGCAGTTACCACGAATAAATTGATTTCCATCTTGAAACCTAACTCATTGCAGTTCGCGCTTCCATTCACTTCACTCAATGCGCCGGCTGTGGTTGGTGTAAGAGAATTGCCTCCACATCCTGCGCACACTGCCTGGTACACGATGCCATTTTTATCAAACCTGCTCGTGCCACCGTCTACATGCTCTGTCCCGATATCACTTCCCGGCGCGCTATAACCCCCGAAATACGTTGCATACATCAACTGCGTCATGTTCTTTTTGAAAACAGCGAGGTAAAAATCATTGCCATCAGTGGTGGATTGCAAAGCACTTGAGGTGAGCGGCATATTTAACATGTTCATTGAAAACTGCGGCCATCCGCTGAAAACAACGCCACCCCAACCAGATACATAAATGTTTTCACAGGTATCAACCAGAAATGCTGTTGGTGAAATATTCGGCGCACCGTTTCCATTTCCAAAGACTGTGGAATAAACAGTGGTTGATAACGCGGGATCCAATTTATGAATGAACTGCCCGCTGTTGGAATTACTGTACACACCGCTTGTAACAGGATAATTACCTCCTGTTTGTCCAACGAAATAGGCGTTGGCTGCTTTATCCAGTTTGATGAAATAAACCTGGTCATCAGAAGAAGTGCCGATGAAGGAAGATTGTAACAGAGAAGTTCCGGTAGCGTTGATATGTGCCACAAATCCATCTGAGGCTCCGCCCAAAAAATTACTGTGCAAAGAACCTGTCGTGGATGGGAAGTTAGTGCTCATCGTTCCCCCGCAGGTGTACACTTCATTGTTAAAAACATCGAGTGAATAACAGGCATCATTGTCTGATCCACCGATATAAGAAGACCACAATAGTGTTGAAAGATCAGCACTGAATTTAAAAATGCATCCATCCTGACTACCGCCACTTGTGCTTTGAAATGCACCTGTGGTAACAGGGAAATTGGTGGATTTTGTACAGGTGGCCACATACACATTATTGTTTTCATCGGCAATAATTTCACCACGGGCATCATCGCCATAATTCACTTTCAGCTCTCCCTGAGCAGGTTCTGAAGCATTATAATTTACACCATCATCACCACTTCCACCGATGTATGTGCTGGCAACCAGGGCATTTCCGGCTGCATTAATTTTTGCGACCACTATATCGGCGGCACCATTCGATCCCACATCGAACGAGCCTGCAACAGTGGGAAAATTGTTGGAATAGGTTCTGCCATAGATCAACAGGTTGCCATTATTATCTACAAATAGACTGTGCGGTGTTTCATTGTTGCTTCCACCTAAATAAGTTGACCAGATCATTGCATTACCGGCGCCCGTTATTTTAGTGATGCCCATATCGCTTCCATATTGCGTTGGGCTGTTGATACCACCACCATAATTTATTTGAATCGCGCCGGTACTCACGGGATAGCCGGCGCTGTGGACCAATCCGCCAAGATACATGGCGCCTGCTGCATCATAGGTTGCTGTAAATCCAAAGTTATCAGCAGCACTTCCTGTGTAGGTAGAAAAAATAAGTGTTGGATCAATGATAAGCGGAATTGAATGATCGTAATTCTTATTGAAAGAAAAAGTGATGGTGTTTCCTTTCAATTGGAATTTGCAGGAGACTTCACTCTTGAAACCATTTACTACCTGGTAAGCATAGGGTTTTTGTTCTGTGAAATTTCCAACTGAAGTAGCAATGATCAGATGGCCATTTTGAAGTGATAATTTATCTGCACCGTCGTACTGTATCTGAATTTGATTTGCATCTGCATTGGGTTCTACAATAAGATCGTATTTAAGATTTGGTCCGTAGGCATATACATTCATGTCAATGCCTTTGTAGAGTTCATCATAGGTAACCTGTGCATAGTCTTTTACATTGGTGGCCCAACGGGAAGGATTATTGCCGATAAAATAATTGAAGAAATAAAGTGAAGGAGAAGCTGCGGAAGTGCGCACTTCCGGATTTGCGTTTACAAAAACTTCCTTGAAAGCATGTGCATGAATGATGAATGCACTGGTGTCGTGCTGATGGTGGACCTTTTTTAAATCTTCCGGATTGAAGAATATATAGGTGAATGTGTTTTTTTCGAGAAACAGTTCACCACTCCATAGTTTGACATTGTATAATATTTTTTCATCCCACTGTTTTTTATTCTCAATAAAACGCAGTTGACCAGAAGGTGTAACAGATGTGGGATATTCAGCAGCAAGCGCCAACAATGGAATTGATAGAAACACCCATACAAATATGCCGATACCTCGAAACGTAAAGAACTTCATTGACTAAAAATATAAAGAATAGACCAGTTTATAAATTTAAGTGTTGCACGCCCAGCCAAACGATTTTGATATTTCTAAAGTATATGTATCGTCTCGGGCATCACTATAGGGAAATCAGGATTATTTTATGAATGGGATGATGCAGCTATAATATCGCCTTTTGACAAGTAGAGGTAATTTCACCGAACAGTTATTCTCCATTTGCAAGTTTTACAAGGTTACCTGACTGAACATCAATAGTTAATGGTTCTGCTAATCGTTTCAGTAACATTCGGTTTTCCGATAATTCTGCTATTTTTACCAGCAACCAAAAAAAACGTCATGTCTGAAATTGCCATTAAGAAGGGGCATCCCAAAGCCTTGTACATTCTTTTTTTTACCGAGATGTGGGAACGTTTTGGTTATTACCTGATGGTGGGGATTTTTCTTCTGTACCTGATTGATCCTACAGGAACCGGAGGTAAAGGACTGGATAATGCGAATGCCGCAGATATTGTAGGTTCTTTTATCGCACTGGTTTATCTCACCCCTTTCATTGGCGGATTGATTGCAGATCGTTTTCTCGGTTATCGAAAGTCCATACTGATCGGAGGTTCATTGATGGCAATCGGTTATCTCGGATTGTCATTACAAGGCGATATGGCCATGTATATTTCTTTGTTGTTTATCATCGTCGGCAATGGATTCTTTAAACCGAATATTTCCACTTTATTAGGTAACATTTATACAGAAGAAGAATTGAAGCCACAGAAAGATGCCGCTTATGGAATCTTCTATATGGGTATTAATATCGGCGCGTTCTTCTGCAATTTTGTGGCAGCATACCTTCGAAATTATTATGGATGGGGATACGCTTTCGCTGCGGCAGGTGTCGGAATGATCTTCGCTTTAATAATTTTTGGACTCAACTTCAAAGATGAACATATTGTAAAAGGCGATGTGAAGAAACCATTGCAGAAAGAAGATATGCCCATCAGCAAAATAATGACATCAGTCTTTCTGCCTGCAATCCTTGCGGGAATTTTGGGATGGAATTTTAGTTCACTTATCGGAGGTACCATTTTCGGAACCAAATCGAATGATGCGTTTATGTTTGCTTGCGTTCCGATTATTATTTTCTATGCAGGACTGCTGATTCGTGCATCCAAGGAAGACAAGCGCGGACTTGGTGCCTTGCTGGCATTCTTCTCTGTTTCCATAGTTTTTTGGGTGATCTATAACCAGAACAGCACTGCATTAACTATTTGGGCTGATACGTATACAGATCGAAATATGCCTGAATCAGGTGTTGTTTGGACGAAGCCGTTCGGAATGCTGCAGACAGTTACGTCGGATACTGTTCAGGTTACCAAGGTTGACAATCATTTTGCTGCGGTATTGGATGAAAACGGAAATACGATTCAGACGAAGGGTGTAGATCCTTATTTGAATAATCTTCCGAAAGATCAATGGCCGGCAAAGGGTGAAGAACATAAATTACTTTCTCCTGAATTGTTTCAATCAATAAATCCTTTTTTCATTGTACTGTTTACACCATTAATTGCGGTATGGTTTTTTGGATTTTTGAGAAGAAGAAAAAAGGAACCCTCCACTCCGGCAAAAATCGGTATTGGAATGGTGGTGGCGGGACTCTCTTCGTTGCTGATGATCTTTGCGGTGATGTCAACGAATATTTATGAGAATAAGACGCACATGCTTTGGCTCATAGGAACCTACGCCATCTTTACCATTGGTGAGTTGCTCATCAGCCCGATCGGATTGTCGATGGTTTCCAAATTGTCTCCGCCGCGGCTCACCGCTTTAATGATGGGAGCGTGGTTCCTCATCAATTCCATAGCTGGAAAAATCTCCGGATTGATGGCCACTTTCTGGGATAAGTTTCCTGATAAGAAAGATTATTTCCTGATTTTGTTTGTTGCGGCAATGATTGCAGCGATTATTTTATTTAGCATGGTAAAATGGTTGCGTGCAGTAGTGCGGGAAAAAACGGGAACTGATTAATTTGATAGGGATCGATTAACTAAAAAAATGAAAGGTGACTGTTGAGGTCACCTTTTATTTTGGTATTAACCCACAGCACACATCTTATCTGGCAGCAACTGGCTCATTGCCATACATTTTATCCACAAGATGTTCAGGTAATTAGCTGCATGACCGTTCAATCCCAGATAGGGGAATGTTCCAGGTGTATTTCTTCCTGAAAAAAAATCTTAGTCGTCTGCTCAAATGAATCCGTATAGTCAGAAACATAAAATTTATGCGCATGACGGCGTTTGTCGTTGAGCAAGTCATTTGTTCGGAGGATAGCTTCCACTTTTTCAGCGATAATATTAGTAGAATCAAAAATTTTGATGCGCTGATTGAAGTAAGCCGCTACTTCTTTTTCAATCAAAGGGTAATGTGTGCAAGCCATGATCATGCCTTGAATATCACTGAAATCAGGATAGGCTAAATAAGAGTTGATTATGGCCTGACTGACGCTGTTATTGTAGAAACCTGCTTCAATCATAGAGGCAAGCAAAGCGGTGGCAAGACCAACAGTTTCCAAATCAGGCCTCAGGGCTTTTAATTTGTGTTCATAGGTGCCGGATTTGATAGTCCCTTTAGTTCCAATAATCCCTATCTTCTTAATTGTTGTATCTGCGGCCACTCGTTCAACCACGGGGTCAATTACATTCGCTACCGGTACATTATTATTCGTTTTGACAGCTACCTGTTCTTTGACTATCTCATAGGCCGCGGCAGATGCTGTATTGCAGGCAATTAAAATAAGTTTGCATTTTTTTTCCAATAAAAAATCAGCAATTCGAAGGGAGTAATGCTGAATAGCTTCTGCGGATTTATCGCCATAAGGCAAATGCGCGGTGTCACCAAAATAGATGATTTCTTCCTGGGGCAATAGCTTAGAAACAGCATTGGCGACCGTTAAGCCGCCAATGCCTGAATCAAATATTCCGATTGGATTTTGTTGAGTCACTTATTAGTATCGGGTAGTAAGTCTTTTAGTCTTAAGTCTTTAGTCAATATACTATTGACTATTCACTATTAACCAGCTACTATTTCAGCATCAATTTCTTCTTCACCAATTCCATCAGGTTATCCGACTCCTGTGCATACACCACCGCGCCGGCGCTGGTATCAAATACGTAAGAATAATTGTTGGCTTTCGCAACTTCTTTGATAGCATCTTCCGCTTTTTTAAGAATGGGAGAGTACACTTCTTCTTTTTTGTTTTGCAATTTATCCTGTGCGCCACCCTGAAACTGCTGAATTCTGTTTTCAAGATCTTTGATCTCTTGTTGCTTTATTTCTTTTACAGCATCAGTTGTAGTGGCAGGAAGACTTTGATAGTCCTGTACTTTCTTCTGATAATCTGCGAGCATAGAGGCATTTGCATCTTCAAGCGATTTTTGGTAGGCCTGTAATGTGGAATCTGCCTTTTTTATTTCAGGCATCAGTGCAAGAAGGTCAGCAGAATTAATGTGTCCGAATTTTAATGTTTGGGCTTGTGTGGAAACAGCTATTGTCATCAGCAGCACAATTGCCAGGGAAGAAAGAAACTTCATTGTTGGTTTGTTTTTTTAAGGTAAGAATTCGTCGCCGCTTTTCTTTGCCTTTTGTTAAATTTATGGATGAACGGAAAAAATAAAGTGCGCAAAAGTATCAATTTTTTACTTTTTAATATCTTTCTCTGGTGCTGTACCTGCTTTAGGGGCATAACCCATGGCCTGCAATACCTGGTCACTTATATTCACTTTCGTATTCGCATACAGCACCACTGAACCACTCGATTTATCTAATACAAAATCGTAAGCTTTGGCGGTAGCAATCTTTGAAACTGCATCAAATACGTTATCCTGAATGGGTTGTACCAGTTCCTGGCGTTTTACAAAAAGCTCTCCCTGGTAGCCAAACCTTTGTTTCTGAAGTTCTTTAGCAGCTTTCTCTTTGTCCTGAATCTCTTTCTGACGTTGAAGCTTCATTTCTTCTGTCAATAGCACCTGTTCAGCCTGATAAGATTTGTATAACTTATCTATTTCAGCATACTTCGTATCAATGTCTTTTTGCCATGCAGCGGCAATATCATCGAGTTTTTTCTGAGCGTCTTTATAATCAGGAATATTTTTCAGAATATATTCGGTATCTACATATGCCATTTTCTGCGCGAAGGCAACACTACCGGTCAATATTAGTAAACAAAAAAGCAGATAGGTTTTTTTCATTGGAAGTTGAGAATTGAGAATTAGGAATTAAGAATTAGGAATTAGAAGACGTTTGCCAAAAATTAAAAAGCGATAAACTCAAAAATCAAATCTAAAAATTATCAAAAAGCCACTAACGACTCAGGACTAACGACTATATACTATCTACTCACTACTCTACTCTCTACTCCGGCTCAAATCCCAACACGATATTAAATGCACCGTAAGCATTCAAATACTCTCCCAGAGTTCTTGGCGGAACAAGGGGTCGCGGCTTGTCAAAACCGATGCCATAGTCAAACCCGACTGTTCCGAAAATAGGCAGGAAAACCCTGAGCCCCAAACCTGCTGCACGACGGAGATTAAACGGATCGTAATCATCAAAACTATACCATGCATTTCCGGCTTCAACCCATGCAGTTCCGTAAATGAATGCACTCGGACTGGTAGAAAACGGATATCTTAATTCCAGCGTGTATTTGTTAAAGATAGGAGCTGCATAAGCATATACATCCTTATAACCACGCTGGGAAATGATGTCAACACCATAGAGTGAATAGTTTTGTGAAAGGCCATCACCACCCACATCAAACCGTTCAAATGGCGTAAGGCCTATATCCGGATTATAGTAACCCAGGTAACCTCCTTTAGCTGCTGTTTTTAACACAAACTTGCCAAAAAGGTTGGTGTACCATTCCGCTCCAAACCTCCATTTGTGAAACTCCACCCATTTGTATTTTTCTGCTACCGGCAATTCTGAATAATCCTTGTTATTAAACAAGGAATAAGGCGGCGTCACGGCAACGCTGACATAAATGTTGGAACCCCATTTAGGAAAGGTGAAATCAGGGCCCATGGAATTTCTTCCAAATGTTTCTTTCAAACTAATGCTATAGGCATTACCGGTATTGATAAAGAAGTTCGTCGTATAGTTATCCAGCGAATAATTTGTAAAATTAAGCGCAGAAATCAATGTGAAATAGTCATCCGGCCATTGTAATTGTTTTCCCAATCCGACAGTAGCACCTGTCGTAACCAATGTTCCATATGAAGGATCATTCTTGTTAGTACCTCTTGCATATCGGGAACTGTATAGGCCGACATTTAATGAATTGGGTTTCTTGCCGCCAAGCCATGGTTCCGTAAAACCGATGTTAAACGACTGATAGTATCTTCCATTCGATTGTAATCTGACAGAAAAAACCTGTCCGTCACCGGAAGGAAGTGGGGACCATGTTTTCAGATCAAACAGGTTCCGCATGGAAAAGTTATTAAATTTTACACCCAGAGAACCGATAACACCTGTGCCCGAACCACCCCAACCGGCAGACAGCTCTACCTGGTCACTTGGTTTTTCCTCTACTGAATAGGTTAAATCAACAGTTCCGTTTTCCGGATGCGGCTCTGTGTTTATTCCGAGTTTTTCAGGATCAAAAAATCCTGTGGCTAAAATTTCACGTTGGGTTCTTATCACATCCGCACGGCTGAATTTGCTGCCCGGCGTAGTCCGGATTACCCTTCGGATTACATGCTCATGTGTTTTGGTATTGCCTTCTATAAACACCTGGTTGATGGTGGCCTGAGGTCCTTCATGCACCCGTATTTCAAGATCAATGGAATCATTCTCAATAGATACCTCTACAGGCGTAACCGAGAAAAATAAGTACCCGTCATCCATATAAAGTGATCCCACATCTGTTCCATTTGGATCTCCATTGAGTCTTTTTTGCAGGAAGGCTTCATCATACACATCACCTTTCTTTATACGCAAAGCGGAATCAAGACGTGAAGAAGCATACTTGGCATTGCCAGACCACCGGATGTCGCGGAAAAAGTATTTGTTGCCCTCAGCAATCCAGATTTGTATATTGAGGTTACCATTTTCATTTTCATACACACTATCAAACTTGATGTGTGCATCACGATAACCTTTTGTAGAATAAAAAGCCAGGATCTTCGCCTTGTCATCTTCATAATCGCTGGGCCTGAACTTTGAAATGGTAAAAACAGACCAGACTGGATTTTCCTTGGTCTTTTTCATGAGCCTGCGCAAATGACTGCTGGTTACGGCAGTATTGCCTTTAAAAAGTATGTTGTCAATTCTGACCCTGTTGCCTTTGTCGATATAAATGTAATAAAGCATGCTGTTTTGCTGGGAAGAGTCCACCCTTTCGTCAATGGTTACTTTCGTATGTGTGTAACCCTTTTCATAGAAAAACGATTTGATGGTGTTGTAGGTGTTTACCTTAACATTATCAGTAAGCACTTTGCCTTTGTTCAATTTTATTTTTTCACGAAGATCATCCTGTTCTCCTTTTGTGGCGCCGCGAAAAGTGAAACCTGAAAGTCTCGGACGTTCATCCAGCTCATAAGCAAGATATGCAGTATCACGAACAGTGTGATCAATATAAATCCGCACATTGGCAAAAAGGTCCTGCTTCCACAGGTTTTTTACTGCCTTGCTTATTTCCGTTCCAGGTATGTCGATTTTGTCTCCTTTTTTAATGCCTGCAAGTGCGGCAAGAATGTCTTTATCAAGATATTGAGTGCCACGTACTTCGATGCCACCGATAACGTATTCTTTTGGATTCGCATAATCAACAATCAGAGAATCGTATACAGGGGTAATAACCTGCGCAAAGCTGCATTGGTAAAATCCTGAAATCAGGCAGATAATGAATATAAGGATACGTTTCATTTCACATTTACTTGTTCACTTGTTCTTCCAAACCTACGTTCACGTTTCTGGAAATCAAGAATTGCCTGGTACAGCGTTTCTTTGTCAAAATCCGGCCACAATACCGGTGTAAAAAATAATTCCGCGTAAGCTAGTTGCCAAAGCAGATAATTACTGAGTCGTTGTTCACCACTTGTGCGGATCATCAGTTCGGGATCAGGGAATGCAGCTGTTTCCAGGAAACCTGTAACTACAGCTTCATTAATTGACCTCGGATCCAACTGATCCGCTTTTACTGCTGATGCTATCTTCCGGATAGCTTCAGTCAATTCCCACCTTGAACTGTAATTGAGTGCCAGAATCAGTGTGAGCCCGCTATTGTTTTTCGTTTCCTCCATGGCTTCCAGCAACTCCTGATGACACTTGGCCGGAAGTGATGCAATATCGCCAATGGAGCGTAGCCGGATGTTGTTTTCCATCAGCGTGCTCATTTCATTGCGAATAGTTGCCACTAAAAGCTCCATCAGGGCGTCGACTTCATACTGTGGGCGTGCCCAGTTTTCAGTGGAGAATGCATAAAGTGTCAGGTATTTCACGCCCAGTTCAGCACAGGCTTCAGAGGTAGCTCTTACAGCGGAAACTCCATTCTGGTGTCCGAAAATCCTGTTCTCGCCATGCAAACGTGCCCAACGGCCATTGCCATCCATGATGATGGCGATGTGTTCAGGCAAACGGCTTTTATCAATCTGTTCGATTAACGACATTTCAGTAATTAAAAAGTGCGCAAGTTACTAAGTAACCAACGATTTTGATGCTGTAATTCTTAATGTGGATAAGGACAACGGTAAGGCTTTAAAGTGTAGGAGATACCCACTCCGAAAAAAAAGTAATCATCACTTTTTATATTGTCTCCCCGCATTTTACCGGTTTCTCCAACAGGCTCAGCCACCACTTCGGCAGAAGGATCGCCTAAAAATTCAACCATTGGTCCACCTTCATGAAGCAATATTACAGGATCAGCATATGCAGCACTCACATCATCAAGGTAATCAGTAGATGTTTTTCTTACACCACCTTCCAAGGTGAGTCCAATAAGAGCTGATAACCTGTATTTAAACCCTCCCCCCAGCAACCAGGCTGTGCTGGTTCGTTTGTAATGTTTTAATTCCGGATATTGAGGATAGCCTTGTCCTTCTGTACCAAGTGGCTGGAGCCACACCTTTTCACCATTGTATTTTGCGGATGGATTGAAATGAAAAACACCAAAGCCTGCCATTACATACGGAGCAAAGCGATGCCGGTCACTTGTAGAGGAACCTGAAGCAGCCGTATAGGGCATGAAGTTGAATTCAAACTGAACACTGGTTTCGAAGATGTTCGAGGAAAATCCAAGGTTCCTTGTTTGCTGATAATAATTGTTGGCATACGCATCATCAGCCCACACACGTCCGCCATTGATATTGAAGCGTGCTGAAATACGTTCGTCAAAATTACGACGGTAAAAAAAACCACCTGCCGGATTTACAAACCGGAAATCTGTGCCTGTGTTGACGTCACCAAAGTAGTTTGCACCACCAAGCCAGATACCAAAATCATTCTTTTGGGCCTGAACTGAAAGACAGCAAACCAAAAAGGCGCCTGAAAACAGCGTACAGAGTTTCTTTTTCAAAGCGTTAGTGGAAAAGTTGAATGGAAACAGTGGTGTAAAAAGTGTTTCGATAACGACGTTATGATGGGTTTATTTCCTGATGCGAAAGTAAGGTTTTTTGGGTATTCGGTGGTTTGTAGTGAGTAGCGAGTAGTGTGAAGTAATGAGATAGCCGTAAGTGAATTGGTCATTAGTCATTAAGTCATTTAGATCATTAGGTCATCAGCACCTCAATTTAATTGGCACATTGGCACATCATCTCATCGGCACATCATTTATCCTTTATTTTCTTGCGTCCGCTCCCCACATCAGTTTCTTGCGAAGTGTTTCCAGGAAATGATGATCTGGTAACCTTACAAGACCGATCTTATGAGCGCTTTTCTTTACTGCAATTTGAGTAGAGTTGTCAATAGGTTCTGTTCTCGAATCGAGGGTGCAGTAAAACTGTTCAAAACGGCCTTCAATTTCAAACGAAATGACACTCGTATCCGACACAACAATCGGACGCACATTGAGGTTATGAGGAGCAATTGGTGTAATGACAAAATTTTCAGAAGTAGGCATAATAATGGGTCCGCCGCAGCTCAGCGAATATCCTGTGGATCCGGTCGGAGTTGCAATAATCAACCCGTCGGCCCAATAAGAGTTTAGTAATTCCCCATTGATGTAAGCATGAATGGTGATCATGGCCGATGTGTCTTTCTTATGAATGGTCACATCATTCAATGCATAATTTACCTCACCAAATAAAGGTTTATTGGATTCCAGTTCAAGCAACGTTCTTTGATCTGTTACATAGGAACCCTTTGTGATCGCATGAATGGCATGACTAATTTCTTCTTTCCCGATGTCAGCAAGAAATCCAAGTCGGCCTATATTAATACCCATTACCAAAATGGGATAATCACGCACAAAAGTTACCGTGTCAAGCAATGTGCCATCACCGCCTAATGTGAAAAGGTATTCTACTTTGTCGCGGATATCTTCATGCGTTTCAAAAGTGCTTATACCAGAACGGGTTTTGATATCAATCCAAACACTCTCAAAGAACGGTTTGTAAATAAACACACCGATCTTTTTTTCTGCCAGTTGGTCCAGCATTTCCTGGAGCACAGGAATATCCTGCGTTTTTATATTTCGACAATAGAGTGCTACGTTCATTTTGCAAACAGGGTTAATGATTTAATGAAAATTTTGGATGGGCGGATATTGCATACATCTTCATTAATCACTTTTAATGGATTTTCATTAGCAGCGAATTTAGTAACAAAATATGAGGTGTCTTAATATTGGAAGAAAGGCAGCAGCATCACTTCATAAGCATTTGGAGACTCATTGACCAGGATTAGTTCAGGATTCATCTATGGGTACGTTGTATTATGATTCTAAAAAAATCCAAAGCAACGGTATCCCGAGAAGCCGTGATTAAAAGATAGAGTTCATATGCAGAAAGAACCCATGTTCTCCCAGCTTATTGATTGAATATTCAACACGAATGGTAGTGTCATAAATAAGTGTAAGGTCTAAACCTAAACCGCCTCCCAATAACAGTGAATTGTTAAGGGGATTGTTTTCATAGTAGAGATCATCCTTAACATAGCCTGCACTTGCGAATACACGGCCATATAATGCAAATGGAATATTGGCTCCTTTAAGAAAAGGATTTTTGGGTGGAGTTTTGATCTTTATTTTCAGCAGCTGATTTTTTAAATCCATACGTGTATAACCAAAACTCTGTCCATCGATAATGTAATATTCATATCCATGCACATAGTCACTTGAATAACCCAACCCACGATTGAGATTATAGGGCTGCTCTTTCGGAAAGGAAATTTTTAATTTGTTCACAGTACTTGCATACCACTTCTTGCCAAAATGAACATAATGATCCAGGACGGCGGTAGACGAATAAATATTTACATTATCAAATAATCCCAATCCTATTTTGGAAAATGAAACCTCGATATAGTTTCCTTTTAATGGATAGGAAGCAATGTCACGGAAGTCGCGGATAAACAGTCCCCGCAACGTAAAATATTGCTGGCGTGTATCGCCATTCAAAAAATAGTCAGGGTTTAGTTTCGCTATAGTATCCGTTACCTCGTTATCATTATAACTCATGGTGAAGATATACTTATACTTGAAAGCCGGTTGATAAATCACGTCCGCCAGGGCATAAAAATTAGTTTTCTGATAGGCATCAACATTTAGATAAATAAGGTCCTTGTTATTGGTAAAACCATATGTCAGGTTTCTTGTACGGCTAAAGGATGTTGTTACCTTCAGGCCAATATTTTGTTTTCGGTTGATGTATGGAATGTTGTATTGTATCTGGTACAATTGCGAATAACCAAACAGGGCCACGAGTTTAAGATCTTCATCACGGCCACGCACGTTCTGCTGATAAAAACGTAATCCAAATTGCAGGTACTTCAGACTTGCATTGTGATCAACCAGCCAGACATTTAAGTTCCTGTCATACAGATCAAGGGCCGGCACAGGAAATGTATACCATCTTTCTTTCACACTTACAGCGACATCAATATTTTCATCTTCCCAGTTTTTGATGTTTAACACTACTTCGTTAAAGAGTCCGATATTCATCAGCTGGTTATGACTTTCCTCTATCTTTTTCATCAATACATCAAAAGCAATAGTATCCCCTTCAGAAAAAGTGATCTGTCGTAAAATAACCTGTCTCTTTGTACGACGGTTTCCATCAATCAGAATGTGATTAATACGGACAAAATTGTGAAATGAGCTATCCTGCGAGGGCACTGTATCGGTTTGCGCCTTTGCAATAAAACTACTTAGCAGGAAAGTAAACAGCGCACATGTGATAGCTGCGCATTTAATAACAGGCATAGAAACGAAAGTAAAACAAAAACACAATCCTGCCTTCGTGTGCGAAAAGATGATCAGATGTTCAGGTAATTCATGAGTGAATCGTAACGCTCTTTCAGATTGTCAAAATATTCTGCTTCCTGAAATGATTCTTTCACGGTGTAATTATACCGGGTGAGATCTGAAATTATGGGTTGGAGATCTGTATTATTGACTTTAATGGTGAGTTCCATTCTGGAAGTATCATAATCAGTGCCTGCAAACAGACAAAGAATTTTTACATGATTGGATTCAATGATGCGGACAATTTCACTCAATGAATAATCTTTTACATGCAGCTCGAGCACGATGATGCCACCAGGTTCAAGTATGTCCGTCTGTTCCGCAAAATAATTCAGCAAATCGGTTCGGGTGATTAATCCCAGATAAGTTTCGTCTTTATCTGTTACAGGAATAACAGTGAGCCGAAGCTCAGATGCCATTTTCAGCACTTCAAACATATGTTCACTATCGTGAATAAACGGACGAATTAGAGAAACAGGCAAACTGCCAATAGGATCTTCTTCACCATGAGCATTCAGAATGTCTTCTTCAGAAATAAGTCCGAGCAACTGGTTTTCATTCACGATAGGAAGATGTGATACATGAAATACATTCATAAGATGTAGTGCTTCTGCACCTGTATCGGAAGTCTTAAGCGGGGAAATATTTTTAGATACGAGCGCTGCTGCTTTCATAGTCAGGCTGCTACGTTCAGTTTTTGTAAGAACTCATCAAGTATGATATTGAATTCTTCCGGTTTTTCCATCATGGGTGCATGACCGCATTCATCCACTAACACCAGTTCAGAGTTACGAAGGAGTTTATGAAATTCCTCACCAACAAAAGGTGGTGTAATACGATCCTGCTTTCCCCAGATTAACATGACCGGCATTGTTAGTTTGTGGAGCAGACGGCTGAGATTTTCGCGCATGGCAGATTTCGCAACTGAAATTACCCTGATAGCTTTGCCGCGGTTATTACAGATTTCATACACTTCATCCACCAGTTCTTTGGTGGCAACCTTAGGATTATGAAAAGTATAAGCCGTACGGTCCCTGATATATTCATAGTCGCCACGTTTTGGATAACCGCCACCGAGCGAGTCTTCAAACAATCCTGAACTTCCGGTAAGCACCATGGCACGCACTTTTTGTGTCTGATCCAATGCATACAATTGTGCGATGTGACCACCTAAGGAATTTCCCAGCAGAATAATGTTTTCATAGCCACGTGCATCAACAAACTGGCGAACATACCTCACCAGGCCATTCACAGTAGAATCAAGGATAGGCATTTCGTAAATGGGCAACAGTGGAATTACCACTTTGTATTTTTTATGGAACTCTTCGAGGATGCCTTTGAAATTGCTGAGTGCTCCGAAAAGTCCGTGTAGTAACAGGAGCACTTCGCCCTCGCCTTCTTCAATGTACCTGAACTTGCCTTCCTGTTTTATGGTAATCTCCATACGCCTTACTCGTGCTTAATGCTGCTAAAATAAGTTTTTTATTGAAAAATACTTTGGCAACTACGGGAAGCGTGAACATACAACTGTTTATTTCGTGAATGGAATTTTCTGAGAGAGATTTATAACGATTGATTTTTGAATGCGCGAAGTTTTTGAAATGACACTTCGCGGACTTCAGAAATGATTTTAAGAAGTATTATAATCTCACGATGTTTCTAAAATTAAGCACTTATTTCAACCCAGACCAGCGTAACCAGTTGTTCAGCATTAACAATCCATCAGGCGTAAGAATTGATTCAGGATGAAACTGGATCCCACATAACTTAAGATGGTAGTGCGCGATGGCCATTGGCTCACCGGTTTCGCTTGCCGCAATAATATGAAGTGGTGTGCGATCAAGGTTTTTCAGAATTAAGGAGTGATAACGCATCGCAGTGAATGGATTGCTGATATTTTGAAAAACAGGATGTGCCTGATGGGAGATTAACGATGTTTTTCCATGCATGGGTTTATCCGCATGATCGAGCGTAGCGCCAAAGTATTCACCAATGCCCTGATGACCCAGGCAAATACCAAGCATGGGAATCTGAGCATGAAAATGATGAATCATATTTAACATGATGCCGGCTTTTGAAGGTGTTTCAGGGCCGGGAGAAATAATGATGGCGGAAGGATGCAGTGAAATTATTTCTTCCATGTTCATTTCGTCGTTCCGGATCACAAGACAAGGTTGCTGCAACTGCGAAAAATAATCCTGCAGGTTATAAGTGAACGAATCGTAATTGTCGAGAAGCAGTAGCAAGTGAACAAAGTTGCGTAATTCCTATGAAGTAATTTCAAACGAAAAGCAGGACGTACTTTTCTATGAATCAACGATGCAAGGGCGGATAGCTGCCGGCAGTTATTGTTGCACGGAATTGGTAATCTTATCAAGCATTGCCTGGAATTCTGCAAATAAATTTTTTACTACAGGTGTAAAGGAGGAAACATGGTGAATCATAAAATCAGAAATGCTGCTGATAGCTGAATAAGTTTTCGATTGGTGTTTTACGAAAGTAGAGATCAGGTCAACCTGATCAAGCAACCATATGAAGATGCTGAACAGTACGGTATAAATCGCTACATATAAAATGACGCCTGAAATTCTATTCACAAAACCCATTTGTGCCAGTTCAATAATTTTTTCCAGCGATTTTCCAACGAGATAAATTACAAGCGCAATCACAACAAAAACAAGTACGTATGAAATGACAGGCAAGTATACAGAATCTATGTGAAGCTGATCGTGCAATGCTGTTGCGGTAACTGTACTCAGTTTTATGGCAGCCATGATTCCGATGCCCCACGAAAGCAAGGTAAACACAGAGAGAATGAATCCTTTTGTCCATCCTTTCCAGATGCCATACACTGCAAGTATCATCCAAATGATATCAATCCACATGCTTTTTTAATTGAGAAGGTGCGAATGAAATAAAATAAACTTGATGCAGGCGCACATAAATGGTTATAGATGATGAATACATTACCGTGTCGATTCGCATGTTAACCGGTTGCAAGCAACTCTTTTACCATTGCTGAAATCGTTTTACCATCCGCTTTTCCGGCTAATTCTTTGGAAGCAGCACCCATCACTTTGCCCATATCCTGCGGTGTTTTCGCGCCGGTTTCGGCAATTATTTTTGTGAGTACCGCTTTGAGTTCGTCGGCGCTCATTTGTTGAGGAAGGTATCGTTCGACCACAGCAATCTCTTCGCGCTCTTTTTTCGCGAGGTCTTCCCTGCTTTCCTTTTCATAGATCTCAAGTGCATCCTTACGTTGTTTTACCAGCTTCTGCAGCAATTTAATTTCAGATGCTTCATCTGCTTCTTTTGCATCCTTCTCTGTTTTGGAAAGCAGGATAGCAGATTTTATCGCACGAATCGCACGAAGGCCTGCTTCATCTTTACTGAGCATCGCTTGTTTCAGATCACCATTTATTTTTTCTTCTAAGGACATATGGATTGAATTTGCGGCAAATATAATATTGCTTTGTTGGGAATGTATTTTGGCAGGGTTAATTGTTACATGGCTAAATTGCTGAATTGTTGCAGCGAAGCCGGAGAGTGGGAGGATTAATTGTTACATGGCTAAATTGCTGAATTGTTGCGGCGAAGCCGGAGAGTGGGAGGATTAATTGTTACATGGCTAAATTGCTAAATTGTTGCGGCGAAGCCGGAGAATAGGTTGGCTCATTCGACTGGTTATCGGCTTTGCCGCAACAATTAAACAATTAAACAATTAAACAATTAAACAATTAAACAATTACCCCTCACTTGATCTCTTCATAATCAATATACTCTCCACGCTTATCAGTGACTTTTGAATTTTTAACGGGTGGAGGTTCGTTCACAAAATTTCTCTGTTGATGGTTATTAGTTGGAGAAGGACTTCTTTTCCGGATTCCAAATAATCCCGGCCAGATAAAACGGATGGCCAGAACAATCAGCAGAACATCAAGGACAGGAGTTTCGAAAATGCGGACTAACATGTTAGAGAATGACGAAACAAAATTAGATAAATTGTACTTGTTCAACACTAACTCACGTGCAACCTCCTGCGTCATTTACTTAAATACATACTCTTCTCCTTATACATCTGCCGGAAGAAAGGATCAAATAAATCTTTGATGAATCTGATGGCTTCACCAGTGGATTTCATTTCAGGTCCTAATTCTTTATTCACGTTAGGAAACTTGTCGAATGAAAACACCGGCTCTTTGATGGCATAACCTGTGAGCTTGCGGTCGAACTTGAAATCTTTTATTTTTTTCACACCCATCATCACCTTGGTGGCCGCATTCAGATAAGGAATCTGGTAAGCTTTTGCAATGAACGGCGTCGTTCTGGAAGCGCGTGGATTGGCTTCAATCACATATACTTTTCCGTTTTTAATTGCATACTGAATATTAATCAGTCCCCGGATGTTCAGTTCCAACGCAAGTTTTTCAGCATACTCCACCATTTTGTCAATGATTTCGTAGGTGAGATTAAACGGCGGCAATACCGCACTTGAATCACCGGAATGAATACCTGCCGGTTCAATGTGTTCCATCACACCCATGATGTGAACCTGTTCTCCATCACAAATGGCATCAATCTCAGCTTCTTCTGCGCGATCGAGAAAATGATCAATCAGAATTTTATTATTTGGCATGTGCTTCAGTAACTTCAATACTGCCTGTTCGAGTTCATCATCATTCAATACAATGCGCATGCGCTGTCCACCCAACACATAAGAGGGGCGAACCAATACAGGATATCCTACTCTTTTTGCTACGGCAACGGCATCTTCTACTGTGACTGCTACGCCATATTCCGGATACGGAATTTCCAATGCTTTTAACAAATCGGAAAATGCGCCACGGTCTTCCGCCAGATCCATATCCTTGAAAGAAGTACCGATAATTCTGATACCTCTTTCTGATAATTGCTTTGCCAGTTTAAGTGCTGTTTGTCCGCCTAACTGCACGATCACTCCTTCCGGTTTTTCCAGTTCAATGATCTCAATCAGGTGTTCCCAGAAAACGGGTTCGAAATAAAGTTTATCAGCAATGTCAAAATCTGTGGAAACTGTTTCAGGATTGCAGTTGATCATGATGGCTTCGAAACCGGATTCGCGAATAGCGAGCAATCCATGCACACAGCAATAGTCAAATTCGATTCCCTGGCCGATACGATTCGGTCCCGAGCCGAGTACAATTATTTTTTTGCGGTTAGAAACAACAGATTCATTTTCTACATCGAATGTAGAATAGTAGTAAGGCGTAGCGGCACCAAATTCAGCCGCGCAGGTATCAACCAGCTTATATGTTCTGCGGATGTCTAACGCTTTTCTTTTTTCATACACTTCATCTTCAGAAATATTTCCCAACAGATGCGCAAGTTGCAGATCTGAATAACCCATCTGTTTCATTTGCAGAAAGAATTCTTTGGGAATGGTTTCGATCGTGTATTTTTTTGCTTCCTTTTCTATCGTGACTAATTCCTGTATTTGTTCGAGGAACCATTTATCAATCAGCGTCCATTTAAAAATTGTGTTGATGGAAACTCCTAATGATAATGCATCCTTGATTCTGAAGATTCTGTCCCACGAAGGGAATTGCAATTTTTCGAGAATTTCCTCCGATCGTTTCCAGTGCTTGCCATCTGCACCTAAACCTATTGCATCATTTTCGAGCGACTGACAGGCCTTTTGCACTGCTTCAATAAACGTGCGGCCGATACCCATCACTTCACCCACTGATTTCATTTGTAATCCGAGTGTTTCATCGGCTCCGGCAAACTTATCGAAGTTCCAGCGTGGAATTTTTACGATAACGTAATCGAGAGCAGGTTCAAAGTAAGCAGAAGTGGTTCCCGTTATTTGGTTTCTCAGTTCATCAAGATGATAACCGATGGCAAGTTTGGCTGCAATTTTTGCGATGGGATAACCTGTTGCTTTTGAAGCAAGCGCTGAAGAACGTGATACTCGAGGATTGATTTCAACAGCTATCAAATTTTCCGTTTCAGGATCCATGGCAAACTGCACATTGCATCCGCCGGCAAAGTTTCCCAGCGAACGCATCATCAGCATCGCCATATTGCGCATTTGCTGATAGCCTGTATCGCTAAGAGTCATTGCTGGAGCAACGGTAATGGAATCACCTGTATGAATGCCCATCGGATCAAAGTTTTCAACGGTGCAGATGATGACTACATTATCAGCGGAATCGCGCAGCAGTTCCAGCTCAAATTCTTTCCAGCCCAACACTGCTTTTTCTACCAGCACTTCATGTGTTGGAGAAGCTTTTAATCCACGGTCAAGCGCTGCTTCAAATTCTTCTTTTTTATGAACAAATCCACCGCCGGTTCCGCCCAAAGTGTAGGACGGCCGAATCACCAATGGAAAACCAATTTCCTGCGCAATCTCTTTTCCTTCCAGCATCGAGTTGGCAACTTTTGAAGGTGCTACCGCGATTCCGATTTCTCCCATCAGGTTGCGGAATGCTTCGCGGTTTTCGGCAAGGTCAATGGCTTTAATGTCTACACCAATCATTCTCACTTCATACTTGCTCCAAACACCTAATTCATCAGCTTCCTTGGCAAGATTAAGCGCAGTTTGTCCACCCATTGTGGGCAATACAGCATCAATCTTTCTTCCCAGCTCTATTGATTCTTCCAAAATCTGGATGATAGAATTTACGTCCAATGGCAATAAGTAAACGTGATCGGCGGTAACCGGATCAGTCATGATGGTGGCCGGATTGGAATTGATCAGCGACACTTTGATATTTTCTTCCCGCAAGGAACGCGATGCCTGAGAACCGGAATAATCGAATTCGCAGGCTTGTCCGATAATGATGGGACCAGAACCAATGATGAGCACATGATGGATACTAAGATCGCGTGGCATTTGTAAAATTTAAATTTGAGATAACAGTGCCTGAATGAAATTTTATGAGCCGGAATTTATTCAGCATTGCAAATGCATTTCGCTCACCCAATGACAAAGACTTCGCTGGTTTTTGCAACAATGAAAACGGTTTTGAATTGAATGATGGTGTCTTTTGAAAAGCCGGAGAATAAAAAATAAAGTATTCCGTATAAAAATAAAAAGTAAGTAGGCCTTGCAGCATTTTCATTAAGTCGCAAAAATAGAAGAATCCTGTTTCTGTTTTTAACAAAATATGCACAAAAAAGCCGCTCCTGTTTAGGAACGGCTTTTTGAAAATGTATTTGAAAACTAATTAATCACTTCAAGTTTTTTAGTTAACACCTGATCACCAACAGTTACCTTAAGCTGGTAAACGCCCGTGGCAAAATTTTTCACATTTACAGGTATAACCTGGCTTCCACTAACGGATCCAAGATCCTGAACAGCCACTGTTTGTCCGAGTATATTAACAATTTGAACAGTTACCTTTTCTGCTTTGGTAATTTTTAAATCGAGGTAAGCAACGTCCCTGGCAGGATTAGGATACATAAACAAAGAAGCATTTACAACCTGATCATTTATGCCTGTAACGAATTTTAAACCGTTTTTGCCTGCATTCAACACTTCGCCTGTGGAATAATCCACCACCATGCCTACAACTTTAAGACGATTAACATTGAATGAAGCAGGCACCGTATAGGTATAAGT
Organism: Chitinophagaceae bacterium; assembly: GCA_016717285.1. Taxonomy (NCBI): domain Bacteria; kingdom Pseudomonadati; phylum Bacteroidota; class Chitinophagia; order Chitinophagales; family Chitinophagaceae; species Chitinophagaceae bacterium. The sequence continues at coordinate 696,931 of JADKFU010000005.1, forward strand.
ATAAGAGTAGTTTGTTCCGCTTGTAATTGATCCCGGAAGACTTCCGGCAGTTCCTTCCACATCACTTAACAATGCCTTACCAACAAAATCGTAGTACATTTCTGAAGCAGCAATGTGACCTGACATATATTCAAAACCAGCCATCGGACCTGCATATCCGTAATCTGCTATGGAATAGTAATTAGTTTGCTTGTAAGTAGATGAAGTTCCGTGAACACTATCTTCCTGCAACACAGCTACAAAACGATAATCGCCGTTTAGGTTCTGGAGAAATTCACCGTTCACGGTAACAGTCAGTTCCTTAGTCGAAATATTGTATTGTGGATCTACGGTTACTTTTACTGCGGGTGTGTTAGAAGCATTATCAATAAAATCATTTTCCAGCTCTGAAGGATCAACGATATAGTTTCTATTGATAATTACACTGGGATAGCCTAGAAATCCTGGAAATGAACCTACCCAATTATCATAGGCAGTTACCTGCATGGGATCACCATTATGCACTGCGATTCCAACAAACTGATCAGGATAGTTTTCGCGCATGTAATCCATAAATACTATTCCTCTTACACACCATCCGCACCAGGTTCCGGTAGCTTCTTCCGCAACATAATGCTGATCAGGATTTGGTACAACTCCTGTAATGGTAAAATTGCCATCATTATTATCAGTGCTGATTTCTGCTGAACCACCATTGATATTTGAGATGGTGAGTGAGATAGTATGGCTTCCTGATAAGGTAGTATAGTTACTGGCAGAAGTGAAGCTGTAACTTTCAAATGTTCCAATGTTAAGGCCAGTTAATGATTCGTCATAAGTAGTTGTGCCGTTTGTCCAGCTTACATCGAAAGAGGTAATAGGAACGGTTCCGAGATTCGAAATGCTAGCTTTCACGCTAAGTGGCAAATCAGTGAAGTATTTTGAGAAACTAATGAAAGTAGGAGTTGGGTCAAGTTTGCCGATTTGTAATGATGATACACCTGCATCAACACCTGCCACAGGGGCATACACCAATACATTGTCCATTGCCCATCCATACAACCAATCGCCGCCATCATTGTAGTTGAATCCAACTTTAACATTGCTCTGTCCTGCATAAGCTGAAAGGTCAACAAAACGTGTTTCCCAGTCACCGGTATTGCCTGCTAATTCTTTTACAACAGTCCAGGTAGTTCCACCATCTGTTGACGCTTGTATGGTTGCCTTTTCCGTAGCACCACCATAGGATAAATTATAGTAATAATTATCAAAACTCATGAAGACATTCGAATAAGCTGTAAAATCCATAGCAGGAGAAATCAGCATATCATTGCTTTTGTCGCAGTTGCAGGCATCATCGTTGGTACAGACCATTTTCGTATGGGCTGAAATCGGGAAACTGGCGCTTTGCAACTGTGTATTAGTGCCGAATTTCCAGCCACCGTCATCTGCATTTGTAACCTGTGACCAATCGGTAGGTAGACCAGTACCCTCAAAGTCCTGGGTGTAAATAGTGGTTTGTGACCATCCTGCTGACGTCATGAACAGCAATGAAAGCGTTATCAAGGCAAGGCATGTAGATTTTTTCACGGGAATGAGTTTTGTTTGCGATTAAAAAGAGAAGGCTAAAATAGGAAATCCACCATTATAAAATACGATTTGGATGAGTTAAAAGACAAAACGAGACCTTCTGTAGATGAAAAGGGGTTATTTATGTGAATGAAACGGTGCATTTGACATGAATTGGTCATGAAAAGAAATGAGGCATTAAACCGACTATTTTTTTTAGCATAAAATTTTCTCATTCGTTAGGAATTTGTACATTTACGGCATAATTTTTTCAGAGAACGGATTACAATTTTACATACCATGAAAAAAATCGCTACACTTTCTCTCATTTTGTTGTCTTTTGTATTTAATTCAAGAGCACAAAACGTTTCTATCGATCCTAATAATGTTGACCTTTATTTTACGGTTGATGCATATGGAGACGCGAATGCCACCGTCTTCAATAATTCCAATACTGCGAGAACATTTCGCTGGATTCGCGTTTCTGATGCTCCGGGAATCTGGACGTCAACTGTATGCGATAAAAATAATTGCTATTCAAGCAATACCAATTCACAGGATTTTGTATTGAATGCAGGTGCGAACGGACTTTTGAAATTAACAGTAAATGCACAAATGGTTGCAGGGGAAGGAGATTATCAGATTCTTGTTTATGATCTTAATGACAGTATTTACACCAATGCAGTTTTTACTGTTCACGCGGTTGCACAGGATATGACCGGAATTAGCGATCCTGTTGCCACAGGTGTTTCTGTTTATCCTATTCCTGCTAAAGACATTCTGAATATAAATTTTGATGCGGTGAAAAATGTGAATGCTGTTTCCATCTACAATGTAGTGGGACAAAAACTGAAAACGGTAAATGTTTATACTGGCAGCAAATCAGTTGCTGTTCCGGTTTCAGAATTAAAAAAAGGTGTTTACTTCCTGAGAGTGTACAGCAACAATAAAGAAGCTGTAACAAAAACTTTTACCAAAGAATAATCTTAACATACTTCATTGACAGATGCCCCGTAACAGGGGCATTTTTTTTGAATAGCATTTAATCTTTACCGCTCACTTCCTGTTAATTGCAAAAGTTGTTGATGAATTGTACAGCAATCACCTTTTTGTTTTGCGCATTCTCTTTGAATGTATTAGCACAGAATCCTTATTTCATCCATTATTTTGGAACACCATTCTTTAATGAGCAGGCACGTGCGATCCAACAACTACCTGATGGTAGCGTCTACCTTGCGGGCTATTCCAATGCATCGGGTAATGTAAATGCTGCCGTAATAAAAATAAATGCAGAAGGAGATTCACTCTGGATGAAGAATTATGGAGACTCAACATTCAGCGAAGCTTTTTTCATGAGCCGTAGCGGAGCAAGCGACCTTGTGCTGGTGGGTGAACAAAACGGCAGTCTTAATGGCACGGATGTAATTATTATTAAGATTGATTCGGCCGGAAATTTTTTGTGGAAATCAGTTATAGCAACTGCCAAGAATGAATCGGGCAAGTACATCGAACAAACGCAGGACGGTGGATTTATTCTCTGTGGGTTTCAATCAGATGATTTTGGATTCAATGATGTTTTTTTGGCAAAGCTGGATGCTACCGGAGCGCTTTCCTGGACCAAAAAATTCGGCGGTATTGAAAACGACTACGCAAGCCAGGTGCATGAACAGTCAGATGGAAGTTTGATTGTAACGGCAGATACCAGAAGTAAAGGAGCAGGAGGTTATGATGTAGAAGTTTTGAAATTATCATCTGCAGGAGATTTGATTTGGGATTATACTTTCGGGGATGAATTTCAAAATGGTTGCCAGGGAATTTACCTTGCTGCCAACGGTGATTTGATTTCATATGGTGAAACAGAGATTTCCCCGCTTTCTCCGTTTGATTTTTTCATACAACGCATTGATCAGAATGGTAATTCTTTATGGAAAAAAGTTTTTGGCGGCAGCGGCAGTGATGCGGCCTTTTCATTGATTGAGGATGATGGTGGAAATTTTATCCTGACCGGATATTCGGACAGCAATAATGTGGGCGAACCCATTGATATCGCAATTGCAAAAACAGATATGTCAGGAAATTTACTTTGGATCAATAATTATGGCACAAGCGGAATTGACATCGGATACGGAATAATAAAAGCTGAAGACGGATTCCTGATTGGGGCTACTGCTTTTAATGAAGGTTCCAATGATTTTTGTCTGCTGTATCTCTCAGAAGAAGGATTGTTAACCAGTGCAAATCAACCTTTGTCAGGGCAAGAAAATCAGCATACAATTTTGGTTTATCCCAATCCTTCAACAGGGATTTTTGTCCTGGAGTTTAATGAAGTAATTGAAAATAGTTCTTTGAGAATTTTTAATGTATTGGGTGCAATGGTATTTGAAAGCGAAATCGCGGATCGTACAGAAAAAATGAAATTGGCTTTGGACGTAACTCCCGGAATTTATAAAATGCTGATTCAAAGTGAAGCGGGAAACCGGTGCATTACTATAGGAGTTCAATGATGAAAATTGATCATCAAAAATCAAATTTTATAAATGTAGGGAACACTTTTATCTACTGAGCAGCTAATTCTTTCAGCTTTTCTTCCAGCTCAAATTCATCACCTTCAATGTAACCATTGTGAACGAAAGCAATATTACCTGCTTTATCAGTTACAACAGTATAGGGTACATTTTGGAAACTTAGCGCGCGTTTCAAATCCTGATTCGGATCTGTCAGCACCCTGTAAGGCCAGCCCGAACCGTCAACTGTAGGTTTCACTTTTGTAACATTTCTTGAATCATCGATTGAAACAGCGATCAATTCAACATTGTAATTTTTCTGCCAGTCTTCATATAAATCCACGATATTGGAAAGTTCCTTTTTACAAGGAACACACCAGGTTGCCCAAAAACTAAGGATGATAATTTTTCCATCTTTTGAAAGTTCGCTGACATCCACTTTGTTGCCATCTACATCAGATAAAGTGATGGCTGGAAGTTTCTTATCCTGAGAAAATGAAAACTGTACACTGGCAAGAAGGAGTGCTATTATTAAGAGGAACAGGTTTTTTTTATGCATACTTTAATTTTTTTAATCGGCAGGCAAATTTATAACCAATTAATGAAACGGTGGAGAGAATTAGGTGGATTTTTGACTGTAAACGTTATTTAAGCACTTTAAAGCAATGCACCTGGTATTTATGAAAAATTATCTTTGCTGCGCGAAAAGAACATGAGAAACTGAAAATGTTAATTGTCAGATTTATTTTGATTTCTTTTGCCTGATGTAAAATTGTGTGAAAGGGTTTATATGAATGTTTACTGAGTAATTTGCTGAAAAATGATTCGGAAATTTTACCTTTTAGCCATTACTGTTTTTTTACCGGGAATTGCTTTTGCCCAGGGAAATCTTTCAGGCGATCTGCAAACCAATGTAAATATCTTCCAGCGCGATTCTGCTATTGGCGCTTATAACACTCCTTTGTACGATAATTATTTTACAGGCATTGAATCATGGCTGAACGTAAATTACAGCATTGCCGGTTTCAATGCCGGAATTAGGCTGGATGCGTTTCTCAATTCAAACCTTAAGGATCCGAACGGTGCCTATACCGCTGTAGGCATTGGTTATTACTATCTTGAAAAGCAAGTTGGAAAACTTACAGTGCATGCCGGCCATTTTTATGACCAGTTTGGAAGTGGTATTGTATACCGCTCTTACGAAGACCGTGGGTTAGGGGTTGATTACGCTACGTATGGAATTAATCTTAAGTATGCGTTGAACGACAAGTGGATGCTGAAGGGAATTGCCGGATTAGAAAAGAACCTGTTTTCATTTTACAAGCCAACAATCAAAGGGTTAAATGTGGATGGCACCATTCAGATCAGTGATGATATCCGGCTGCTTCCCGGTGCAGCTTTTTTAAACCGGACTATTGATCAGGCCTCGATGGATGTAGTAGTGTCAACCATTAACAGCTATGATTCTGTTGATCGTTTTGTGCCACAATACAATGTATATGCATTTTCAGGATACTATACCTTAAGCGTAAAAAAATTCAGTTGGTATCTCGAAGCCGCAGGTAAATCTCATGAGGCTATTAAAGATGCAACGGGAAAACTGGTGGATGAGCCCGGAAGTGTCATTTATACTTCGTTGTCATTTTCACAAAAAGGACTTGGGCTGACAGGACAATTTAAGCGAACAGAAAACTATGTACTGCGGACATCTCCGAACGAAACATTGTTGAACGGAGTCATGAACTATATTCCACCCATGGCACGGCAGAATACATTGCGATTGCCGGCACGTTATCAGCCGGCGACACAATACCTTGGCGAAATGGCTTACCAGTTTGACGCTGTTTATACACCGGTGAAAGGTTATACCATTGATGCAAGCTTTTCCAATATCCGCGATCTGAACAACAATCATTTATGGACAGAACTTTACGGTCAGTTGGAAATTACAAAGTCTAAGAAATTTCAATATATTTTCGGAGCCCAGTATATTTTTTATAATCAGCAGGTTTACCTCAGCGAGCCATTGCCTGATCAAACAGCTTTTACACCCTTTGCAGAATTAATCTTTAAGCCAACACGAAAGCAATCGCTGCGGTTTGAATTGCAATACCAAAGCACGCAGGAAGATTTTGGATCCTGGCTATTTGCATTGGTTGAATACAGCATTGCACCAAAATGGTCTTTTGCGGTTTCCGACATGTACAATATTGATCCAAACCCGGAGAAGACAACAGATAAAAATCACTACTACAATTTCTTTGTTGCTTATACTAAAAATGCCAACAGGTTTTCACTGTCTTACGTACGGCAGGTGGCAGGCATCAATTGCACAGGTGGTGTTTGCAGGTATGAACCCGCGTTTTCAGGGTTGAAGTTTAATCTCACGTCAAGTTTTTAAATTAATTTTAAGGCCATCCGCAGTTCAAACGTTAATCACCATTCGTAAATTGACCTACTTAAATAATTTCACTCAGAAAAATATCCAAAGGAATAATTTCCTGAAGCAGACAGGTTATATGCTGTTTCTTCTTGCAATCTTTTTCTGCTATTCTTCCTGTGAAGAAATAGGACCTAACATAAATGATAGTGGGGGAAATGGTGGTGGTGATACCACAAATGAAAGAGTGGTTTTGATGGAGGTTTTCACCGCCGTGAAATGCGTAAACTGTCCGGCTGGCCGTGAAATTATCGACGACTTAATTGATTCATTTCCCGGTAGGATAGAAGTGGTTGAAATACACAGTGGTGATCTTGCCAAACCCATTTATCCAACCGATCCTGATTTCAGGTCGCAGGATGCGGATGATATCACGGCTTACCTCGGGCCATTTCCGTTTCAGCCCTCTGCTGCTATTGACAGAAAATCGTGGGAGATTACGCCTGGAAATGTACAACGGCTTTTAGACCGTAACTACTGGACCCTTTATTTTCAAAAGGAAATAGATAGTGTTTCGAATGTAAAAATTTCTCTCGAAAGAGCATTTGATACTGGCACCAGGTTACTGACTGTTACCATGAAAGTGGATTTTCTGAAAGACGTAACAGATATCATCAATGCTACCATCCTGTTGACTGAAAGCGGAATGGTGGCTGCACAGGATGACGGGCCTACGATGGTGGTTGATGATTATGTACATGAGGATGTTTTAAGAACTTTTTTAACCGGATACAGCGGTGAACTAGTGAACGCAACTAACACATCAGGAAGTAGCTGGACGATTACAAGAAGCATCACGCTACCTATAGAGTGGAATGCCGGCAATTGCAGGGTAATCGGATTTGTTTCGAAGTCGGTTGGTACGTATGACGTGCTGCAGTCGGCCGGAATTTCGCTTAATTAAAAAAAACAATTTGTAAATGGAAAGGAAGGAATTTTTGCAGAAGTTGGGTTATAGCGCAGCCGCATTTTTTATTGCAGATTTTTTAGCAGGTTGCTCCAAGATTGATCAATATCCAAAAGTTGATTTCTATTTAGATCTCCTCGATCCTGTAAACAGTGGCCTCATGAATTTAGGAGGGTTTGTGTATGTAAGCAATGTGATTGTTTTTAAAGGGTTAGACAATAACTATTACGCGCTTTCAAAAATTTGCACGCACCAGGGATGCAGTGTTGAGTACGAAGTTTCACATGATGAGATGACCTGCCCATGTCATGGCAGTCATTATGATATTTCCGGAAATGTAACCATGGGACCCGCCTCCTCACCACTGCAACAATATGCTACTCAACTAATCGGAACACAATTGCATGTATTTGAGCCATAAGGGTGATGCCTGACGCCAAATGATTAACGTTCTTTAATTGATTACTTTGCAAGAAAAAATTGTATGGGTTTTCTAAACAAATTATTTGGCGGAGCCAAAGAAGAAGGACAAGGCATGGCTGCTCAATTGATGTCGCAACTGACCACAGATTTGAAGCTCACAGGCGAACAGCTTGAAAAGATGAAAGGCGCTTTTCAGCAGTTTCGTGAAAAGCGCAAAGCTGCCAAGGCAAGTGGTGGCGATATGAAATCGCAGATGCAAGGTGTGAAGCAGGAATTAAAAGCGCAGATCCAGGGATTGCTTTCTGAAGAACAGAAGAAAAAGTTCATGGCGAATATCGAGCAGTACAAGGATTTTTTCCAGAAGTAGCCGAGGCTACAAACAATTAAGCCGGAGAGGTTTGTTGAAGTTGTATTGACGCCAGAATTTCTTCTACATAACTTCTGTCATTACTAAGGCGGGGAACTTTGTTTTGCCCGCCAAGTTTTCCTTTCGATTTCAACCAGTTATAAAAAGTATTTGGTTGGACTATATGAATTACAGGAAGCTGCAAGGCAAGATCATGCGATCTCTTGGCATCGTAATCTGAATTTACGGAACGCAAGGCTTCATCAAGCACTTTTGCAAAATGCAGAGCGTCTTCCGGCGGCTTAGAAAATTCAATCAGCCATTCATGTCCTCCGCGATGCGCTACTGTGAGATAAATAGGAGCTACTGTATAATCATTTACCACGGCACCGGTTAAATTGCAGGCTTCTGCCAGTGCGCGATCGGTATTGTCAACAATCACTTCTTCACCAAAGGCATTGATGAAATGTTTTAATCTTCCGGTTACCTGGATTCTGTATGGGCGCACTGAAGTGAATCTGATAGTATCACCCACCACGTATCGCCACAGCCCGCCATTGGTAGAGATCACCAAACCATAATTCTCACCAACGATAACTTCATGTAAAAAAATGGTCCGGGGTTCTTTATTTCCAAATTCGGAAGAAGGTATAAATTCATAGAAAATGCCATTATTCAGGTGCAGCAGAAGGTCATCATCTTCCAATCCGTATTGAAAACCAAAAAAACCTTCAGAGGCATTATAAGTTTCATAGTAGTACATGTTATTGGACCTGATCAGTGACCGGAATTCTTCCCGATAGGGCTTGAAGCTGACACCTCCGTGAATGTATAACTCAAGATTTGGCCATACTTCTTTCAGGTTGTTTTTGCCGCTGATATCGAATAGCCTTTTTATGAGCAGCATAGTCCAGGTCGGTACGCCTGAAAGATTGGTTACATCTTCATTCACCGTTGCATTGGCCAATGCTTCCAGTTTTTTTTCCCAGTCATCCATCAGGGCAACCGTAAGATCAGGAGTGCGGTACCACTGCGCGAAGAATGACATGTTTTGAAGCAATACCGCAGAGAGATCACCGTAAGCCGAATTTTTATTCATCGGGTTGATCTGATGGCTTCCACCTACAATCAATCCTTTTCCACTAAGGAGCTTCGTGTCCGGATTTGCATTGCAATAAGCAGACAACAGATCAATAGCGCCGCGATAATGACAATCTTCAATAGACTCCGCTGTCATCGGAATAAATTTGCTTTTATCTGATGTGGTGCCTGAAGATTTTGAAAACCATTTTACGGGAGTATTCCACAGCACATTCTGTTCCCCATCCATGATACGTTGAATGAATGGTTTGAGGGAGTCATAATCCTGCAGTGGAACACGTTTCCTGAAATCTTCAGCGTAACGAATACCGTTATAGTCATGTGTTTTGCCCCAATCCGTGTCTTTTCCTGCTGTGATGAGTGCCTGAAAAACTTTCTGTTGCGCATCCAATGGATATTCCATCCACAGCTCAATCTGATTGATGCGCTGGCGTAGAAACCATTGTACTATGGGAGAGAAGACAAACAAATCTGAATCGAAGGGTGAATTAAAATAAATGCAAAAAAGTTATTTCTGAAAGATGGTAAAGAAAATTGAAAAAAAATATTTACAGAGATTATTCAGGAGTTATATGACAGTGTTTTTCCGCCTCAGTTCAAAATTACGGCCGAGATAAACTTTGCGTACCTGTTCATCTGCAGCCAGTTCTTCGGCAGTTCCCTGTTTTAAAATTTTTCCTTCAAAGAGCAAGTAAGCACGATCAGTAATGGATAAAGTTTCCTGCACATTGTGATCCGTTATCAGGATGCCGATGTTTTTAAATTTCAGTTTGGCAACAATAACCTGGATATCTTCTACTGCAATCGGATCAATGCCGGCAAAGGGTTCGTCAAGCAATATAAATTTCGGATCAACAGCCAGCGCGCGGGCAATTTCTGTTCTTCTTCTTTCACCACCTGATAACAAGTCGCCGCGATTTTTCCGGACATGATTCAATCCGAATTCATCCAGCAGTATTTCAAGTTTTTCTTTTTGTTCTTTTTTTGATAACCGAGTCATTTCCAGTACTGCAGCCACATTATCTTCTACGGTAAGTTTTCTGAAGATGGATGCTTCCTGTGGAAGGTAACCAATGCCTTCCTGTGCACGCTTGTACATGGGCTGATGCGTGATGTCGAGCTGATCAAGTAATATCTTGCCTTCATCAGGGCGAACAAGTCCAACTGTCATATAAAACGTAGTTGTTTTCCCGGCGCCATTAGGGCCAAGCAGTCCGACAATCTCACCCTGTTCTACATACACAGAAACATGATCCACTACTTTTCGCTGGCGGTAGGCTTTTACGAGGTTTTCTGTTCGGAGGATCATGAGAGTAGTGAGTGAAGGTCGAGAGTCCTTAGTCTTTAGTCGTTAGTTGGTCATTGGTCATTTATTTCATCGGCACATTGGCTTCCTTCACATCCTTCACCGTCATCTCAATCCGCTTTTTATCATTCCATTCATTTTCATCAAGGTTGTAGCAGATATCAAAGGGTTGCTTGCTTTTTACTAAGGGAAGAAATGAACCCATTCCAAAACCAATACCATTTAATGATCCAATGCCTTTCTTAAGTGAGAACTTCAAATGATCTGTGCCTACAATGCGCGACCAGTTGGTGTCTTCCACACATGAAGTCATGAAAACCGGTTTCATGTTTTGCGGACCAAACGGAGCGAATTGTTTCAGCATGCTGTAAAATTTGGGGGTTATATCTTCCATTTCCAATACTGCATTGATCTCAATTTCAGGTGTAAGGTATCGTTCTTCGATGGTAGAGGATACGACTTCTTCAAATCGTTGTGTGAAGGCTGAAAGGTTTTCAATACGCATAGTCAGTCCGGCTGCAAACATATGACCGCCGAATTGTTCGAGTAAATCGCTGCAGGAAAGAATGGCTTCATAAATATCGAAACCGGCAACCGACCGTGCAGAACCGGTAGCAAGTCCGTTTGATTCGGTAAGAACGATGGTAGGCCTATACCATTTGTCAATAAGCCTTGAAGCTACTATTCCAATTACTCCCTTGTGCCAGTGTGGTTGAAACAACACCGTACTTTTTTTTCCTGTTTGGCCCGGATCAACCTGCAGCATAGCCAATGCTTCCTCGGTAATGGTGGAATCAAAGCCGCGACGATCAATATTGTGCTTGTTCAGCACTTCTGCATTGCCTACAGCGTGATGAGCAGATTCAGAGATCAGTAACTTAACAGCATTGCGTGCATCATCCATTCTGCCGGCGGCGTTAATGCGCGGACCAATCATGAACACAAGATCTGAAATGGTAAATTCTTTCTTAGTCACGTTGGTCTGCATCAAAGCCCGCAACCCTTCACTGGGTTGCCTGTTAATTTTTTCAAGGCCATAAAATGCCAACACTCTGTTTTCGCCCGTAATAGGTACTATATCAGATGCGATGCTCACGACAACAAAATCGAGGTACTTCAAATAGCTTTCATCCGGTAGATTATTTTTTTGTGCATATGCACTGATGAGTTTGAAGCCAATACCGCAGCCGCACAATTCTTTGTACGGATAGTCACAATCTTTTCTTTTGGGATCAAGCACTGCTATGGCATCCGGAATTTTTATACCCGGAAGGTGATGATCACAAATAATGAAATCAATGGAAAGTGTTTTCGCATAGTCAATTTTATCAATTGATTTTATGCCGCAATCTAAAGCGATAATGAGCGTGAAACCGTTTTCCTTTGCCCAATCTATTCCCTGATTGGAAATGCCATAACCTTCTGTGTAACGATTGGGTACATAATATTCCACTTGCGCACCCAATTCGTGAAAGAAAGAATAAGCGGTGGCAACAGCGGTAGTACCATCTACATCATAATCACCATAAATCAGAATTTTCTCATTATTGGCAATTGCCTGTTCAATCCGGTCAATCGCTTTGTCCATATCTTTCATCAGGAATGGATCGTGGAGGTCGGATAAAGAAGGGCGAAAAAATTTCTTCGCTTCATCAAAAGTAGAAATGCCGCGTTGCACCAATATCTGCAACAGTACAGGATGGATATTAAGTGCTGATTGCAGGTTAGCAAATTTAAGCGGATCTGTTTCTTTGAGTACCCAGCGCTTGTTCATATAGTTATCATATAGTTTGGTGAAAAATTATCCTGTGCGGTGATGTTGCATTGATAATTCATGCTCTTTCATTCATTGCTTTCTCCCATTCCCAGGCAGAACGCATCATTTCTTCCAATGATCGTTGTGGTTTCCATTGTAGTAAATTTTCAGCTTTTACATTGCTGGAATAAACGGCAATGGCATCACCGGCTCTGCGCGGCCCGATGCGGTAGTTCAGTTTTACACCGGTTGTTTTTTCGAATGCATGAATCATCTCCAACACACTTACGCCATTTCCTGTCCCAAGATTGATGATTTCGCAAATAGAAGCTGCGCCCATATTTTTTTTCTTCTCCAGGTATTGTAACGAAAGTGTGTGTGCTTCGGCAACATCCATCACATGAATGTAATCGCGGATGCAGGAACCATCACGTGTTGGATAATCACTTCCCAGCACTACGAATTCTTTTATTTTTCCAATGGCAGTGCGGGTGATGGCCGGAATAAGATTGGCAGGTTTTTCTTCAAAGGGTTCACCGAGCAGTGCTGATGAATGCGAACCAACAGGATTAAAATAGCGAAGCAGAGTTGTGTAAAACGGATCCGCTTTAATTGCATCAGCAATAATCTGTTCACCAAAATATTTAGTGCGGCCGTATGGTGACTGCTGTTCATACACCGGTGTGTCTTCGCTTACTGGTAATTTTTCAATATTCCCATAGACGGAACTGGAGGAAGAGAATATAAAATACGGAACTTTAAAGTCCTGCCTGCACTGCAAAAGGTTAATCAGTGATAACAGGTTATTGTGATAATACATCATTGGAAATTCCACCGATTCACCAACCATTTTAAATGCGGCAAAGTGAATGATGCCGGTGATATCAGGGTTCGAAGCGAAAATATTTTTAACCTGCATCATGTCATTCAGGTCGGCATCAATATTCACCGGACGTTTTCCGGTAATCTGAAAAACACGATCCGGAACATAAGGTTTGCCGCGTGAGAAATTATCAACGCTGAGCACTTCATAACCTTTCTCCAATAAATCAACCATTGTATGACTTCCGATATACCCGCAGCCGCCAGTAACAAGGATTTTTTGTTTCATAGTGCAATGATAAATATAAAGGGGGGAAAAGCAGTTGCTAATTGTGCATTTGGATGAATTAGCACCAGGCATTTTCCTGTAGCTGATAAATGAAGTGATGGATAAATGTTATAGCCTTTTAATGCCGAACCAGAATTATTTTTAATAGGAACACAATAATGAATAGCAAAGTAAAAATAGTTTTTTGTTGCAATAAACTGAAAGGCCTTATTAAAAATTTCCGCTTGCGATCGTCTTACGCAAACCCTCATCCAAAGAAACTAACGGATGATTGATCAGCAGTTTCATTTTTTCAGCATCCGGTTTACGGCGAAGCATATCGCCTTCCTTCAACGGCGGATGGTGAACGATTTTTGATTTTGATTTAGTGATGCGGATAATTTTTTTGGCCAGATTAATAACGGTGGTTTCTTCATCGCAACCGATGTTGACCACTGCGTTCAGGTATTTCTGCTGATTGAGCGCGTTTACAGTGGCGGCAATGTTATCATCGATATATAAAAAAGTGCGCGTTTGCTTTCCATCGCCGTACACTACAATTTCCTTATGGTGCAATGCAGCGCGAATGAATTTGGAAACCACAAAATCAACGGATTGTTTAGGACCGTAAGTATTGAAGAAACGGAAGATTGTATAGTTCAAGCCATATTCTTTGTGATAAGATTTAAGAAATGACTCTCCGACATTTTTCACGATAGCATAAGGCAGTCGTGAATTCAACGGTGTCGTTTCTTCATTCTGTGGAAATTCAACCGGTTCACCATACACTTCAGAAGAGGAAGAATAATAGACGCATTTGACACCTGTGTTTTTGGAAAGATCAAGTATGTTGCGAATGCCTTTGATGTCGTTCAACACATTGACCGGGTTATTCAGCGTCCGTTGCACACCGACAACTGCTGCATAGTGAAACACATAATCAAACTGGTAGGCCACCATTATCGAAGAAACATCAGCATACTTGTTGACATCTGCTTTTATAAAATGCCAGTTTTTAAATTGTTTTGATGGTAGTTTTTCCTTGGTGCCGGTAAGCAGGTTGTCAACAATGACTACATAGTTGTTTTCATCCTGCACTAATTTATCTGCCAGGCAACTGGCAATAAATCCTGCTCCACCGGTGATCAATATTTTACGCACGAGGTTTTTTGTTTAGATACAATTGTGAAATGGTTCAAAACACTTTCTAAGCCGGTTCATTTGTTTTTGAAACGCAACAATTCCATCAGGTAATTTCCATAACCGCTTTTTAGCAAAGGTTCGGCAAGTTGTTGCAGTTGCTGATCGTCAATAAACTTTTTGCGCCAGGCCACTTCTTCAATGCATCCTACTTTTAATCCCTGCCGGTTTTCTACTACCTGCACAAATTGTGATGCTGCCATTAGTGAATCAAATGTTCCGGTATCGAGCCAGGCAGTTCCACGATCGAGAATGGCCACTTTCAGTTTTTTTCTTCGCAGGTATTCTTTGTTCACATCGGTGATTTCATATTCTCCGCGGCTTCCAGGTTGAAGGTTTTTAGCAATTTCTACTACAGCGTTATCATAAAAATACAAACCGGGAACAGCGAAATTTGACTTGGGATCAATTGGTTTTTCTTCAATTGAAATCACTGTATTTTTTTCGTCGAATTCCACCACGCCATATCTGTGAGGATCACTTACATGATAGGCGAAAATGATTCCGCCTTCAGGTTGCGTGTTGTGTTCGAGAAAAGTACCAAGCCCTGAGCCATAAAAAATATTGTCACCAAGAATAAGTGCGACAGTACCATCACCAATAAATTTTTCACCAATCACAAATGCTTGTGCCAGTCCATTTGGTTTTTCCTGAATCGCATATTGAAAGCTGCAACCGAATTGAGACCCATCACCAAGCAATCTTTGAAACTGTGGCATATCCTGCGGTGTGGAAATAATCAACACTTCATTGATACCTGCCATCATCAATACCGACAATGGGTAATAGATCATCGGCTTGTCGTAAATGGGCATGATCTGTTTGCTGATTGCATACGTGATGGGATACAATCGGGTTCCTGAACCGCCGGCGAGAATGATTCCTTTCATATAGTTTGTGCGATCCTGTGACTATTCAGAACCGCCATCGGGTTAGTTGGCACGAAAATAGAAAAAGAAAAGATGAGAAGGGCAGGCGTAAATTTAGAGAATCAAATAAAAAAACATTCCGGATTGCTAATGTGATTAAGGGTAATTTGAATAGATTTGAATGATATTTTTTTAACCTAAACAAAACCACACATGACAAATTATTCCATTTTCAAAACCAGTATGCTATTTCTTTTCAGTGCACTTTTATTGAACTCCTGCTCCACGGGTTATCAGGCGAGCAGGTATTCTCATCTTAAATATGTAAAAAAGGATCATGATGCTGGTAAAGCAAATGAATCCCAGGCTTTGAATAACACAGACATGAAAAGTCTGGAAAAACATTCACCCGCCGAAATAACAATTCCAAATAATGATTATGCTTCGGCAGCAAAAAAAATCGCCACACAAAAGCCGGATCACAAGCACGATATTTCCAAAAAGACGGAAGAACAACTTCCCGTGCCTGATGAATCTTTAGCGATGCAAAAGCACTCTTTTGGCAATACTATTGGGCAAGCCGGTACTGCTGTAAAAAATAAATTTGAAGATTTAAAGTCGCTAACATCACATACAAGCATTGCTGATGATCAACATAAGTTGTTATTGCTCTGGTTGATTTTGTTAGGCGCTTCCATTGTACTATGGCTCTTTTACGGACTTTCATCTGCCTTTGCGGTGCTCGCAACTATTGCGCTCATTGCTTCGATTGTATTCTTTGTTCTTGTGGCTTGTAAATATTGCGGAGAGCTAAACCTGATTAACAGTAAGGCGTACAATGTTAATTAAATTTTATAGGGAAGGACAGGTCTAAATGACCTGTCCTTTTTGCGTATTAAGTTAAGTACGCTTTTTATTTTGTCGGATTATAAATGCACGTTATATGCTGAATCATTTCCCCAATGGGAAAAAATATCCTCAATATCAAATGCTTCCAGTGATGATCAAACTGTAGCCTGATGAAGTTTTGATTGCGGCAGAAAAACTTGTTGATAAGAATATGGAAAAAATAATTTTTGTATTACTGTGATTGTTTTCCGGATAAGCTAATAATTAACGACAAGTCAAAATTCTATGTGGGATGCTAATTTTCTACGCTTTTCAAAAGTGTAAATCCAAAAGTAGAGCCTACACCTACCTTGCTCCGCACATTAATGGTTTGTCCGTGCGCTTCAATCAAATGTTTAACAATGGCAAGTCCTAAGCCTGTGCCACCCTGTTCGCGGGAACGGCTTTTATCAATGCGATAGAAGCGTTCGAATAACCGGGGTAGGTGTTCTTCTGAAATTCCGATGCCGTCATCCGTTACTTCAATAAGAATATTTTCTGCCATGTCGTAAAAGCTTACGATGGTGTTGCCATTTTCATTGCCGTATTTAATTGAATTATCAAGCAGGTTTACCATTACCTGCCTTACTTTGTCTTTATCTGCTGACACATAAAATGGCCGTTCACATCCTTTCTTGATCGTAAAATGCATGCCATGCGTATTGGCTTTGTATTCCATTTCTTCAAATACATCTTTCGTAAGTGAATACATATCGAAAGTGACCATATCGAGTTGTTCTTCACCGCTCTCAAGTTTGGCAATTTCCTCCAGGTCATTTACAAGGTTACAAAGCCGTTCGATGCTGCCGGCGGTTTTTTCAAGAAAGTGTCTGTTCACTTCGCCATCTTCCATAGCACCATCCAATAAAGTGTGCACGTATCCCTGGATGCTGAATAACGGTGTTTTAAATTCATGCGATAGATTGGAGAGAAATTCTTTCCTGTATTGTTCGGCTTTTTTCAATCCTTCAATTTCTTTATGGCTGTCTTCCGCCCATTGCTGCACTTCTACCTGCACATCGGTGAGCGGATCTTCTGAACGAAGCGACTTGCCGAGGATATCTTTGGTAAAACGGTTGAGCTTAAGATTGTGAATAGTTTTATAAACAAGCTTGATTTTACGGTAGATAAATGTTTCAAGTGCGTAATAAAACAAGAAATAGGAGAGTGCCAGTACGGCTGCAAAAAGAATGAAACAACTCATCCAGTTGCTGAATTGCATTGTTCGTGTAGCGGCAACTACCAATGTTGCGGCAACAGCCACCACTAAGGATATATAAAATGCAATCGCTCTGGGATTCAGATTCTTCATTAATTCAATGGAGTAATTTCAGAAAATGTAAAGTTAGTTGATCCTGTATGCATTCGGGGTGTTGTTCACATTACATTTCAAACTTGTATCCAACGCCTTTCACTGTTTTAATTGTTTCTTCTCCCACTTTCTGCCGGATTTTACGGATGTGAACATCAATGGTACGATCACCCACAATAATATCATCTCCCCACACTTTATTAAGGATTTCAGTGCGCGGGAAAACACGACCGGGTTTGGAAGCTAATAGTGACAGCAGGTCAAATTCTTTTTTTGCGAGAAAAATTTCTTCGTCCTTCACTTTAACAACGTGCCGGTCGCGGTCGATCGAAATGTTTCCTACCAGCATCACCTCAACATCATTTCCGGTAGATTTACGGCGCAGCAATGCTTTGATGCGGCTTACAAGCAATTTTGGTTTGATGGGTTTTGTGATATAGTCATCGGCACCTACAGTAAAACCTTTCAGTTCCGATTCCTCATCATTACGTGCGGTAAGAAATACGATGAGTGTATTTTTTAATTCGCGGAGACTTCGAAAATGTTCTGCGGCTGCAAAGCCATCGAGATTAGGCATCATTACGTCTAATAAGATCAGGTCAGGTTTTTCAAGTTTCGCAATCCTGATGGCTTCTAATCCGTCCTTAGCAATAAAGGTTCTGAATCCTTCCCGCTCCAGGTTATAGGCTATAAACTCCAAAACATCAATCTCATCGTCTACAATGAGGATTTTGGAAACATTTTCCATAGAGTAGGGTTTTTGAAGCAGTGACATGTTACTAAAAGTATTCGCCATCAGATTTTTTCTTTTTCATGCTTGAGAACATTTGCTTCCACAAAAAAGATGATCTCTTCGGCAATGTTTTTATTGAGGTCGCCAATACGCTCGAGCTTGTGAATGACAGAAGCAAGGTGCAGTGAGGTGATTATTTCTTCTGGATGATATTTTAAATACCCGGCAATCACTTCATCCGAACTCTTATTGATCTCATCCATCAGCACGTCTTTGGTAAAAATATTTCTGGCCAGCAGGGCATTCGATTGCGAGAAAGCAAGCAGGTTATCTGAAATCATGGAATCTGCTACTTCATACATCTTGACGATCCGCAGGTTGTCAAGCAAAGTGCTATCGTAAGGATGTTCCATTTCCAATGCGTAGCGTGCAATCCCTTTCGCATTATCTCCGATGCGTTCGAGGTGGCTGTTGATTTTAAAAGATGCAAATACCAGTCGCAGGTCTATGGCCACCGGATTAAAAAGCGCCATGATGTTTTCGCAGTCACGGTCAATTTTTAATTCTTCCGCGTTCACGCGTCGCTCCTGGAAAATTACTTCCCTCGCTATTTCCTTGTTGAGCTTTGTGATAGCGAGCATGCTTTTTTTCAACTGGTTTTGCACCAGCGATCCCATTTCATCAATTTGACTCTTGAGCCGGTCCAGCTCAGAATCAAGATGGGTGGGTTTGCGTTGATTTATTTCTTCGGTTGGCATTTGAGAGTAGTGAGTAGTTAGTAGTAGTCGTTAGTCGTTAGTCCTTAGTCTATTGGTCATTGGTCATTCATTGGCACATCGGCATATTCTTTTACCTCATTCCTCACCGCTACCCAAACCTTCCGGTAATATAATTCTGCGTTCGTTCATTTTTGGGGTTGGTAAAAATTTCTTTCGTGTCGTTGTATTCAATTAATTCACCCAGGTAAAAAAACGCAGTGCGGTCACTAACACGTGCGGCCTGTTGCATATTGTGAGTTACTATAATGATGGTATACTTTTTTTTCAACTCATAAATCAACTCTTCAATCTTTGCATTACTGATCGGATCGAGTGCTGAACAGGGTTCATCCATTAATATAACCGAAGGTTCAACGGCTAAAGCTCTCGCAATGCACAACCGTTGCTGTTGTCCGCCGGAAATAGAAAGTGCGGATTTTTTCAGATCGTCTTTTACTTCTTCCCATAAAGCAGAATGTTTTAATGAACGTTCAACAGATTCTTCTATAAATTTCTTATTGGTAACGCCATTCACACGCAGGCCATAGGCAACATTTTCAAAAATTGACTTAGGAAAGGGATTGGGTTTTTGAAATACCATGCCGATTTTCTTCCGGATTTCTTCGACGCGGAGGCTGCCATTGTAAATATTTTTTCCGTTGAACAACACTTCACCATCAATCTTCACATGATCAATCATATCATTCATCCTGTTGAACAAGCGCAGGTATGTTGATTTTCCACATCCGGAAGGTCCAATCATTGCCACTACCTTATTTTCTTCAATGCCCATGGTAACATTCTTAAGCGCATGGGTTGCACCATAATGAAGGTTCAGATTTTTGGTTTCTACTTTGTACATCTGCTATTTGCTGAATCTGTTTCTCAGAATGATGGCCAGTGAATTTAAGACCAAGGTAAAGATGAGTAATACAATGATGCCCGCTGCAGCATTTTCGTGAAATGCCTGCTGCGGCCTTGATACCCAGTTAAAGATTTGTATGGGCAAAACAGTGAATGGTGAGTGCACGCTGTCAGGTAAAAATGTTACATAAGTTAATGCGCCAATGGTAATCAAAGGCGCTGTTTCTCCGATAGCTCTTGATATAGCCAGGATAATTCCGGTGAGTATGGATGGAAAAGCGATGGGTAACAAATGGTGCCATATGGTTTGCCATTTAGTGGCGCCTACTGCCCATGATGCTTCACGGATTCCGGAAGGAACGGCTTTAATGGCTTCACGGGTTGAAATGATGATAACCGGCATTACAAGCAATCCCATCGTAAGCGCACCGGCCAGTAAACTACGGTCGAGTTGCATCCATCTTACAAATAAGCCCAATCCAAGCAATCCATAAACAATGGAAGGAACACCGGCAAGATTGGCAATATTGATTTCAATCAATTTCCCGAGCCAGTTTTTTCTGCCATATTCTTCCAGGTAAATGGCAGCACCAATCCCGATAGGAATGGCAATGATGGCCGTAAGGAGAACCATTAATAAAGTGCCCACCAAACCGGGAATGATGCCCGCCGCAGCGGCACGACGGGAGGGATAACTGGTGATGAAACTCCAGTCAAGACGAAGCAATCCGTCTTTCAGCACATTCACCAGCAGGATGATCAATACACTTACGGCAAACAATAAACCGATGATGGCAAGCACCTGAAATAGGGCATCCTTCGTTCGTTGTTTCAGTGAGTGTCGCTCAAATGGTGTCATGATAATAATGTGCTTCGCTTCAAAAATCAGTCTCCTCCTACTGCGAGAAATTTTTTCCTGATTCTGAAACTGATGATGTTAAGTGTGAAAGTGAATAAGAATAAAGTAATGGCAACAGCAAAAATGGTATTATAAGCAAGTGTTCCATACGGAGTATCGCCCTGGCTAACCTGCACAATATAGGCAGTCATCGTTGACACTGGATTCAATGGGTTTCCATTCAATATGGTAGATTGACCTGCAGCAATGGCTACGATCATTGTTTCACCAATGGCACGGGAGAAAGCAAGAATTACAGAAGCAATAATGCCTGAAAATGCAGATGGAAAGACAATGGAAAGTGAAACCTGAAGTTTAGATGCGCCAAGGGCATAGCCGCCTTCCCGTAAGCTTTTTGGAACGGAACGCAAAGCATCCTCGCTGAGCGATGTTACCAATGGTAAAATCATGATGCCCATAACAATGCCCGGCGACAATGCATTGAATCCTGACATCGATGGGAAAATATGTTGCAGTAAAGGTGTTACGGTCACGAGTGCGAAATAGCCATACACTATGGTTGGTATGCCGGCAAGAATTTCCAAAAATGGTTTTACTGTTTTGCGCACAGGACTTAAAGCATATTCGCTCAAATAAATTGCAATAATTAACCCGAGCGGAACACTCACCGATAACGCGATTGCAGAAGTAAGCAGAGTTCCTGAAAGTAAGGGTAAAATACCAAAATGCCTGTCGGCAAAAAGAGGAGTCCATTGTGTATCGGTTAAAAAATCCCATACAGAAACTTCTCTGAAAAAAGATATTGTTTGCAGCAATAAAACCAGGACAATGCCGATAGTGGTAAAAACGGAAACCAATGCGCACAACAATAAAACTACCTGTACAACCCGTTCGCGTGCGTACACATAATTTCGCCGGTTAAATCCAAAGCGGGCACTTTTTTCGGTGCCCGCTTCCGTATTTTCAATGGTCATTGTTTCCAACACGTTAATCAGGTTTCTGCAGAATTTATTGAGCAGCAGGTGTTCCTTTCATCAATGTTTCAAGGCTTGTTCCAACTTCTTTTCCGTCCGGATATATCGAACCCGTAACCTCATTTTGCAAACGCTGCGCAACCAATTGATAGAGATTGTCCTGCAATGGAACATATCCGACCTCCTTCGATAATTTTGGAGCATTCTCAACATAAAAATTCAGAAAATCCTTTACTTCTTTTTTTCCTTCAGCGGCAGTACTGGCATAGATCAGCAATACACGTGAAAGTGGTGCATATGTTCCGTTCTGAACTGTTTCCACACTCGGAAGAATTGCCCCTGCTCCATTCGCATCATTTCCATCATCAATTGGCACAATTTTCAACTTAGCCATATTTTCTTCATAGTAGGCAAGTCCGAAATAACCAAGTGCTCCTTCATCGGAAGAAACGCCTTGTACTAATACATTATCATCCTCTGATGCAGTATAATCTCCACGACTATCACCTTTTTTTCCAATTACAGCTTCCGTGAAATAATCGAAAGTGCCACTGTCGGTTCCGGGTCCAAACAACTTAATGGCTTTGTTTGGAAAACCTTTTCGAACCTGGTTCCAGTTTGTAATCTTGCCCTGAGCAGCAGCTTCCCAAATTGATTTTAATTCTGTAACTGTGAGCTTATCTACCCAGTTATTTTTGGGATTTACTGTAACTGCAAGTCCATCATATGCTATGGGCAGTTCAATAAAGCTGATATTCTTGGAAGTACAAATATCCATTTCTTCCTTTTTCATGGGTCTTGATGCATTGCAGATATCTATTTCACCCGACGTGAATTTTTTCATTCCACCACCCGTACCGGAGATACCAATGGTAACCTGCAGGTCAGGGTTTGTTGCTTTATAGTCTTCAGCAACAGCTTCCGTAATAGGATAAACAGTACTGGATCCATCCACTTTAAGAATGGTTTGGATTGGAGCTGATGAATTGTCATCAATTTTCTTTTCCGGAGAGCTGCAGGCAGCGAAAAGCGTAATAAGGAGGATGGGAAAAAAAATCTTTTTCATGTTTGAATGCATTAGATGAATTAAAAAGGTGATTTTGAAATGTTTAAGCTTAAAAAATAATTGGGCAAAGCTATAATGGTATCTGTTGAGGCTTCAGAAAGGTGTGTTACGAAATCATTATTTCCTTAATGATTTAATAACCATTATTTAACACTGACGGTAGCGGTTGCAGTTTGAAATTTTTCAAAAACAATTGACAATCAGGTGAAAGGAAGAGTGAGGTTGTCTATGTTAAGTGATTGTTAATTCATTCTTCTATATTTACTGCCGTTTCCTAAAGTCAATCCACAGCCACTTTTTTTAAACTATTATTCATGACCATCAATAATTTTATCAGCTTTTTTGTACCCCGCGATAAAAGTTTCTATCCATTGTTCGAAAAGGCCGCGGCTAACCTGAAGGTTTGTGCTGAACAATTGAATCTTGCGGTAACTGCTACTTCACCTGAACAGCGAATAGTGCATATGAGACAAGTTGAGAAACTGGAGCACATAGGAGATGAAATTGCGCATGAAATATTCAATGAACTGGGAAAAAATTTCATTACGCCCTTTGACAGGGAAGATATTCATCGCCTCATTTCATGCATTGATGACGTATTGGACTATATTCATGGAGCATCTAAACGAATGGAACTTTACAAGATCACCAATTTTTCTCCTGAGATTATTAAGCTGTCGGAATTGATCTATACCAGTTCCAATGAAATTAACACTGCGGTGATGGAGCTGAAAAACCTGAAGAATCTGCGCAAGATCACCGATGCCTGTGTCAGGATTAACAGCATTGAAAATCATGCGGATGATATTTTCGACAATGCGGTGGCTAAGCTTTTTGAAGAAGAAAAAAATGCGATTGAGTTGATTAAGATGAAAGAAATTCTTTCCGCACTCGAAACAGCCACTGACAAAGCGGAAGATGTAGCCAATGTGCTGGAATCTATTATTGTGAAAGTGGCATAAAATTTCAACCCTCCATTTAACTCTGCAATCATTCTATGACTTTATTAATTGTGGTGATCTTCCTGGCGCTGGTATTTGATATCATCAATGGTTTTCACGATGCAGCCAATTCCATTGCTACAATTGTTTCTACAAAAGTGCTTACTCCGGGAATTGCTGTTCTCTGGGCAGCGTTTTTCAATTTTATCGCTTTTCTTGTATTTGGCTTGCATATCGCGACAACAGTGGGGAAAGGAATTGTTCATCCGGATGTAGTGACCTTGCAGGTAATTTTAAGTGGATTGATTGCTGCTATTGCCTGGAACCTTTTGACGTGGTATTATGGAATTCCTTCCAGTTCATCGCATACTTTGGTAGGTGGCTTTGCCGGTGCAGCGATTGCAAAAGCAGGTTTCGCCGCAGTTTACAGCAGTGAATTATTCCGCATCATCAGCTTTATCTTTCTGGCGCCTGTAATCGGCATGTTGGTGTCGCTGATACTGTCTGTGGTCCTGGCACATATCTGTCGTTCTTTTGTGCCTCATAAAGTAGATAATGTCTTCAGACGATTGCAACTTGTTTCAGCGGCGGCTTACAGTCTTGGTCATGGTGCCAATGATGCACAGAAGGTGATGGGGATTATTTTTGCGGCATTAATAGCCGCAGGACATTTAACAACCGAAGATCCAATTCCATTTTGGGTTATTATTTCCTGCCAGTCAGCAATGGCCATTGGAACCATGATGGGGGGCTGGCGAATTGTAAAGACAATGGGCCAGCGCATTACACATCTTACTCCTTTTGAAGGGTTTGCTGCTGAAACAGCGGGAGCTATCACCCTCTTTGGCACAGCTCAAATGGGTATTCCTGTCAGCACCACGCATACGATCACCGGTTCTATTATTGGAACCGGCATCCGCAGAAGAGTATCCGCAGTACGTTGGGGCGTGACCCGTAAATTATTGTGGGCATGGGTGATAACAATCCCGATTTCAATGGTGGTTGCGGCGCTTATTTATTTTGTTACTACGTGGTTTTGATCCCTTAGCATAAGTTTAATTGATATAATTCAATGCATTCCTGTGCATCCTAACTTCATCAACGAACAATCCATAGGCATCACTGTTGATATGCTGTTAAAGTCTGTAGTATGAACAAGGCCTTCCTTACTGCCGAATGGAAAAATCTCCTCATGATCAATTATGAAATTGATCCGGCTGTGCTGCTACCTCACTTACCTCACAAAACCATATTGGATAATTACAATGGCATTCACTATGTAAGTCTTGTGGGTTTTTTATTTCTGAACACAAAAGTATTAGGTTTAAAAATTCCCTTTCACGTAAATTTTGAAGAGGTGAATCTCCGGTTTTATGTGAAGCGAAAAGTCAACAATGAATGGAGAAGAGGAGTGGTGTTTGTGAGGGAGATTGTTCCAAAACATGCCATAGCTTTTGTTGCAAATACGTTGTATAAGGAACATTATTCAGCTATGCCAATGCGTCATCAGGTGATTCGTGATGAAGTATTGCAAGTGAATTACGGTTGGAAATACAAGGGATCATGGGATGAATTGGGAATTACAACTAATAAATCACCTATTGCAATGAAGGCCGGAAGCCTGGAGGAATTTATTGCTGAACATTATTGGGGATACAACCGGGTGCATGAAAGCAAGACTACAGAATATAAAGTGGAGCATCCGAAGTGGAATTTTTTTCCGTCTATTGATTATACTGTTTCCTGTCGTTTCAGTGAATTGTATGGAAATGATTTTGATTTTTTGAGTGATGCAAAACCGCTGTCTGTTTTTATGGCAGATGGTTCAGGAGTTAGTGTTGGCCACGGTTCGACCCTAAAATAATTGAGCTGTCTACTTAAGCGTTATCTTAATTATTCCCAAATTATGCGGATTGAACTATTGCTTCCTGAAAATCTCAGGGTCCATCCTGATTTCCCTTACTGGAAATGCGAAGTTGCTGTCATTTCTTTCCACAATCTTTAATATCTCATAGTTAACCCTCTCTTTGTGCAGCAAATGTTCCTCAAAGGAGACAAACGGGATATAATAGATGATCAGGATATTCATTGAGCTTTCTCCAAAGTCATCAAATACTACAACATAGTCTTGATTCATATCAGCGCTATTCTGAAAATATTGTCTTAGTTCAAGCGTAATTTTTTTGAGTTGCTGCTCAGTAGTTTGATAGGGTAATCCAATTACTTGTCGAATCCGCCGATGTTCACGTTGTGTCTGATTGTCCACGTTTGTATCCAGCATTTTTTTATTCGGAACGGTGACCACGGTGCGGCTACTGGTACGAATGCGCGTGCTCCGAACGCCTACTCTTTCAATACTCCCTTCCACCTCCCCAATTTTAACTACATCACCCACTACAAATGGCTTGTCGAGAAATACCGTGATAGATCCAAAAATATCTTTGATGCTTTCCTGGGCTGCAAATGCAACAGCTAATCCACCGATTCCTAATCCGGCAAGCAACGATGTGAGATCAAGATCGAACACACCGCCTAACAGAACGAATAGTGCGTTCACCACAATAAAAATCTTTAGAGCGTCCTTCACAAACGGCACTAATTGATCATCCGTTTTGGAAGGGGTGAGTGAGGCGCGCTCATGCAAAATGTAAGCGACATAATCAACAAAGCGAAGTAAAAACCAGGTGAAGTTGATTAATACCAGCGTCCAAAGAATTTCATCAATCAGCGTTTGCAGTGGATGGTTCCAGAAAGTTATTATCCATCGTTCCGGATAGTTGAGTGTTTCAATAGCTGTAAGTATGATGAGCTGCAAAACAAGATATTGCAATGGTTGTGCTACCAATGCGTAAAATTTGTGACCATAACTTTCTTTCGTGTACTTTCTGATCAGGCGGTAGATCAGTGTGCTTAAAAATTTCGATAAATACCTGCTGAAGACAAAAGCGAAAAGAATGATGATCAGGAACCAACCAATACGCTCGTAGGAGTTGTCAAGAATTTCAAAATTAAAGAAGGATGACATTCAAAAATATTTACGTCAAAAATAGTTAATTCACTTTTTAAGAGAATCTGGTATAAAACAGTGCGGGAACAAGCGATGCTTTAAACATTTCAAACATTATAAACCCTTCGAACATTTAAAGCCTCCTCTTCTTTTGACATTTGATTTCTATTTTTACAGCGAATAAATGAAACCACATGTTTGAAGAGTTTTTGCAACAGGCACCTGCAGAGTTGTTAGCAGGTGAAAATTATGCAGCGAACCAGCTTGGGCTTAGTGTTGTGAGCGATCTGAATCCTGAAGGAATGCACCTTGCATTAATTGGAGTTAAAGAAGACCGTGGGTCAGTGAGAAACAATGGTTGCGCGGAAGCACCGGATTTGATTCGAAGGCAATTGTTTTCACGGGCAAATATCGCCGGAGAAACTAAAATTATTGATTTGGGAAATATAGAGATGGGAGAAACCATCCGGGATACCTATGTAGCCCTCAGCAAAGTGGTAAATGAACTGATTCATCTGAAGGTATTACCAGTTATTATAGGTGGAAGCCATGATCTGACTTTTGGTCAATTCGGCGCTTATCACGACCTGGGCAGAATTATTAATATGACTGTTGCAGACAACACTATCGATTTGAAAGAAGAGCAACCGGAGATGGATGATGAAGGTTTTTTGCTGAACACACTGAGCTATGAACCTTCTTACATTTTCAATTTCAGCCATATTGGTTATCAAACGCACCTGTCTTCACAAAGTGCCATTGAACTGCTGGATAAGCTACATTTTGACAGCTACCGGCTTGGCAAAGTGAGATCAAACATAGAAGATATGGAACCTGTCCTTCGCGGCACCAATCTATTTAGTTTTGATATGTCGGCCATTCGTTACAGTGATTCACCTGGTAACCGGAATGCCACACCCAACGGATTGTTTGCTGAAGAAGCTTGCCAACTCGCGAGTTATGCAGGCCAGGGCGACCGTGTGGATTCGTTTGGCATTTATGGTTGCAATCCTACAGTAGACGAACGAGGTCAATCTGTTCAACTGTCTGCGGATATTATATGGTATTTTATGAATGGTTATTATAACCGGAAGAATGATTACCCCAAGGATGATGATTCAGATTTTGTGAAATTCACGATTCACTTTAAAGAGAATAAATATGAAATGAATTTCTGGAAGAGTAAAAAGACCGATCGTTGGTGGATGGAAGTGCCTTCCGGCAACAAACCGAGAAACCAAAAAAAGTCTCACCTTATTCCATGTTCTTATAACGATTATCAAATGGCCTGCAGGGAAGAACTTCCTGAAAGATGGATTAAGGCTTATCAAAAACTATCCTGACCGTACTACTCACTGATTAGTTTAATTGTTTAGCGATTAGTTATAACAGAGCGCAGGAAAACCGAGGAGATTCGCCATGTGCGGGTCTTCATAAACAGGTGGTGCCTGGTTACCTTCATTTTTAAAAAATCCATCCAGAATCAATGCAATCAGGAATACAGAGGCCTCCGGAAGTGCATCCATGGTTCTATCAGTTTCTGTGCGCATAGAGGTAGTGTTTTGAAAAGCGAAATCCTAAACAAAAAGAATTCCAATCCTTAAATATATTTTCAGCGCCCGGTTGTTTTAAAATTAATTCTGCTGAACGGGAGAAATGAGAAGTTGAAAGTATCTTATTCAATTAGTTTGTAATGAATCACTTACGGATCAGAGCATGCTATGGATTTTTGTACACCCTCAAATTTGTCATGTGAAGGTCAGAATAGATATTGATAGGAAAATCAGGAAAAACTCTGCTGATTTCTCAAAATAAATAATGTTGGTTTCATCAATTTGTAGAAATTATTGATCAACCATTTCTTTCGGATAGCACATAAAATATTTTATGACAGGATCTTGCAATACTCTGATGTTCAGGAGGTCTGAAGCATCAGCTACATCCTTGACGTTTCCGTCTTTAAAAAGTATATTGATAGGACCGGATTGGGGACTGTAAGCGTGGTTACTTGTAGTTCCGGTGAAAACAAAATAATGAAGATCTTCTAAAGCGATATTGCTTTGTTGAAGTACTCTTTGCCTGATTACCGTTAGCTCGGTTTCTTCAAAAGGTGTATTTCTCAATTCAATTTTAAATAGTTGTCTGATTAACAGATGCCTGCTGAGCCATGATAGTATTGGATCTGCATCCTGCCGCCACATTTTTATACTGCTTATGATATCTGTATCATCAAGATCGGAGAACCGGGTTAACAATTCATCATTTGATGTTTCAGAAGCACTTGCATTTTTTTTATTCAGAAACCATGAAAGGGCAGGTGTGGATTCCAGATTTCTCTTAACGGAAATTTCATTGGCTCTCTCAATAATTTTCACCAACATCTGTTCAGCAGCAAGCACTGTTTTATGAAGATACACTTGCCAATACATCAGTCTCCGTGAGATCAGGAATTTTTCAATGGAATACATGCCTTTTGATTCCACCATCAGTTCATTATTTTTAACAGTAAGCATTTTAATGATGCGGTCATAACCGATCACTCCTTCCGCTACTCCTGTAAAAAAACTATCACGGTTAAGGTAATCGAGGCGATCCATATCGAGTTGACTGGATACCAACTGATGCAAAAATGGTTTGCTGTATTGTCCGCGAAAGATGTTTAATGCCATCCCAAGTTTTCCATCAAATGTATTATTCAACGCTTCCATCATCCGGATGGAAAGCTGCTCATGAGATGTACCTTTAATCAATAATTTTTCAAGGGTGTGGGAAAAAGGTCCGTGTCCGATATCGTGCAGCAGTATGGCAATTGTTACCGCTTCTGCTTCTTCGCCTGAAATCAATGCGCCTTTAGAACGAAGCACTTCCAGTGCCTGTGTCATCAGGTGCATTGCACCTAATGCATGTTGTAAACGCGTATGCTGAGCACCGGGATATACAAGATAGGTGAGTCCTAATTGTTTGATTCTGCCCAAACGTTGAAAGTAAGCATGCTCTATCAGGTCGAAGATTAATTCAGTTGGTATGGAAATAAATCCATAAACGGGATCGTTGATGATTTTTCTTTTATTCAAGCTACTTCAGATTTTTTATGCGAAATTTGGCATGAATTTAACCACAAGCCGCACGTTTTTCATAAATCATTGTTCATTGGTGCTGCTCATCATCGCTTACATCGTGGTAAATAAGTCAGCAATTTAAACTTTTAGATTTTCTCTTATCGCCTACAGCTACTATTTTTCAATTTACCTTTTAAAATCAAATAACACATGGCCAATGAACCTACTATCCTTTGGGTAGATGACGAGATTGAGTTGCTGAAACCACAGATTCTTTTTTTAAGAGAGAAAGGCTACAACATCATTGAAGCAAGCAATGGCGTAGATGCCATTGAAAAATGTAAGGAAGAAGTATTGGACATTGTTTTTCTTGATGAACAGATGCCGGGCATGAGTGGTTTGGAAACGCTTACCGATATCAAAGCTATTCAACCGACTATTCCTGTGGTAATGATTACCAAGAGTGAGGAAGAAAACCTGATGGAAGATGCGATTGGCTCGCAGATCAGCGATTACCTGATTAAACCGGTAAAGCCACAGCAGATATTGCTGACGCTGAAAAAATTGCTGGATAACAGGAGGCTGATCAGTGAAAAAACAACTTCATCTTATCAGCAGGAATTTCAACAAATCTTTTCGCGCATCAGCATGGGCCTCAATCATGAAGAATGGGCTGATGTGTACCGTAAACTTATTTACTGGGAGTTGGAACTCGACAAGTCAAAAACAGCCGGTATGCGGGATGTGCTGGCCATGCAAAAGTCGGAAGCGAATACTGAGTTTTGTAAGTTCATTGTGAAGAATTACAAGACATGGCTTAATAAGCCTGATGAAAATACACCAACGATGTCGCATAATCTTTTTAAGGAAAAAGTATTTCCTTATATAGAACCGGGCACACCTACTTTTTTAATTCTTATAGACAACCTTCGGTTTGATCAGTGGAAAATGATTCAACCAACTATTTCAGAATCGTTTCGCCTGACAGATGAATCAACCTATTACAGCATTCTTCCTACTTCAACACATTACAGCCGCAATGCGATGTTTGCCGGCATGATGCCGCTGGAGATTGAAAAGCGATTTCCCAATTTCTGGCTGAATGATGAAGAAGAGGGTGGAAAAAATCTGCATGAAAGAGATTTTCTGGAAGATCAGATTATCCGTACGAAGAAAAATTGGAAGTTCAGCTATACAAAAATCACGAATTTCAACGATGGCAAGTTGCTTTCTGACAACATCTACAACATGCTCAACAACGATCTGAATGTGATCGTGTACAACTTTGTGGATTTGCTTTCGCATTCAAGAACAGAAATGGATGTGTTGAAAGAACTGGCGAATGACGAAACTGCCTACCGTTCCATCACACATTCGTGGTTTGAACATTCACCATTGCTTGATGCGCTAATGCGTATTGCTGAAAAGAAAGTGAACCTGGTGATCACTACTGACCATGGAACCATAAGGGTAAAAGAGCCTTCCAAAGTGATAGGTGATCGTGATACTACAACGAACCTTCGTTACAAGCATGGAAGAAATCTGAACTACAATTCGAAAGATGTTTTAGAAACACGCAACCCGCATGAATTATTTCTTGCCGAAGCCGCATGTGAGTTCCACCTTTATTTTTGCGAAGGAAGACAAGTACTTTGTGTATCCTAACAACTATAATTATCATGTTAATCTCTTCCGCAATACGTTTCAGCACGGAGGTATTTCATTGGAAGAAATGATTATTCCGGTGATCAGGATGACGAATAAGTAACGTGCATGGCAAATTGGTTGAATTGTTAAATGGTTGCGGCGAACCGGAGAAGTATTTCGCAACATAATTAACGACGTCATACTATGTTTAGAAATTTGCCTCGATGGCCAAATTGCAAAATGGTTAAATGGTTGCGGCGAGCCGGATAATAGTATTACAAACTAATCAACTGCGTCATCCTATATTTCAAACGCACTCTAATCGTTGCTACAGGTTTAAACCAACATTCTAGGGGAGAGCAATCCCCATTTTGAATCAGGATTGATATTTTAATTAGACATCAAAGTAATCGCATTGAAATCCATTTTTCCGGACGGCTAACATCAGCATGTGTATTTCTTTATGCATTGAATGATTTATTGTATCATCAGCATCAATAGCTTTATGAAAATTTTATCTCGCCTATGGACCAGGATAGAAAGATTTTCGTGCTCGATACTTCCGTGATTATTTATGATTACACTGCCATACGCAATTTCAAAGAGCACGATGTAGTAGTACCCATCACGGTACTTGAAGAACTTGACAACTTCAAGAAAGGCAATGATGATAAAAATTTCGCAGCGCGTGAATTCATCCGCTATATTGATAAGGCGAGTACGAATGATTCATTGCAGCAATGGGTAAACATCAATGGGAAAACGCATGGCATGTTTAAGATAGCCATGGGTCATCCGAATGGTGTGGATACCGATGCCATATTTGGCGAAGTAAAAGCGGATCATAAAATTCTAAATGCAGCGCTTCGCGTTCAAAAGGAAAATCCGGGAAGAAAGGTGGTACTGGTAACGAAGGACATTAACCTGCGCATCAAAGCGAAGTCACTGAACCTTCCGGCAGAGGATTATGAGACAGGAAAAATAAAAAGTACCGATGAATTATATACAGGCAGAACAGTGCTGGATAAATTCCCGGTGCAGGTGCTCAATCTATTGTTCCAGGAAGGACAATGTAAAGCCTCCTTACTCTTCAAAAAATCAAAACCTGTTGCGAATCATTATTACACACTGAATCACCATGAAACTTCGGTGGTTACTGTATACAATCCGGTTTCAGGCATGCTGGAACTGGTAAAGAAGAAACCGGCTTTTAAGATACAGCCACGCAACGTTGAACAGATCTGTGCGCTCGATGCGATCCTGAATCCGAACATTAGTCTTGTTACGATGCAAGGTGTTGCAGGAACAGGAAAAACACTCTTGTCACTGGCCGGTGCACTCGAACAACGACGCAATTTTCACCAGATATATCTTGCAAGACCGATAGTGCCGCTCAGCAATAAGGACATTGGTTATCTGCCCGGAGATATCAAGAGCAAGTTGAACCCATACATGGAACCGTTGTGGGACAACCTGAAGTACATTAAAAATTGTTTCAGCGAAAAGGACAAAGAGTACCGTCAGATCAACGACATGGTGGAGAATGAAAAACTGATGGTTTGTCCGCTGGCTTATATTAGGGGAAGAAGTTTCTCCAATGTATTTTTTATTGTGGATGAAGCACAGAACCTGACACCGCATGAAGTGAAGACCATCATCACACGGGCAGGGGAGAACACTAAGATCATTTTCACCGGAGATATTTACCAGATTGACACGCCTTATCTTGATTCCAGAAGCAATGGATTAAGTTATCTGATTGATAAGATAAAAGGCAGCAGGATCTATTCTCACATTACATTGGAACGTGGTGAGCGAAGTGAGTTGGCGAATTTGGCGAATGATTTATTGTAGCAAGAGCAGGGACTTTTCCCGATAGGTGTGCTTCGTAGCAATTACACTCCAAATTTAATATCCTCTCCAATAAACCACCTGTCGCCAATTTTCAGGCAGCGTGCGTTGGCTCTTAAAGTTTCGCCTCCGGATTTACACTCCAGCATTATTTTTTTGGTGGGCAGTTTTTGGTTTTCAATATCCTGAATCTGAAGTTTTGTAAACGTAGCATCTGTCCAGTTCACCTTTAACTCAACCGCTTCATGCCGGGTATTTTTCCATCCGCGCTGCAATTGATTCCGGGCGGAATCTGCAATGGCTTTAAGGTCCGCATCTTTTTTATCGGAGTTGGTAAGATCGTAAATCATAGCAACGTTTCCTGAATCCGCAATGAGTCTTGAGAGTTGCTCAAATGTGATGTCATCTTTGAGAGAAAGAAAAAGGTAGTCTGCCAGTTCCTGCAAAGTAGCCGCGCCACGCATCGAATCATTCAATTCCGGTGAAAAGCCATTCATCGGATTTTCAATCGTAGAAATATCAGCTTTGGGTTGGCAGGCTGTAAAAAGAAGTACACATAAGATCAAACCAGTAAATTTCACAACACCAATTTTTTTAAGTTCCTGCTTCCTGCTTTATATTTTTACTAAACTAATGTTCATCCTTCGCATGCTTCTGATAGTCTTCCGCAAGTTTCTTTTGAATTTCGCCCGGCACCAATTCGTAAGCGGCAAAACGCATTTTGAAACTTGCCTTCCCTTGCGTAAGTGAGCGGAGTGTGTTTGAATATTTATCAAGTTCTGATAAGGGAACGCGTGATTTAATTACCTGGTAAGTCCCGCTGGCATCCATACCCATAATTACAGCACGGCGTGTGTTAAGATCACTCATAACATCGCCCATTTGTTCCTCCGGCACAAGCACTTCCAGGTCATAAATCGGTTCCAGCAATTTCGGATCGGCTTGTTGAAAGCATTCTTTAAATGCCATCATGCCGGCCAGTTTAAATGCCATGTCGTTTGAATCAACGGCGTGCATTTTTCCGTCAAACACATACACATTGATATCGCGTACATACGAACCGGTAGTGGGACCTTCTGTCATCTTATCCATAATGCCTTTTAAAATAGAAGGAAGAAACCTTGTATCAATAGCTCCACCTACTATGCAATTGTGATAAATCAGTTTTCCGCCCCAGTCCAGATCAATTTCTTCTTTTCCACGCAATGTAAAATCACCGGGCACTTTATATCCTTCCCGGTAGGGTTCAATCATCATAGCCACTTCGGCAAACTGACCTGCTCCGCCCGATTGTTTTTTATGACGGTACGTAGTGCGTGCTTCTCTGCGGATAGTTTCGCGGTAGGGAATCTTAGTCTTTTCAAAATCAATCTGCATCTTATAAATGTTTTCCAACCGCCACTTTATTGCCTGCAGATGCAATTCACCCTGGCCATGCATGATCACTTGTTTCAGCTCACGTGAATATTCAATGGTAAGTGTAGGATCTTCGCGGTGAATATCGGCGAGTACAGTACCAATCTTCTCATCATCATTTTTATTTTTCGCGATAATGGCTACACTGATTCTCGGTTCGGGAAATTCGATGGGTGCAATAGTGATGGGACCACCTTTTCCGTAAAGCGTCTGGTTGGTTTGTGTATTTTTTAATTTGAGTGTTGCTCCCAAATCACCTGCAGTCAATTTGTTAATCGGATTCCTGTTTTTTCCATCCAGAATAAACAACTGATTGATTCTTTCCACACTTCCGTTCGATGAATTGGTCACATCAATTCCAGCCGTCACTTCACCTGAAATAACTTTGAATAAGGAAAGATTTCCAAGGTGTGGTTCAATCAATGATTTATAGACAAACACAACCGGCTGACCATTTGGGTTGCAGGGAACATCCTTTCCATCGGTAGATTTTTCCGAAGGCATTTCAGTGGCTGAAGGCGCAACGTTATCTATGAAACCCATCATGCGGCCGGAGCCCATGTCTTTTTTAGCAGAAAGACAAAACACCGGAAATACATGGTGTTTCATCATACCTTCTTTGATGCCTAATCGCAATTCATCTTCATCGAGTGACCCTTTTTCGAAATAAAGTTCCATCAGTTTCTCATCATTCTCAGCAGCAACTTCCACGAGTTTGTTGTGAAGCTCATCCGCTTTTGCTTTTTCCGAATCAGGGATGGGTAATTTCTCCGGTTTGCCTCCGTTTGGCCCAAACTTGTACATCGTCATCTTCAATAAATCGATGATGGCATTAAATCCCGTTCCTTCATTTACCGGATACTGCATGATGGTAAATGCATTTCCGAACCGTTTTTTTCCCTGCTCAATGGTTTCTTCAAAATTTGATTTTTCATGATCAAGCTGGTTGATGGCAAACATGACAGGTTTGTTGAATTGATTCACGTAGTTCCAGATCAGTTCTGTTCCAACTTCAACTCCGTTTTGTGCATTGAGCACCATGATACCGGTATCTGATACACGAAGGGCAGCAATTACTTCTCCGATAAAATCATCAAGGCCAGGTGTGTCAATTATATTGATCTTATAATCTTTCCATTCGGTATGCATAAAAGTCATGTATACCGAATTGCCACGTTGTTGTTCAATGTCGTGGTAATCAGAAACTGTTGTCCCTTCTTCAACAGAACCTCTCCGGTTAATCAGTCCTGCCTCAAACATCATGGTTTCTGCCAGGGTGGTTTTTCCTGATTTGGAGGCACCGAGCAATACAATGTTTTTAATATGCTTGTCGTCGTAGACTTTCATGAAGAAATGGGTTTTTTATGTGATGGAAATTTTCAGGTGGAAATTAATTTACAATCAAAAAAAGGAAGCAATCAGTAATATAGGTATGGGTAAAAATAGAAAAGAAACATGCGATTCCAAATAATTCACCAAACAAATTGAACCCTGTATAATGAACTATCGGTGTTTAAGTCATGCAGTTAAAATGAGGGTTCCTTCCATGATCAACCCTTTCAACAAGCATATTTCAATCAGCAATATCGATGAAAATGTTCCTAAATTCGTGTTTCAATAGCAGCTCTCTTTACAGATGTCCAGCCCTCCTGATTTATCCAATTTATTATTTACCGACATCAATTATTTCAAAATTTTTGAATGCCTGGAAGAAGCGCTTGCAATAGAAGAAACTGGTGGGTTGATTGTGCAGGTCAATAACAGCATGTGCGAACTTACCGGCTATACCAGAAAAGAATGGTTGCAACAAGAGGTAATGGGGAAGCTCGTGCCGGAAGCCTGGCAAATGGATTACCGTGCTTTCAAAGAATGTTGTGTGCCAGATAAAAAGGCATCGGCTGAATTGTTT
This sequence comes from Chitinophagaceae bacterium, assembly GCA_016717285.1. Taxonomy (NCBI): domain Bacteria; kingdom Pseudomonadati; phylum Bacteroidota; class Chitinophagia; order Chitinophagales; family Chitinophagaceae; species Chitinophagaceae bacterium. The sequence continues at coordinate 733,705 of JADKFU010000005.1, forward strand.
CTTAAAAGGAAAGATGAAAGTGGTTTTTGGGCAGAAGTCCGTTCAATTCCCTTACAGTATGAGCACGGACTTCCATCAGGCAGATTGATTTCATTGAGGGATATAGCAGGCAGAAAACAGCAGTTGGAGGAATTGAAAAGAAGTGACGAACGGTTGAGTTTCTTACTCGAAGTTACTTCAGAGGGAATATTGATTCACGAGAAAGGAGTTATCACTGATGTTAATGATGCTGCGTTGAAAATGTTCGGCTATAGCCGTGAGCAGGTGATCGGGAAAACAGTGTTTGATTTTGCACCTCCCAAAGAACATCACAGAATCATTGATAACATTGAAAATAATCAGCTAGCTCCTATTGTACTTGAAGTCTATAATCTTAAGCGCCAGCTTCAGTTTATTGAGCTCCAGGGCAAAACAATCGAATATCTGGGAAAACGGATCCGCATCATCCTGTTAAAAGATATTTCCGAGATGCGGGAGAAGCGGATTGAAGAAGAGCGGTTGGTGTCGATTATTGAGGCCAGCCCGTTTATAGTTGCCATGATTGATCGGAAAGGTTTGCGTTACATGAACCGTGCAGGCCGTTATTTACTTGGTTATGGCGCTGACGAAGATCTTTCACGTTTGGGGTTGAAGAATCTGCTGACTAAATCAACGGAAGAATTAATATTTAAAAAGGGTCTGCCTGCCGCGGTAAAAGATGGTTCGTGGAAAGGACGAACAAAGTTTAAAACAAAGGATGGTCGTGAAATACCGGTGTCTCAGACGATTCTTGTACACGTTGATGAAAACAATGAGGTGGATTTTTATTCCACCATTGCAGAAGACAATGCGGAAAGAGAACACGCGGAAAAATCATTGCTGCTCAGCCGTGAGCGATTGCGGTATTTTATGGAAGAAAGCCGCGAAGCCATTATCATTCATGAAAATGGGAAGGTGATTGATTTTAACAATGCTGCACAACGGATGTTTGGCTTTGAAGGAGATGAACTCAAAGGAAAAGAAATGCTGAAGCTGTATGATATAGCTTTGAATAAAGACCTGAAACGCAAGGTCATGCTGCAGGAAAGTTTTCAGGAAGAATTAACAGGTGTAAGGAAAGACGGAAAAAAATTCGACATTGAAGTTTATTCCCGTTCGCATATTTATCAGGGTAAGAAGGTACGTGTAGTAGGCATCATGGATATTACGGCTAGAAAAGACGCTGAACGTGCGTTGCGCAGCAGTGAAGTAAGGCTGAAAGCTGCAATAGCGGGAACACAGGTAGGAATCTGGGACTGGAACCTGATCACCAACAAAGTCACTTATAATGAATCATGGAGAAAGCTGTTCGGGTACAGCACTGATAGCGCACCACAGTATTTTGATGAATGGCAGCAAACGGTACACCCTTCAGATCTTCAAGGGTTGCTCATCAAATTACGGCGTCATTTGTATGGCGAAACACCAATGTTTCAGGATGTTTACAGGGCGAAACATAATGATGAAAAATACATTGTGATTGAATCAAAAGGAAAGCTGGTGCGGGATGAATACAATATGCCGGTAAGTATTGTGGGCACTGCTGTTGACATTACAGAACGTCAGGCGATGGAAGATGCCGTAAGAAAAAGCCAGGCACAACTTATTGCGCTTATCGAAAACCGCGAAGAATCCATCTGGTCGGTTGATGAAAATAAAAAAATTCTCAACTTCAATAAGCCGATTGCATTTGCATTTAAGGAGTATTATGGTATCACGATGAAGCAAGGTATGTTGATCACGGATGGTTTTCCGGAACCTATCGCCTCCATGTGGCTTGCACGCTACGAACGCTCTCTGAAAGGAGAGTCCTTCAGTATAGTAGATCAATATGATATTCAGGATAAGATTTATTTCGTGGAATATTCACTGAATCCGATCAGGGTGGAAGATGGAAATATTATCGGTGTTTCTGTGTTGGGCAGAAATATCACACAGCAAAAGATTTTTGAGAAGTCGTTGCGGGAAGCCAAGGAAGCAGCAGAAGCAGCCAACCAGACCAAGAGCCAGTTTCTTGCCAACATGAGTCATGAAATCAGGACGCCGATGAATGGCATCATGGGCTTCGCTGACTTATTGCTTCAGTCCAAACTTACTTCTGAGCAACATGAGTATCTTCATATCGTCCGCTATTCTGCTGATTCATTGCTCATGCTGATTAACGACCTGCTGGACATTTCAAAAATAGAATCCGGAAAACTTGAGTTGGTGAATGCGGAATTTAATTTCACCGGCCTGATGAAAGACCTCGTGCGTTCATTCAAGATCAAGGCAAAAGAACAGCATCTTAAAATCATTTTAAAAACAGACCCTCTAATACCAATCGTGGTGATTGGTGATGAAATGCGTTTCCGCCAGGTGATGGTAAACCTAATCAGTAATGCGGTAAAGTTTTCGAATGACGGGATTATCAATATAAAAAGTAAAGTGGTAAAGCGGGAAGAAAAAAAATGGGTGATACTTACGGAAGTAATTGATAAGGGTATTGGCATTAAAAAGGAAAAACAGCAAATGATTTTTGAACCATTTAACCAGATTGATTCGTTGCACACCCGCAAATACGGCGGAACCGGATTGGGACTGTCTATTGCACGGAATTTGGTGAATATGATGGGTGGTGAAATAGAAGTGGAAAGTGAACCGGGAAAAGGAAGCAGGTTTTATTTTACAGTCGATGTTTTTTTGCCACCCGCAAAATTATAAGCCCGGAATTTATTTTTATTCGCTGCGGTGGGCCGCAGAAAGCAACAAGAAATTTATCCATGTTTTTCCGGTCTTCTGTGATGAACCATCTCTTTGGCCTTTCAACTCGCCCGGCTATTTCTCTATTAAATCAGATAGAATTTTACTTCCGGAAAGTTGAGTTGACTTACCCGATTATTTCATACTTTCGTTTCCGGAAAACTTTAGGGGTGTCCTATTTACTTCGGGACTGAGATCAAACCCTTAACACCTGATCAGGGTAATACCTGCGAAGGGAAAAGTTGAATTGATCCCGCCCTTCAGTTTTCTGTTTGTAAGATTTTAAAACTATTGAGCTTATCACTGATTGTTTGCTATTGATGGCAGATAGTTCACTTGTAATTCATAATTGACTGCTTCATGAAAATCAAAATCAACAGCAACTGGCTGGAACTTGAAAATGAAAAACAATTGACAGCATTGCTTAAAAAATTAACGCTTGACAAAAAAAGCGGGATGGCGGTTGCCGTAAATGCGTCAGTAGTGCCTAAGAAGGAGTGGCCGCATTTTGAATTGCAGGAAAATGATGAAGTCATCATTATTGAAGCAGCGCAGGGTGGATAAAAAATAAATAACCAGAAAACTAATTGCACTCCTTGTTTATATTAATCTCCAAGTTTTTTTTAAACAACCGAAATGAAAGATCAAAGTAAACTTCCTACCGCGTCAAATATCACCACGACGCCTTTTCCGGCATCAAAGAAAATATTTGTGAAAGGCAAAATTCATGACATCAAAGTTGCCATGCGCGAGATTACCACTGAAGATGAATTTGAAACCAGGAATGGTACCATAAAGAAAGAAAAAGTGAAAGTGACCGTGTATGATCCTAGTGGTCCGTTTACTGATCCTGATGTTGAAGTAGATGTTCACAAAGGTTTGCACAGGTTACGGCGCGAATGGATTCTTGGGAGAGGAGATGTGGAGGAATTGCCTGTTTTTTCTTCAGAGTATGCGAATGAGAGATTGAATGACAGCCAGCTCAGCAACATCCATTTCAAAAATATTCCAAAGCCGCTGCGGGCAAAAGCGAATAACAACGTTTCGCAAATGGCCTATGCTAAAAGGGGAATCATAACGCCTGAAATGGAGTACATCGCTATCCGCGAAAATCAGCGTTCAAATGAATTGAGTGATCAGTATAATGGACTGAGAAAGCAACATGCCGGAGAAAGTTTTGGTGCAAATATTCCTGATAAGTTTATTACACCTGAATTCGTACGTGATGAAGTTGCAAAAGGACGCGCCATTATTCCCGCCAATATCAATCATCCGGAAAGTGAACCAATGATTATTGGGCGTAATTTTTTAGTAAAGATCAATGCCAACATTGGCAATTCTGCAGTAACATCTTCTATTGAAGAAGAAGTTGAAAAGGCGGTTTGGGCATGTCGCTGGGGTGCCGATACTATTATGGATCTTTCTACCGGGAAAAATATTCATGAGACGCGTGAATGGATCATCCGCAATTCACCGGTACCTATCGGGACAGTTCCGATTTACCAGGCACTTGAAAAAACCGGTGGTGTAGCAGAAGATTTAACATGGGAAATCTATCGTGATACATTAATTGAGCAGGCAGAACAAGGTGTTGATTACTTCACTGTGCATGCCGGAGTCTTATTACGTTACATTCCGCTTACTGCTGATCGCGTAACCGGAATTGTTTCGCGTGGAGGCAGTATCATGGCGAAGTGGTGCCTTTCACATCACAAAGAAAGTTTTCTCTATACGCATTTCGAAGACATCTGCGATATCATGAAAGCGTATGATGTTTCTTTTTCATTAGGCGATGGATTGCGTCCCGGCAGTATTGCAGATGCCAATGACCGTGCGCAATTTGCTGAGCTGGATACACTGGGTGAACTGACAAAGGTTGCCTGGAAGCATGATATTCAAACTATGATAGAAGGGCCGGGACATATACCCATGCAACTTATAAAAGTGAATATGGAAAAAGAACTGGCTGAATGTCATGAAGCGCCGTTTTATACTTTGGGCCCGCTTACAACAGATATTGCTCCTGGTTATGATCATATTACATCTGCAATCGGCGCTGCGATGATTGGTTGGTTCGGTTGTTCGATGTTGTGTTATGTGACACCGAAAGAGCATTTGGGATTGCCTAATAAAAAGGACGTAAAAGATGGCGTGATTGCTTATAAAATTGCCGCGCATGCTGCCGATCTTGCTAAAGGCCATCCTGGAGCACAACTTCGCGACAATGCATTGAGCAAAGCGCGCTTTGATTTTCGATGGGAAGATCAGTTTAATCTTTCACTGGATCCGGATACGGCACGCGAGTTTCACGATGAAACGTTGCCTGCCGACAATGCTAAAGTGGCGCACTTCTGTTCCATGTGCGGACCTAAATTCTGTTCGATGAAAATTACACAGGAAGTGCGTGATTATGCAGCACAACTGAAGGTGAATGAAGAACAGTTGATTGAAAAGGGACTTGCAGAGAAAGCAAAAGAATTTGCAGATGCCGGTGGTGAAATTTATGTGAAGCAATAACCAATATGAAAGTGGTAGTGTGTTAAGAGGTCTTTATCGAAGTGTGATTGTTTTAAAAAAATAGCCAGATGAAACTGATTTTGATCTCAGACCCGGATGAATTAGCCGATGAATTGAAAACGGTTACAGCATTATTTGAAGCAGGACTCGAAAGATTTCATTTACGGAAGCCCAAATATTCAACCAATAAAATACGTAAGTATCTTGATCACGTTCCTCCGCAATATCGTGACAGGATCGTGATCCATTCGCATCATGAACTAAGTGTTACATATAATCTCGCTGGCATTCATGTTACTGAGCAACACCGCAGAAAAAATTTTTTGCGAACATGGATGATGCGTAAATACCTGAAAATCCGAAGACCTAATCTTGAAATTACAGCAGGATTCCACACACTTGGTTCTTTAAAAGCGGAGCATCAGGGATATTCATATGTTTTTTTGAGTCCGGTGTTCGACAGTATTTCGAAAATAGGATACAGAAGCACATTTCATGAAGATTCATTACTGAATGTAATAAGGAAATCAGATTATAAAGTCTATGCCCTGGGAGGTGTGGATGAAGAAAGAATTGAAAAGGCGAAGGAAATCGGATTTTATGGAGTTGCCCTATTGGGCAGCATCTGGAAATCAGAGGAACCCTTAGAAAAATTTAAACGCATTCAACAGTTATGCAACAGCAACGGAATTACGTAATCAGCGTGGCAGGATTTGATCCTTCAGCAGGAGCCGGAATTCTGGCCGATATAAAAACCTTTGAACAACTGGGAGTTTATGGACTTGGGGTTTGCAGTGCTATTACTGTACAAACAGAAGATCAGTTTCAAAGTGTAAGATGGATTTCAAGTGAAGAAATAATTTCGCAATTGCAATTACTGCTTGAGAAATATGAGGTTGATGTTATGAAGATTGGAATTATAGAGAATTTTGAGGTGCTCATTAAAATACTCCTGTTTCTGAAAGAGAATTTTCCGTTTGTAAAGATTATTTGGGATCCTGTATTAAAGGCATCTGCAGGATTTGAATTTCATACCGCTATCCATTATTCAGGTTTTCTTGAATGTTGCAAAAATGTTTTTTTGATTACACCGAATACAGAGGAAGTGTGTGCATTGTTGCAGCAGACAGATGCTTTCGTTGCGGCAGAAAAACTGCAATCATTTACCCATGTTTTCCTGAAAAGTTATAAAAATCCCGATGGAAGAGTGCAGGATATCCTGTTTGAGGAAAATGAAAATTACAATTACGATACCATGTTATTGAATGGTTTTGAAAAGCATGGTTCAGGTTGCGTCTTAGCTGCCGCTATCACTTCATTTCTTGCATCAGGCAATGATTTAAGAAGCAGTTGTGAGCTGGCAAAGTCTTACACTTTTGAATTTTTGAAGAGCGCGCCGGGTTTGTTGGGAGCACATCATTCCATAAAACAATTTGCAAATCATGCATAGAAAAATTTCATCGTTGCAATATCTCACGCAGGACTTGCCGGATTTTTCGCATATAGAGCAAGTGCGGATGGCGTGCGATGCCGGCATTGAATGGATTCAGTTGCGGATGAAAAACAAATCAACTGATGACTATATGAAAATTTCGGCAATGGCGCGTAAGATTACATATGATTCAGGAGTTAAACTGATTATTAACGACCATGTAGAAATTGCGGGAGAAGTGGGAGCAGACGGAGTGCATTTAGGCCGGGAAGATATGTATTGGAAGGCGGCAAGAATAATTTTAGGCGAAGATGTACTAATTGGTGGGTCTGCACATTCATGGGATGAACTGATAAGCCTGCGGGATGCAAACGTGGATTATGCGGGCCTCGGACCATTTCGCTTTACCAGCACAAAAATAAATCTTGATGAAGTATTGGGGTTGGAAGGCATCATCAGCATTATGAAGCTGATGCAGCAACATTCTTTTCAATTGCCCGTGATTGCGATTGGTGGCATAGAATTGAATGACGTAAATGATTTGATAGCTGCTGGCGTAAACGGCATAGCAGTTTCATCTGCAATTAATAAAGCGGCAAATCCCCGAAATGCTTTAATTAATTTTTTGGAGTCAGTAAAAAATTCTTTTTCAAATCACGAAAAAGTCAACACATGAAAGATCTCATTATAGCAGGCCAGCATTTTCAATCACGGTTATTGTTGGGAACCGGAAAATTCAGTTCTAAAAAAACGATGGCGGAAGCCATAGAAGCTTCAGGCACTCAAATGGTAACTGTTGCATTGAAGCGGGTGGATGTGGCAAAGAAAGAAGAAGACCTGGGCAACTATTTAAAATTACTACCCATTCAACTTTTACCCAACACGAGTGGTGCACGGAATGCGAAGGAAGCTATACTCGCTGCGCAACTTGGACGCGAAGCGTTGGAAACAAATTGGTTGAAACTCGAAATTCATCCTGATCCGCGCTATCTTTTTCCGGATCCCATTGAAACATTGGCTGCGGCGGAAACACTGGTGAAGCTTGGATTTATTGTGTTACCATACATTAATGCTGATGCAGTTTTGTGTAAGCGTTTGGAAGATGTCGGTACTGCGGCGGTAATGCCTTTGGGTGCGCCGATTGGTTCAAATAAAGGTTTGCAAACGAAAGACATGCTGGAAATCATAATCCGTGAAAGCAAAGTTCCTGTGATTATTGATGCCGGTATTGGTGCTCCTTCGCATGCAGCGGCTGCACTTGAAATGGGTGCAGATGCTGTTTTGGTGAATACTGCAATTGCAGTTGCACAACATCCTGTAAACATGGCGATAGCATTTAAATTAGGAGTAGAAGCAGGAAGAATTGCCTATGAATCGAAGCTTGGCATTGCATCTGAATTTGCAACCGCAAGTAGCCCGCTTACAGCATTTTTAGAAGAGTGAAAGTAAACCTGAATGATATGGTGACGAAAAACAATTTTGTCAAAGGCAACTTTTTCTTCGCCGGCTTTGGGCCTTCGCGCGAAAAAATGTTACTCGCAAAGACTCAAAGCTCGCAAAGATTTATAATGGTAGAACCAATGCCAATTCTTTGAACGCACAACAACTAAGCAGGCGTTTTTCACCACAAATGATCGTCTTAGTTTCAAATTAACAAGCGTATTTAGAAAAACATGCAAGCAGTAAATTCCGTGATAACGAAAGATTTCCGAAACATCTTCGAACAATATTCCTGGGATGAAGTAGCTGAACGTATTTATTCAATGGATGCCGGAGATGTTAAGCGTGCATTGGAGAAAGAAGGAAACGGAACACCGGAAGATTTTATGGCGCTTATTTCTCCTGCTGCTGAAAGCATGCTGGAACAAATGGCGCAATTAAGTCATCGTCTTACATTAAAAAGGTTTGGTAAGGTGCTGCAGATGTACATTCCCATGTATCTGTCGAATGAATGCCAGAATATTTGCACGTATTGCGGGTTTAGCTTCGACAACAAAATTGCACGCGTGACGCTGAATGAAGAGCAGATATTGCGCGAAGTGGAGGTGATCAAAAAATTCGGATACGATCATATTCTGCTGGTGAGCGGTGAAGCGAATCAAACGGTGGGCACGGAATATTTTGAAAAAATGATCCGGTTGATACGTCCATATTTTTCCAACATTATGCTGGAAGTGCAACCGTTGGAACAGGATGAATATGAACTGTTGATTAATGCGGGAGTAAATACAGTGCTTGTTTACCAGGAAACTTATCACGAAGAGAATTATAAATTATATCATCCGAAAGGAAAGAAAAGCAACTTCAATTATCGTCTGCAAACGCCCGACAGGTTAGGCAATGCCGGTGTGCATCGCATGGGCCTTGGTGCTTTGTTGGGATTGGAAGACTGGAGAGTGGATTCGTTTTTTACAGCGTTGCATCTTGACTACCTCGAAAAAAATTACTGGAAAACAAAATATTCTATTTCCTTTCCACGACTGAGACCTGCTGTTGGTTGTCAGCAGCCAAATCATCCGATGTCGGATAAACAATTGGTGCAGTTGATCTGCGCGTACAGAATCTTCAATGAAAATGTAGAGCTCTCACTTTCAACACGTGAATCACCTGTCTTCCGTAATCATGCAATTAAATTAGGCATCACTTCTATAAGTGCCGGTTCGAAAACTGATCCCGGAGGTTATGCTGGTGAATTGCATGCTCTGGAACAATTCGAAATTTCTGATGAACGTTCCCCTGAATCAGTTGCTGCGATGATAGCATCGCAGGGTTATGAACCTGTGTGGAAAGATTGGGACCGGTCTTTTTAAAACTTTTTTTAGACTATGTTTTATGAATCTTCCTGATAAGAATATAATTAAAGAAATCTTACCAGTTGATCTGAAGTTGATGATGCAGGAAGGAATTAATTATCAACTGATTGATGTACGGGAACCTGCCGAACGTGAAGCTGTAAACATTGGAGGTGAATTAATTCCATTGGATGAACTGATGTCGAACATTCATAAAATTGACAAAGACAAACCTGTGATCATTTATTGCAAAGTGGGTTTGCGCAGTCACATTGCCATTCAACGGTTGCAGGAAAAATATGGTTATGAAAACCTGTTGAACCTGAAAGGCGGCATCACCGCTTATCTTTCAATGTAAAGATTGCGCTTTCCAATACGTATCAATCCGCTGTTGCACGTTTGTGCGAATATTGGAATAGAACAGGTTATAATCCACGAGATGGTAAATTTTGAAATTCAGAATTTTGCTTCCGGGAAAATCCGGTTTATTAATCCACAACATGCCTGCATGCACCTGTGCATCACAAATATTCGGATGCACTTTTTCAAAGTTCCTGAGTATTCCACCTTCGTTTAAGCTTGCCGCAGTATAGATCGAATCAGTAGTCCATGAAAGCGGATTGGTGCAGATCGCATGTACTAATCCATTGTCGTAGTAAGCAGGATAATAATCCCTTGCGAACGTATTCCAGGTACAATAGCAACCTGTTTGATCAGGGGCATTACAGGGTGGTAAAAATTTCAACGAATCAGGATTAACGGGCATACCTATTATATATGCGGCCACCAGCCTGTTTTTCAGAGTATCGTTCATGAAAAAATCTTTCAGCAAATGATAAGCGTGCGATGTTCCCTGGCTGTGTGATGCTATAATGATAGGTCTGTTATTATTATAATGTTCTAAATAATATTCAAAGGCAGCTTTTACATCATCATACGCAATGGCGAGAGCTTCTTTCCCATCATTTTCTTTTGCAGTATAAAAGGCAGTGATGTGTGCCTGCCGGTAGCGCGGAGCATAAATACTACATGATCCGTTGAACACACTTGCCTGGTAAAGAATGGTGCTGTTATCTGTTTTTGAATTGAGCTTTGCATCATTTACATCACCATTCCATTGAAAAGGCGTAGTCGGTTTATAAGTGTAAATGGTAGGATGAATAAAAAAAACATCCACTGTTGCTGTGGCTTCTCCATTTGTAAATTTCTTTCCTGGTAAGCTATCTGCCGGATCTTTTTTTGAAGGAAGGGCTGCCCACATATCCGCGTTGCTGTAATCCGGGGGTGGTGGAACAGGACTCTCCTCGAATCGGGTTTCCAGCAAATATCGTTTTGATCCGCACGAAGTAAGTACAACTATCAGGAACAAAAGTGAGAATTGTTTAATCATAAAGCGGGTGAGTGAAATAAGAAATGAACCGCAACTCATGAGACAGGAAGCGAGCGGGAAGTTTTTCTACGAAAGAAAATAATTCCTGCGATGCCTATTACGATCATGAAGATCGCAATGATTTGCGCTTGTGTAGCAGTGAATCCTGCAATATGATATTTGATGTCAACACGGATTTTTTCGATGAAGAAACGTTCAATGCCACCAAGAATCAGGTAGATGGAAAACAGCATTCCCGGAATGGTTATTCTTTTCCGGATCATCCATAAAAAAGAAAAGATCAGCAAGGAAGCAACTATTTCATAGAGCGGAGTGGGGAATACAGGATTTGCAAGCATGTAACAATACTTTCCTTCGCAACCCGGAATTGGAATGCCATCCTGGTTTACATTGTGGGCATAGTTAAAAGCCCAGGCCCAATCGGGAAAAATAAACCAACCCGGTTTTGCACTGAGGTTATCAATTCCCCAATCGCCATCTCCTGCAACCTGGCAACCAATTCTGCCGACACCATAGGCCAGGATCAGGCCTGGAGCTGCGGCATCCAGCATGTGCAGCATTGATAACTTATTTCTATAACAAAAATAAAGGCAACCTGCTGCACCAAAAATGAGCCCCCCATAGAAAGCCAGTCCGCTAAAGGAAAGCATAGAGCCAATTGGATCTTTCAGGAATGCATCGAGATGTTCGAGGTTATCAAAAACCTTGGCACCGAGTAAACCACTGATGGCAGCTACAATCGTAATGTCGCCGATCATTTGCCGTGGCCACACCTGCACAATTTTTTCTTCCGGTTTCGGCAGCCGCTCTTTTTCCTTTTCACGGTATTTGAGGTAGACCAGTAATGCACCCACTGCGAGACCACCCATCAGGTTTCCTCTCGATGAGAGGATGAAGGACTGAGGATTATCAGTAAAATCTTTAAGATCAAGTGCAATTGCAATCAGTTTGAATCCGATGATAAATCCGGTAATACCATTTATAACTAAGTCTGCTACACTTGCAGGTCCGCCAATTATCACCTTGCGTGGAACAGGCAGCAATAACTTTTCATTTTCTTTTCGCTTTACTTCAAGATACAATGTCCATGCTGCAGCCAGAAATGCCATGGCCATCATAAATCCGAAACTCTGCAGCGCATACAGCAATGTGAACGGTCCGCTTAATTTGGTATTAAAAAGGTCTTCGAAGAGGTATCCTAAGTTGGGGTACATGAAATATGAATGAATGAAAAAATGAAATCGTAAAACTCAGCGCAATCGTTCAATTGTTGTTGGTATTGATTTGCAAAGATGAAAAACTTCGGGGAAGTGGAAGGAACGGAAGGTTTGTAAATAATTGAACGTAATTGCCGGCGGCTATTCATCGGATTAAAGTATTCTTAGCAAAGCGCTCAGGAAAGCATGACTGTTGGGCGATCTGCAGGAGTTGGTTTAAGTTCAATTTCTAATTCCCCTTCCAACCAATCGCCATCCAATTTTTTCAGATGTACGGTAGATAATACACCGGCAAGCGATTCATTCTGTTTCACTTTTATCTTGATATAATTATCTGTGAAGCCTTCCTGATAATCTGGTGACGATGGATTTTCAAACAACACATTTCTCGTTGAACCAATTTGCTTTTGGTAGAAATCCTGCCGCTTTTTTTCTGAGAGAATGCGCAGCATTTTGGTGCGTTCTTGCCGGATTTGTATGGGAACTTTTCCATCCAGGGACGCTGCTTCCGTATGATCGCGTTCTGAATAAGTGAATACATGGAGGTAACTCACATCAAGCTCGTTGATGAACTGATAAGTCTTCATAAACTCCTCCTCAGTCTCCCCTGGAAATCCGGTAATCACATCTACGCCAATACAGCAATGTGGCATCAGCGATTTTATTTTTGCAACGCGTTCTGTATACAGAGTAGAAACATAACGACGTTTCATCCTTTTTAAAATAGTATCTGATCCTGACTGCAAGGGAATGTGAAAATGCGGCATGAAGCGTTTTGATTGCGCGACAAATTCAATGATTTCGTCTTTCAGCAAATTGGGTTCAATAGATGAAATGCGAAACCGTTCAATACTTTTTTGCCGGTCGAGTTCTTTAACCAGTTCGAAAAATGTTTCCGGCCTTTTTCCTGATAAGGGATTCTGTATTCCAAAATCACCGATGTTCACTCCGGTAAGCACAATTTCTTTGATACCCAGGTATGCCAGTAAGTTAGCCTGTTCTACAGCATGCGAAATAGTATCGCTGCGACTTTTTCCACGAGCTAAAGGAATTGTACAATAGGTGCAACTGTAATCGCAGCCATCCTGCACTTTCAGAAAAGCACGTGTGCGTTCACCTAATGAATAGCTGCTTTCAAAAAAGAGCACATCGTTAACATCGCATGAATAAATACTTCCTTTTTCTGAATTTGATTTCTTGGCAGGCAATACTTTAAGGTAATCAGCCAGCCGGAATTTTTCTTTTGCACCCAATACAAGATCTACCCCTTCAATGGTTGCAATTTCTTCGGGTTTGAGTTGAGCATAACAACCGATCACAATTACCTGTGCTTCAGGAGAATATTTTAGTGCCTTACGAACAATCTGCCTGCATTCTTTGTCAGCATTTTCTGTTACCGAACAGGTATTGATCAACACCACATCCGGTGTTTCTTCCAACTTCACTTTTGTAAATCCGTCCTTTTCTAATATTCTTGCAATAGTAGAAGTCTCTGAAAAATTCAGCTTGCATCCAAGGGTATGAAAAGCAATCTTTTTTCCGGAAAGCATGGTGTGAAATTATTGAAATGAAAAGGTATCAGTACTGGCCAGTTAATGCCCCCGATAAACGCCTTGAATTTTGTGATTGGTTTAGGATGTTGACCGAGGTCAACACAATTTTATTAAGGATTGTAAAGTCCTGATTATTTTTTGCCAAACAATCCGCTCAAGCCCCCGAGCATATCACCGATGCCACCTTTACCTGAAAATGATCCTGCAATTTTTGTGATGGTGCTTATATCGATGTTGCCCAGTTTGCCACCCTGAAGAAGGCCCAAAATTTCATTTAGTCCACCTGAAGAAATCTTCGAAATAATGTCTTTCGATAAATTGGGATTGGAGCTGAGTGTTTTGGAAACCAAGCCACTTAACTGGGTAAAGATAGCATTGCCCTCATTGGGAGTGCTCTTGTTGAAGAGGTCTGTTACGTCACCGAGGTCCAGTTTTCCGGAAGAAAGCTGGTCGGTAAAAAAACCACCTACTGCGTGCGTGAGGGAAGAAGCAGTACTTGCTGCCTGTGTACTGTCAAGGCCATACTTATTGCCAAGCATGCCGGCGATTTCGCCAGCGTGTTGATTAATGAGTTCTTGTATCATGGAATGGATTTTTTAGAAGGCATAAAGGTAATCTTTGCATGGAAACGTCAATAGTCAATAGTCAATAGTTATTGCGTCATTAGTCATAGAGTCATTAAGCCATTAAGTCTTTGCGTATATATGCATTGGCGCATCAACTCATCCATCCATCATTTCATTTACCTATTTTTGCCGCAATTTTAAGAATCCTGTTTAACTCATGATAAAGATTGGTGTGCTTGGCACAGGACATTTAGGGAAAATCCACCTTAAACTCATTCGTGAGATCGGGGATTTCGAACTTGTGGGTATCTATGATCCCAACGACGAGAATGCAGCCCAGGCGGCACGTGAATTTGGGGTGAAGCGATTTGCAGATCTTGATGAATTGATTGAAAGTGTAGATGCTGTAGACATTGTGACCAATACGCTTTCGCATTATGAATGTGCGGTGAAAGCAATCAAACGCTCAAGGCATATTTTTGTAGAAAAACCATTAGCCAACACGCTTCAGGAAGCGCATGACCTCATCAATCTTGCTGAAGAGGCAAGAATAAAAGCGCAGGTAGGACATGTTGAAAGATTTAATCCGGCCTTTCTGGCCATCAAGTCTCATTTTCTGAATCCGATGTTTATTGAAACGCACCGGCTGGCACAGTTTAATCCACGGGGAACTGATGTGCCTGTGGTGCTGGATCTGATGATTCATGACATTGACATTATTTTAAGTGTGGTTAAATCAACGGTTAAACGCATCAGTGCCAGCGGTGTGGCGGTGATTTCTTCTTCTCCTGATATTGCAAATGCCAGAATTGAATTTGACAATGGATGTGTGGCAAACATTACGGCGAGCAGGATTTCTTTAAAGCAAATGCGTAAAATGCGCATGTTTCAGAGAGATGGCTACATCAGTGTAGACTTTCTTGATAAGAAAGCGGAGATAATCCGTCTCTCCGACCAACGCGATAGCGAAAATCCTTTTGCTATTGAATTGAAAACCGGCGAGCATGAAACCAAAGTGATCAATTTTGAGCGGCCGGAGGTAAAGCCTATCAATGCCATAAAAATGGAATTAGAGCTTTTCCATGATGCCATAGCGTTTGATAAAGAGCCGCCTGTAACGCTGCTCGATGGTTATAATGCCATGAATATTGCTTATCAGATTATAGAGAAAATAGAACGCACTAACACTTAAATAGCCCTCCCTTTTTTAATATCCTTTAAGTCTTATTTATCGTGCTTAACTTTTTTTTCGTCGTTCAATACTAACTTATCCTTAACGTCGTTGTGCCTGTACATTTACATTTCCTTAACTTATTTGATTTGAACATTTCTACCCTTATCAGGTATATTTTATTTACCGGGCTTATATCAGCCATATTACCATCGTGTGAATTGATCAATCCGCCGGAAGAAATTCCGGCTTATTTACAGATTGACGATGTATCACTCACAGTTGCGGCCGGTCAGGGTTCCGCTTCTCATAAGATTACTGACGTCTGGATTGATGCGGAAAATACAGCCCAGGGTGTGTATGAAATTCCCACGCTGTTTCCGCTGCTGAATAATGGACCCACTTACTTATTGATCAGTGCCGGAATACTGGATAATGGTATTTCAAGTACCCGGGCCGTTTATCCGTTTTATTTTCCGGATACATTAACTATTGATCTGCAAGAGAAGCAGGTTTATAAAATTACTCCTCATTTTACCTACCGGACAGCTACTAAATTTTCTTTTATTGAGGATTTTGAAGCTGGAAATATTTTTGAATTAATATCCGGCGACACAGGGTTGGTGCGTACCAATGAGGCAGGAAATGTTTTTGAAGGTAATTTTTCAGGCGACATTTATCTTGATCCCAATCATACTGTTTATGAAGGGAGAACCACTTCATCATATGTTATTGAAAAAGGAAGCCCCGTTTATGTTGAGCTGAATTACAAATGTGACCAGCAGTTTGAGGTTGGATTATATGCCACCACAAATATTGGCCATACTTCAATGTATAAATGGAACATTAATGCAAAAGACACCTGGAATAAGATTTACCTCAATATGGGTAAAGATGTGCTTGACCTGGATGCAAGTTCGATACAGGTGCAGATCAGGGCTGTTTTTGACAACTTACAGGAGAGCTCACATATTTATATCGATAATGTTAAACTGGTAAATTATTAGCGCTTCATGAAAGATCCGGCAAAACAAAATGGCATTGTTCGGTATGTGGTTACAGACTACATCATGGCCGTGCTTTCCTGGGCTCTTTTCTTTATTGTGAGAAAGTTGTGCATTGATCATTACGCGGTTGCTCAATTTCCTCAGTTTTTAAATGATCCTAAGTTCATACAAGGAATGATCATCATTCCTGCCGGCTGGGTCGCTATTTATTACCTCACCGGAACCTACACGAGCATCTATCTCAAAAGCAGGGTAGGTGAAATGACACGGACCTTTTTTGTTACCATTGCTGGTGTAATCCTTCTTTTTTTCAGTGTGTTGATTGACGATCAGGTGCAGGGCTACCGTGATTATTACAGTTCCGTAATTATCCTTTTCATCATTCATTTTGTGCTTACGCTATTGGGAAGGATTGTTGTATTAAATGCCGGCAAACGACAGATGTTGAAAGGGATAGTTTATTTTCCAACGATTTTTATCGGAGGTAATAAGAGGGCAATTGAAGTGTACAATGAAATCAATGGTAAAGCAAAATCGCAGGGTTATCATTTCATTGGCTTTATTGACACCAATGGTAACGGTAATGGTTTGAGTACCTTTTTACCGAAGCTCGGGGCATTGAGCAGTCTTGAAGAAATGATCAGGACACATTCCGTAAAACAAGTGATCGTGGCGATTGAGTCATCAGAACATCATCAGTTAAAGGAAATTCTTAACCAGCTGGCCGATAAGAATGTTATCATCAAAATTGTTCCTGACATGTATGATATTCTTGCCGGATCGGTACGCATGAATCATTTGCTGGGAGCTTCTTTTATTGAAATCTACCCGCAACTAATGCCTCAATGGCAATGCATCATCAAACGAATCGTGGACATTGTAATTTCTGTTATGATGCTGATATTGCTTATTCCTGTTTACCTGTTTGTTGCCATTAAAGTGAAGTTATCATCTCCGGGAAGCATCATTTATTCGCAGGAACGTATCGGCATTTATAACAAGCCCTTTAAGATTTATAAATTCAGGAGCATGTATACTGACGCGGAAACCAATGGTCCTTTGCTTTCATCGCATGAAGATACGCGCATAACAGCCTGGGGCAAGGTGATGCGAAAATGGCGGCTTGATGAGCTGCCGCAATTCCTGAATGTGCTGAAGGGAGAAATGAGCATTGTGGGTCCACGGCCGGAGCGTAGATATTATATTGACCAGTTGCTGCAACAGACATCTGACTATAAACACTTGCTGCGGGTACAGCCTGGCATTACGTCATTGGGCATGGTAAAATTTGGTTATGCAGAAAATCTGAACCAGATGATTTCAAGAATGAAATACGACTTGTTGTATATTGAGAACATGTCGCTGATGCTTGACTTCAGGGTTTTGCTTTACACCTTCAGAACGATTTTGCAGGGAAGAGGGAAATAAGTACAAATAGGGTTTGCGTAATCACCTTCGGATAATTTCTTCAATTATCGAATAGCTGAATTAATTTTTTGGCCCCTTCATAATCAGATTGCCATCCGCGTCAAAAATATATTGCAATGACTTGCCATCTTTTTTTACATCAGCAGAAAATTGCTTGCCTTTGGCTTTGGTATCAGACTGATAATACTTTGTCACCTTATCCGCATTTTTAGGATCAGCAAGATATGTCGCACCGATAACCGGAAATTCTTCGACAGTAATCTCGCAATCAGTACTTACCCATCCGCCGGTAGTTAAGAAAATAGCGTTACACTTTCTGCCGTCATTGGTGAAGTTCGATTCTACAAATCCTGCATCTGATTGTTTCCAGTAAACACCTTTCGCTTCAGGATATTTTTCCTGCATTTTAGTTTTCACCACCTGCGGAACCAGGCTTGCATTGATAGTCTGCCCTGAAACGTAAGAGACAAAACTTACCAGTAATGCAAGCACCAAAATTTTTTTCATCGAATAGTAGTTTGTGAGGTTTGAAACAAAAAAAGTCTGAAGTAAACGCAGTGAAATCTTTGTTGGTACTTCAGACCTTATTTTAGTATTGATCTTTTATATATCCAGCTTGGCGTACTTCGCATGCTTCTCAATAAAATCGCGACGTGGTGGAACTTCATCACCCATCAACATAGAGAAAATGTGATCTGCTTCGGCCGCGCTTTCAATAGTAACCTGCCAGAGTGTGCGTGTATCAGGATTCATGGTGGTCTCCCACAATTGTTCCGCGTTCATTTCACCCAGACCTTTATACCGTTGAATATTGACGGAATCATCTTTCCCGCCACCTAATTTTGTAACGGCTTCTTTCCGGTCTTCATCATCCCAGCAGTAAACCTGCTCTTTGCCTTTTTTTACAAGGTATAATGGCGGCGCGGCAATATAAATTTTACCGGTTTCGACCAGTACTTTCATATATCTGAAAAAGAAAGTGAGGATCAGTGTAGTGATGTGGCTTCCATCCACATCAGCATCCGTCATGATGATGATTTTGTGATAGCGGAGTTTTTCCACGTTTAAAGCTTTATCATCTCCCACTGTTCCAATGCTCACACCCATGGCCGTGAACATATTTTTGATTTCCTCATTGTCGTAAATCTTGTGCTCCATGGCTTTTTCTACATTGAGAATTTTTCCTCTCAATGGCAGAATGGCCTGAAATCTTCTGTTGCGTCCTTGTTTTGCTGTGCCGCCCGCCGAGTCTCCCTCTACCAGGTATAATTCGCATGCTTCAGGATCGCTGTCGGAGCAATCAGCCAGTTTACCCGGCAATCCGGATCCTGTTAATCCATTCTTACGTTGCACCAACTCACGGGCTTTGCGTGCTGCATTACGTGCTGTGGCTGTGAGCACCACCTTGCTGATGATCACTTTGGCTTCGCGCGGATGTTCTTCGAGGTAGTTGGTGAGCATTTCGCCCACGCTTGTGTCTACAACTCCTAAAACTTCTGAGTTACCGAGTTTGGTTTTTGTTTGACCTTCGAATTGTGGTTCCGGAACCTTCACAGAAATTACTGCGGTTAATCCTTCCCGGAAGTCATCACCGGTAATTTCAAAATCAATCTTACTAAAGAGATTATTCTTTTCAGCGTAAGCTTTAAATACCCGTGTAATTGCTCTTCTGAAACCGGATACGTGTGTGCCACCTTCCAGTGTGTTGATATTGTTCACATAAGAGTGCACGTTTTCGTTGTAAGCCGTATTGTATTGCAAAGCGATTTCCACCATCACCTGATCGCGCGAACCTTCCACTACAATCGGTTCAGGAATCAGCGGTACACGTGTTCCATCGAGATATTGTACAAATTCTTTCAATCCTCCTTTTGACAGAAATATTTCGGACGGATGGTTGCCGTTCTCATCTTTTTCCCGACGGTCGGTGAGGGAGAGTTTAATTCCGCGATTCAGGAAACTCAGTTCTTTCAACCGCGCTTCAATAGTATCGTATTTGTATTCTGTGGTTTTGAAAATGGTTGAATCAGGAAGAAAAGTAACCTCAGTACCCGTGAGATCACTTTTGCCGGTTTGTTTTACAGCATACATTGGTTTTCCGCGCTCGTATTCCTGCATATAAGACTTTCCATCGCGGTTTACCACAACGGTAAGATGGGTCGACAACGCATTCACGCAGGAAACACCCACGCCATGCAAACCACCCGAAACCTTATAAGTGTCTTTATTGAATTTGCCACCAGCATGCAGCACCGTCATGACCACTTCCAGTGCCGACCGGCCTTCCTTTTTCATAATTTCCGTAGGAATGCCACGACCATCATCGGCCACAGTGATGGAATTGTCTTCATTAATAAAAACATCAATGTTTTTGCAGTAACCGGCCAGTGCTTCATCAATCGAGTTATCCACTACTTCATACACCAAATGATGGAGTCCGCGGGTACTGATATCGCCAATATACATGGCGGGACGCTTGCGTACAGCTTCGAGGCCTTCCAGTACCTGGATATTATCGGCTGTATAATCACTCTTTTTCCGGCTGGATTTTACCTCATCTTTTACGTCTTCTGTGATCACTTTTCAGGGGGATTATTACTATGAAAAAATAACTTCGCGAAGGTACATTTTTAATGTGGTGAAACCTTACGGAATCCAATGATTTCCGCAAGTTTTTATGAACAAAAATTTGTTCAAAATCCAATGGTTTTTTTCTGAAAACAAAACGCATAGCGGTGATAGAAACGTGGCATCATTTTTAACTATTTTTCGCCTTTCATTTTTTAACTGCATTTTAACTTTCTCTAATTAGATGACCTTACTAAGCAATAAACTTCCAAACACGATTATTTCCACCTTTAGCCCTTTCGGAATACTTTCTTCAAAGCGGAATTTTTGGTGCATTTGCCTGCTGCTGGCAGGATTAACTGTCCATGCGCAAAAGGAAAAGCCCCTTGCTCCGGATCTTCCCAGAAATGATGAAAATAACCAGGTCTATTACATGGAAGTAATTTCTATGGATGAAATTGATAAAACGGAGCTGTTCAAGCGTTCGCAAAACTGGATGAAGGCTTATTACAAAAATCCAACGGGCTTTCTGGAAACTGCCGACTCTGTAAATGGGACCCTGGTGATGAAGCCACAGTTTGCTACTTACCGCATCCTGAAAAACGGCGTAAAAGCACAGTCTGCCATCGTAAAATACACATTGGTGATTGGCTTTAAAGATGGCAGATACCGCTATGAGATCAAAGATGTAAATCTGAAAGCCGCCAGTTACGAACCGATTGAAAAGTTATTCAACGAAAGTGATCCTAATATTGAGGATAACTACAATACGCTGAATGAAGCAAATAAAAGTTTCCTGGAGCTGATTAATAATCTTAAAGAATCGATGAAGGAGCCGAGTGTGAAGGTGAAGAAGGATGAGTGGTGAGGGGAGGAGCGAGTAAAGAGTCGGAAGTCGGAAGTCGTTAGAGGGTTGTCATTGGGTATGAGTCATTGGTCATTTTTTCGTATGCAGATCATTTTAAACCGCATGTGGGTAATCCGCGATAATTCTCAATTCCTAATTCCTAATTCTCAATTCTCAATTCCTTAAACTTATCTGAAACAGCAAATGGCGTTGTAATCATCTGCCCGTTTATTCGGTCAATTCTGAATGCCTGGGCGCCTTCTTTTGAACGCAGGATCCGGAATTGACTACCAGTTATCTCCATTGCAGTGCAATCATCTAAAGCGATTCCTGTTCCACCGTGCTTCTTTATCATCTTTATAAAATGCGAAAGACGGCCTTCCTTTAAGCAGTGAGGACAGGCAGTGAAGGGTGCAATTCCGAGACACTTCACGCGTATCCATTCCCAGTTATCAGGATGATAATAGAATTCAGAATCACTGTGGCCATATTGAAACCAGCAAATAGCGCCGGCGCTTGTACCCGCCATCACTTTACCGTCTTTGCAGGCTTTCATCAATAATTTATCAACTCCAAGAAACCTCCACCTGCGCATCATCATTAAAGTATTTCCACCGCCCACATAAATAATATCAGCATCATTGATCATTTTTTTTACATCGCCGGGTGATGGCGGATGCTTCAGCAGCAACAAGGATTGTGTTTTACAGCCCAGTTTTTTGCCATATATTTTTTGGAAATTTTCAACATAGACAGAATCATCGCCGGACGCAGTGGGAATAAACAAGGCAGCAGGTTTTTTCTTTCCCACCAGGCGAACAATCTCACGGTCGATGGAAGCAGTGGCACCTTCCGCCATACTTCCGCCGCCAATGGCAACTATAATTGGGGTCATGCAAAAAAATTAAAACCGGTGTTTAAGCCGGTGCGTTTAAAAGAAGGGAAAGCGCAAAATGATCAGCTATGATTGTAATTGAGGTAGCAAAATGCAAAGGTCATAGCAACAATAAAAAGAAGGATGCATCCAACAGCGAACCAGAGTTTTTTCATGGGAAGAATTTTTTCAGATGGGCAAAGATAACGACGAAACCGAGAATCTGAAATATTGAAAATGATCGTCATTGAGACGCAATGCATTGCGTCCCGGATATAGCGTCCACATGGAGTCCCGTATATACACGCCAACATTGCGTCCCAAACGCAGACACTAATCATTGCGTCTTGAACAAAGACGCCAACTGGGTCTCTGCAATCACCCATTTTGTAAGGCATGGTGGGTATGAAATAATTTGTTCGTGTTTGGATACCTTTGCGGAAAATCATTTGTGTGATGGATTTAATACGTTCAGGAAGCATTGTGACAGTGTTGTTCCTTTTTTTCGCCTTATCAGGATGTTCCAATTATGGACTTGATGTGATAAAAGTGGATCCGGATTTCTATGTTTTGCCTGGCGAAGGTGGAAACAGCGGCGTGCTGATTGGAGACTCTGTGATTGTGGTGATTGATACCAAAATGAAGCAAGGTGCCGAGCGCTTTAACCGTTGGGTGATGGACCGTGCGAAAGGCAAGCGGATTGTAGTGGTGAATACACATATTCATAAAGATCACACAGGTGGCAATCATTATTATGAGAACGCAGAGATTGTTTCCGGTGACTATGGAAACCAGTTTTGGTTGCAGAACAACGCACGTGAGGACATGCCCAATCACTGGCTGGTAGATACGATGCAGTTAGATGTGGGAGGAGAAATTGTGACCATTGAAAATATAGGCCAGGCACATACTTTTGATGATGTGATTGTTTACCTGAGAAACAGGAAAACATTATTTACCGGTGATGTCGTATTAAACGGTTACCATCCTTATCTCGAAGAAAGTGTTGGTGCCAATGTGGATGATTATATAACTGCTATGGATCATATGCTGAAGATGTATGATGTTACTACTGTTGTTCCGGGTCATGGTGAAATGGGCAACGAAGACCTGATCACTTATTTCCGCCAGTATTTTGAAGATATGAAAACAGCCTCAGAAGATGTGGACCTCGCCGACAACATGCGAAAAAAATACAAAGACTATCGCAGCGCTCCGGTGAATAAAGCAGGTTTTGACCAGACCATCAGTTTTATCAGGAGCAATGCTTCGTTGAGGAATTGAGTGGGGAAAATCTTTAAATAAGTGGCCGGATTTGTTCTGGTTTTATATTGCAAGCCGGAAAGTGTAGCTCAACCGGGGCTATATAGCAAACACCACTTGCGATATGTAGCTACCAGTATCTGTAGCTCTTCTGTCCGTCCGAAGTATTGTCGCGTCAAGTTTACTCACACTTTGTCCGAAGAGATTTACATTAGAACCACAACTTGTCGTGGTTGGAGTTAACCCGTGCGTTGATAAAAATAGATTTGTAAAAAAAGGGGGTAGATTTTTGGGGTGGAGAAAAAAATACTGTCTTAAAAGAATTGCTTGCAGCGTTGGCTTGTGCGTTTTTTAAGAGTTTTTTTTGTATGGGTGGCTTTTTCGTTTCATCATTCTTTTGCAAGTGCATTCATTAATTCTGTCAACGAAACTGTAAACGGCAATCCTGATTTTGTCCGTGGACTTCCGCCTGCTTCCATTATGGATTTATATTTCTTGAGCTCCTTAAATTTCCAGCTTACATTTTCAAATTCTTTATCAGTTACTTTTTCTATTTCAATAACCAGATAATATTCTTTCGGGTTTTGAGAAAGTGGATAGTTAAGTTTAGCTAATTGAGAAACAGAAAAAACTTTCGGGCATTTACTTTTTATTTCAAATATGTCGGATGCTTTTTCTGCTCCACTTTTTCTTAGCAGAAGATATTTAGCATTTACAACTTCTGTATTTAATTCTAACGAACCTTTATCTTCATTCATTCTGAATACATACTTTCCGTTTGCTTCATACCATTTGAATTTTGCAGGTTTGGTTGAAAATCCTACCAACACAAAAGTTTCATCCGGCAATAAATTTCTGTTAATACCGTAAGTTTCTGGTAAAGCTTCTCTTACTTCGTTATCCGCATTTGGTGGAGACTTGTGAATATCAAAAATCCTGTATGCAGTTTTTTCTCTTTGTGATGTTCTGTTTACAAAATGAAAAACAACATCTTCAAAAAACTTCTCAAGCTCTTTAGAACCCGTATCTCCATTTTCAGATGGACGGATTTGAAAAGCTCCTAGTCCGGGAATTAATTCTCTGAATCCCATCCGGCTGAATTTTGTTTGTTCTTTTCCCGGATATAAAATATATGCACCGCCTGTTCTTCTGATCGCATCTTTGTAAGAGTGCATTTTCAGAAGGTCAGCCCGTTTGTATGTTCCTTTACTTTGTTCCTCTTTTTCTTTATCAAGGTCTTCTTCGTCACCAAGAGTTTCAATTATTTTTTCAATTTTATATTTCGCATCAAAATGAATGTGGGTAATAAGTTCTTGTTTCTCTGCTTCTGTTTCATTTATGCCAGCCGGCCATATTGATAAAGTATAATCCGGTCGCATTCTTCTTGTCCAGCTTCCCGATTCAGGGTAACTGTATTCTTCTGAACTGCCTGCAAATGTTCTGTTATAACTAAACTGAATCTTAAGTTTACGATTGTATTTTTCACAAACACCACTTACCGGAAAATGTTCCCCCTGCTTTAATTGTAAACCAAGTTTATCATTTGTATCAACAATTAAATCCTTACCTGGTTTGATTCCAAAAACCTTTGATACAATTTTCAGTAGCTGAAAGAAAAGCCAGTATTCATAAAGAGCAGCAACATTTCTTTTTTCAATATCATAAACATCCTCTCCTCCTTTCCATGCAAGTTGTGCCGCAAGATTATACATGACCCACACACGCAATATTTCCCTATAACCTTCCTTTCTTTGAAGTACCGGACTGCTTAAAATTATTGATGTCGGGTTTGAAATTTCTTTGAACACCGAATGACTAAGAAACTGTTCCAATCTGCTCTCAATTTTTTCAGCTTCAAGTTTTATTTTATTCTCCGATTTTAATTTTGATTTGAAATCACTGACAAAAAATAAGAATGTTTGCAATGCATGTTTTACAAAACGGTTTTCAGGAGTATCGGTTGTTTCTGTTTTATCGGCAACTCTGATTTTTGCCGGTATTGATTTGATTTTATCTGACTTCAAAGGATGACCATCGGGTAAAACAATTCTATTTGGAGCACTGGCAATCTGATAAAGTGCTTTGTTATTAAATCGCCTTACACTTCTTATGTCTTTATAGGTTTCTGTTGCCTTCCACTTTGTAACAGGTGCTGAAATTATTTTATTCACAGCTTCATTAAATTCTTCTGTGTCAATTACCGATTTAATAAATGCGAAACGCTGATGCCATGTCTTATTATCATTTTCATAATCTGTTTCTACAACCTGCGTTATTGGGGAGCTATGTTGAAAAACAAGTTCAATGCACTCATCTGTTATATCCGAAAGCATTTTCCGATAATCCCTTCTGTATTCAGTTTTAACCGACTGCACTTCCAGTTTCACAGAACCTAATTTGTCTGCTGTCTTTGTGTGGCACACATCAAGCGTAAGAGTGCCAACATAAATGTTTGGTGCAATCCTGCCAACAGATTTATCAAAGTCATTTCCCGAAACAATTCCGAAAGAATCTTTTAAGAAATAACCATTATCAATTTTATAGTCATAGAATTTTCCCTCAACTATCTGATACGGAGCTTCACTTTCCTCCAGCTCTGTTCCTTCCATCAAAAACATTGACTGCGGAGTTTTACTTCTGATTTTAAGAGAAATAATTCCTCCGTTTATCAGCTGTACATTTATATCTAAAATTTCCTTTATCATTTATTGTCAGGCTTCTGCATAACTTGTAAATCCATTGTGAAGAAGTGCTCTGTACATTCTTGCAATTTTCTCAAACGACAATGGGTATTTTATTCTGGAAGAAAAATCTTTTTCATCCGGTGGGTTAAGAAAATGTTCCATCTTTTCTCCATCCTTTGGTTTTTCAGTCATGCACAAGCTTCCTAAAACTTCAAGCACAGGAGTCAGTCTTTTTCTGGAGCCGTGAACTTTCGGCAACAACTTTTGCATAATGGCTGCATCAGTTATTTCATCCTGTTTCCAATCTGCATCTAATCTATTTGCCACTGCTGCAAAGCGAATAATTTCAGAAGCACTGCGGTAACCAAACTCTGCTCCGGTTTTCTTTAACTCAGCAAAGAAACGCATCAGTGTTTTATTCAACCTTTCTTCGTCTGCTGCTTCAAGGCTCGTATTCTTTGCAAACTCAACAAAACTTTCTGCCATATTTTTTCCTTCACCTTTCAAATTATCCAGATTGATCTCTGTACTGCTTTGTAAATAAATTTCCATCTCTGCTGCTGTTACTCTGAACTCAATCACACTGGCTCTGTCCAGAACTTTCGGGCTGAACATGTAGGTGGTTTCATCAATGTTGACGGTACCAATTATGAAGAGGTTTTTTGGAAAACCAATTTGTGCCGGAACATCATTCCACTCACTATCTCCCGAATGCAAGGCAATTTTATTTTTTGATTCCATCACGCTCAGGAAATCGGCAAAGTATCTTTCTACATGGCTCAGATTCATTTCATCAAGAATGAGAAAATAAGGTTTGCTCACATTTTTATTTGCCTCAATTATTAGGTCTAATACTTTGTTGTCTGGCTTTACATATTTTTTCGGCTCAAGCGCATTCGGAAAACCGAGAAGGGGCTCTCTGTTTGTCCAGTCGGCTCCTACTGGCACAATACAATACTGTTTATTGTCTTCGCAAATCCACATAGCAAATGCCTGAGCAAGTTTAGTTTTGCCAGAACCCGAAAGCCCAGTGAGTACTACGAACGGCTTGGTAAGCAGAGAAGCTGTCAACCGTAAAAGTGTTCGCTCGGCAAAAAACAATCCCGCCTTAATAATAGCTTTAGATAAATCTGAATGTTGAAATTTTCTAGCTGATTCTAAATCAGGTTTTGAATTACTTGAAGTTGCTTTGTAAATCGAAATCAGTTTGTCCAAATCAGTATTTATTTCTTTCTCAAGAATTTCTTTATTCAGATCATAACTTCTGAAAACAAAGGAATTAGCATATTTTTCAGGTTTTCCTAAATTGTTGTCTTTAAAATAATCTTCAATACTTTTTTCATTTGAAATATTCCATCTTCTATTTGATGCATGTGTTTCACTTACACCATAAGCTAGAATCAAGCGCTTTTTCTCTTTATAATAAAGATAAACTGGATAGATCCCCTGCTGAACGTTATCAACATCATTTAGAAAAGCTATCCACGAAATTGCCGTTGCCCGGCCTTGTCCAAATGATACCTTCACCTTTAAGCTTTCATATTCTTTGATTCGATTTTTATTGAACGCCTTAACTTCCTTTGTTCCTTGTCCAGTAGTTTGTTCATTTGCTAGTCTTAAGAATTTTACTAATTCACTATAATAGCCCATAAAATTTTGGGATTTAAAAATCTCAGCTATATCTTCCTCGGCAACTTTTTGAATTGTATTTCTATAACCGCCATATCCCTCTAAATCGAATGGTTCAAACTTTTTATCCCATTTGATTTTAAGGTTTCTCCCATCACCAATATTTTTGTATACAGTTCCAGTTGCTTTAATTCGTAACATACTTTTACGATCCCTGGTTGCGTAAGAAGATTTAATTGCAACTCTATCCCCCACATTTACTCCATTGACAACATCTAAAAATTGATCCGCATAGCCATTTTCCCAAATTCCATTTATCATGAATCTCTCTGATTGATCAGGGTTTTCTTCTTTACCTTGCCATGAAGCACCTAAAACATAATAAGAAACTGATTTTTTTTGAATAATAAACCCATACCTTCTAAGTAGTTTAAAACACTGTGTTTCCATTCCTCCTGAAAAAGAATTCCTATTAAGTTCTTTCCCATTTGCAAAAATGTTCGCGTACGCAACAACGAGTTTGGGCGGATATTTTTTACCATTATAAACGACATCGTAATATTGCGAATCAGCCTCATTGGGAATACCTTCAAGGTCAATTTTACTAATTGCGTCTAACAAATTTTCTTCGGTAATGTTTTTCGGAATTGCCATTTGAATATTTTCTAACTATACTATTTCTTTCTTTTCACAATATAGAACAGGTTTCCAGAATTTGAAAATAATTACCTTTTTCATGTCCACATCTTTGATCCGGCTCATGTTGTAACTTCTCGTCTGCCTATTGTGAACATCTGCCATTGCAGTTCTGATATTATTTCAATATGTCAATTAGTATTTGAAACTGTTTTGCAATCAGGCCTTCATCAGGAATTGGTGTATAAGCCAATGCCGAAAGTTCACTTTGATATTTTCCTTTCACTTGTTTCCAGATGTTTTCAAAGTTGTTTATTAATGGTGATTCTACGATTGATTTTTTCTGCCAGCCTTCGGGTTCATCAAACATTTCTCTGTCGTGTTTCAGTATTTCGTTAAACTGTTTTTTAAATTTAGCTGACTGAACAAATGCACCACATTCTTTATCATTCATCAGAAAATACAAATCGTAAAAGTGTCTGATTTTTTGTGAGATGCTTTCTACTGTATTTTCAGAAAATGAAAAACGAATCAGCGAAATCAGTTTCTCCATCAGTGTTTGCTCTTTGCTCAGCACATTTATTTCAAATGGCTGCAAGTTGAATTGCTCAATGAATTTTTCATTTCCTGTTGCGGTAAAAAAATCAAACACAAAACTTCTGATAAGCATCTTCTGAAACGGAAACGGATTGGCAAATGAATTTACTTCCACAATCAGTTTGTTGCTTTTGTTTTCGCTTTCGTATTCAAATACTGATTTACGAAACCGTGAACCTTTGCTGGTAACACCTTCCACCTGCAACTCTTTCATTTGCTGTGTCATTTCTTTTTCTACTGTTCTAATAATGGTTTTTATTTCATTGCCTGATTTGTTGTTGTCGTTAATGATAGCAATGTCCACATCTTCCGAAAAGCGGTTGATTAATCCGTAACCTTTAGACAAAGAAGTGCCACCTTTAAAAACTGTTTGTTCTGCATATTTACTTTTTGAAAGCTGTTGCAATACCAATGTTATCCAGTAATCTTTTTCCACAAACTCATCATTAATGCCTGTCTGATGTGAAGCAGCACGAATAGTTTCGCCAAATAATTTTACGTCGTTGTGCAGGTTCATACTATATTCCATTTTCCGGCAGCAGGTAAAACTTTATTTACTCCCGATAATTTGTAAGTGCTGAAATGATTCAGCGATTTGTAAAGCGGTTCGGTTAACGATTTATTTCCTGATGTTTCAAGTAATGCTCCCAGCAATGCTCTGGTTGCAGGCGGATATTTTAATGCCAGCCGGACCAATGTGCTTTTGTCTTTTTCTGTCAACTCTTTTATGATTGCCAAAAATCGTTTGCAAGTTGATGAAGGATTGCTGTCAGGAATTTTTTTGTTGTAGCGGATTGCATCTAAAATTTGCAGCAACGGAATATTGTCTTTCGTGATGGTGTTTTTTTGTCGGATGAATGAAATGGTGTAGCGTTCCCGTTTCAATGATGGTCGCATTTCGTTTTTGCCAATCTGAATTGTGCTGCTTACTTGTGTAGTTAAGCCCAGCTGGTTGTAAATGCTGTAGCCCGTAAGGTAGCCAATCAGTTTGCCATCGCTTTCCAAAAGGTCTTTCACCATTTGGTTTTGGTTGGGTGGCAGCTTACCAAATGAGGAATTTTCAGGTTTATAGAATTTCCCTTTTGACAGCTTCACTATTTTGCCTGATACAGCCATACGGTTAAGGGCTTTGATGATGGCTTCCTTCTTATTCACCTCTTTAATAAGGTCAGCATAGGTGAACACATAGCCCTTAGGCAGGCGATTGATGGTTTCTGCTATGTATTCTGCGGTTTTCATTCGGTGCCAAAGATAAGATATTTGTCCAGTTTATTACTAAATAAACTGGACAACATGCTTCATCCTGCGGTTCTTCTGCCGCCTACTCGATTATAAGAGATTTTGATTTCTTCGGTACAGAAGTCAAAGCCTGATTGAAAGTTCCAGATGTCCACCCAATCCTAGTTCAACAATTTTTTGCAGAGTAGAAATTCTAACTTCCTTAATGTTGTTTTCGATTTTAGAAATGTAACCTTTGTTGGTTCCACACTTTTCAGCAAGTTCTTCCTGTGTCATTCCTTTTTTAAGTCGAGCCTGTTGAATAAGGAAACCAAGCTTAAAAGCTACATACCTTTTCTCAAACTTGTTACGTTTTGAAGTGCCTTTTTTGCCATATTGTTCGTCAATGAACTGGTCAAGAGTTTTTAAGTTGCTTTTCTGTTTCATATTCCTTTTTAATTTTTAACGCTTTTTCGATTTCGGAGCTTGGTGTCTTCTGTGTTTTTTTCTGGAAACCATTGGCCAGAACTATTAGTTTGCCTTCGTCAAAAAAACAGAAAATTCGGAAAATGTCGATTCCCTGTTGAACTCTGATTTCGTAAAGGCCATTGGTACCCTCCATGTGTTTTAAGTAATCGTCTGGCACATGTTTTTGAGTTTGAATGAGACGAAAAGTCCAGAGTATTTTATTCTTTACCTTTTGCTTCTGTTTTTCATAGAAGTCAGTAAAGTAATTTCTAAATAATGTTACGGTTCTTACTTTTTCATCATTCAATTGCCGCAAAGATAAATTAAGTTGTCCGATTGTACAACATATTTTTTATAGATCTCAGGAAAAAGCTTTTAGTTTGAATCCTCAAGGAAGCATCGGTTATGTTATATAGTAGCTTTTTTTCTTACCGTCTTCTGACGAAGTTTCCTTGCAGCATTTTTCGCTTTCAGTTTAGTCATCAACTTTCTGAAGTCACGAAGTTCAGCTTCTGTCCAAGGTTTTGATTGAACAGTGAAGTCAACATCCTTTGGTTCCCTGATTAGCCCCATTTTGTTTACGATTTAAAGTATTGAGAAATTAATCTTTGTGCAGCCCTTGTTTCAATAAACATTCGTAGTCCACGAAAATGTGTTGCGTAAAGTGATTCCTGATAGCGTTGGATCAATGTCGTCTTTGCATCGAATGCAAGAAAACCTTCATAGCCTTTCTCAACGGAAATCTTGCAAGCATAAGCAACAAGATTCCCTGGAACACCTAAATAAACCTTGTTTTTATTCTTATTGAATTTTGCACTTTCAATAAGATGCATAAAAATGTGATCCTGCTTATCCTCAATGCTAATGAGACCTTGGATAATGGTGGGATTGTTTGTGGTTGTAAGCTTGTACACTTCTTTGGTCTTGTCTTTAATTTCTAGTGCCCATTGAAACTGCCAATCACCTTTCTTTATTTGGTTTACATCCTTAACGGTCAGTCGCACAACTTCAGTATCAAACACTTCACCAGTAAGGGTGTTTTCAATGGAGTTTGTGATCTTGTCAATTACAAATTCAAGAGGTTTGTGTCTTGATTTTTTCATAGATCAAAGATAAGGGAAAAATGTCCTCTATTCGGATCGGTAGCATTGCCTATGACGTTTGTGTTTGCCTCACACTGACGTTTATTTTTACTATTCTATTTTGTTGTTAATATATTGAAAATTAACAACTTGTTATTTTGATGCTGAAATATGCGAATGACGCAAATATTCCAACCGCCTGCATAAATCATCCTTTTGGGTATGACAATGACTTTTCCGTGATATTAACTTTGTGATTGTATTGATATCAGATTTGCCTGCCTGCTCCACTATGGTGAAATTTATATTCCTCACATTAAAAAGCAGGAAAGAAGTTGATATAGGATTTATGGGGCAATTCCGGGAGGTACTTGGTTTTCTGTCCCCTGCAGTGTGTGCTCTCATTATTTGAGTGGGTGATAACTGCCTGATATTCACATTATATATAAAATTAATGGTAGCTCCTACAGGAATCGAACCTGTATCTTGAGTTTCGGAAACTCACATTCTATCCGTTGAACTAAAGAGCCATTTTTTACAAATGATGCCGGCGAAGTTAGCGGATTTTATTTTACACTTAGCAGTATGCTTGAATAGGCAGGCAACGTAACAGCAGTGTTGGAAAGGGAAATTTTTGGTGACGAGATGTACACTGCATTTTTAAAATTGAGATAGGCTTCCGGAATCACATATTCCAACGGAAGGCTGCTCAGATTATGAATCACCAGGATAGTGTTTGCAGTTCCTCCACGTTCATAAACCAGGGCGGTCGCAGGTGCACCTCCAACAACTTTTATTTCTTGCGATGAAAGTGAATGATAGGTTGTTCGCGCTGCGATCAATGTTGCATACGTTTGATAAACAGAGCCGGAATTTTTTAGCTGCTTCGCAAGTGATCCAACATTTTTATCTGTACTGTATTTGGGCTTTTCCCAGCTTGTTTGTCCATTATCCCGATGTTTTTTATCCCAGAGAAATGGTTCACGAATCCATTCATCCGGTTTCATGCCGCGCATGCCCAGCTCTTCACCATAATAAATAAAGGGTGTACCCGGCAGCGTGAGATAAATAGCCGCAGCAAGCTTTGCTTTTTCGATGTTGTTTTTGAGGTCACTCATGATACGGTTGGCATCATGATTACTCAAAAAAACCGGATCGCTGTAAAAAGGAGTATGACTTGCATACAGCGTTTTTGTGGCAATCAGCTTTTCAATCAACTGATCATTTTTTTCATCCTGCAAAATTTTTAAAATGTCCCAGGAAAGTTCGAAGTTAAAAGCGCCTGTTAAAGAATTGTTGTAGGTAGCTACCAATTCTTTTTTGTTCCAGACTTCGCCGATTGTAATTACATCGGGCTTAACTTTTTTTAAAGCATCTGAAAATTCTTTCCACCACTTATTATTTGCTGCAGTATCTTCTGCTTCATAAATGTGTTGGGCCGCATCCAGCCGGAATCCATCGACAGCAGTTTCTTTCAGCCACCATTTTCCGATATCAATCACCGCTTCACGGACAGCAGGATTATCAAAATTCAGGTCAGGCATTGCAGGTGAAAAGAAACCAAAATATTTTTCTCCGGTATAGCCTGCATCTGTTCCGCGGGGTTGGTGCCAGTTTTTATCTTTTGCATTTGATTTTGATTCCCACCAATAATAATTTTTATAAACAGGATCATTTTTCAATGCAGCCTGAAACCATGGATGATCATAGGCGGTGTGATTTACCACAAGATCCATCAGCACGATGATGTTTCTTTTATGTGCCTCTGATAATAGATTTCTGAAATCATCAAGTGTGCCACAGGTTGGATCCACTGCTAAGTAATCAAGCACATCATACTTATGATAAGATGGTGAAGGATGAAAAGGAGTGATCCAAAGCCCTGTGATGCCAAGATTGGCCAGGTAATCGAGTTTTGCGGTAATACCATTCAGATCACCAATTCCGTCATTGTTGGAATCATAAAATGAACGGATAAAAATTTCATAGAAGACACGGTGATTCAGATCACGCTGCACTTTTTCTTCGGCAGAAATTACCTGAGCACCGGGTCGATCAATTTGCGCAGCAGCCATATTGGGAAACATAAATAAAAATGCCAACAAAATATTTTTCACAATCATTAATAGTTTTTTTTAGAATCATTTTATCAGTTGAGCGTGGTCGTTGAAATTGGTGAAGAAACAGCCAACAACATCGACGTCGTATGCGGCTTCAAAAACAATCATTTCAAACCCGGAAGCATTTTTAAAAAACCTGTTTAACAACTGTTGGTCTAAGTTATGTTGAATTGATATCAATGAAACAGGTTACAGACTGTAACTTCCATTTCATTGATATCATTTTTCCGGCTAATTTATTTTCTCACCAGAAAACAATGTAAAGCGCAGCAGTTGTTCCAACAACGATCAGCAGTCCAATGAGAAATGGCATCGAAATCTTAAAGGTTGATTTGTCAATTTCAAGCGCCTTGGGATTGTTTTTAGAAGCAGGATCCAACAAGCCGAACACTACGATCAGTGCCACGCAGGCAAGGAATACAACCGACATCCTGTTCATAAATGGAAGGCCCGGCATGGTGTATTTTAAAACTGCGGAAAACGGAATGCTGCACAATGTTGCTGCCAATGCACCGGCTGAATTGGATCGTTTCCAGAAAAATCCCATCAGGAACATGGCAAGAATGCCCGGTGAAATAAATCCGGTGAATTCCTGGATATAAGTGAATCCTTGTCCCAGGTTTTTTAATGCGGGAGAAATAATAAGCGCAATTGCAAAAGCAACAAATATGGCCCAGCGTCCGATAGAAACCACTTTTTTGTCTTCCGCATCTTTATTAATGTAGCGTTTATAAATGTCGAGTGAAAAAATGGTAGAGATGCTATTGGCTTTGCCGGCAAGAGAAGCCACAATTGCCGCAGTTAAGGCCGCTAAGGAAACACCTCTCAATCCATTCGGGAGCAATTCAAGCAAAGTGGAATAAGAGTTATCGGGTTTCACGATTCCATTTTC
The DNA here is from genome assembly GCA_016717285.1 of Chitinophagaceae bacterium. Lineage (NCBI taxonomy): Bacteria > Pseudomonadati > Bacteroidota > Chitinophagia > Chitinophagales > Chitinophagaceae > Chitinophagaceae bacterium. The sequence continues at coordinate 768,416 of JADKFU010000005.1, forward strand.
TGTCATGCCTGCAATAATATTCTGATCAGCATTATTCTTGAATAAAACAAAGCATGCAATTCCGGGAACCACAACAATCAGCGGCATCAACAATTTCAGGAATGAAGCAAATAGCAACCCTGCACGAGCTGTTGGTAAACTGGCACCGAGCGCGCGTTGCGTGATGTATTGATTGCAGCCCCAGTAACTTAAATTAGCGATCCACATACCACCAATCAGTACTGATAGTCCGGGTAATTGTTCCCATGGATCCTGTAAGCCGCCTTGTCCGTTAATCACTTCATACTTTCCTTTCGGGAAAATCATGTGAAAATGATCGGGTGCCTTCTGATATAATAAACTTAATCCTTCCATCGCGCCTGCTCCTGAACCAAGACTTGTAGAAACAAGATCTAATGCCAAATAAGTAGTGATCAATCCGCCGAGTATTAAAAAGAAAACCTGGATCACATCTGTATAACCAATCACGCGCATGCCACCCAGTGTAATGAAGATGGCAAACAACGATAATCCCGCAGCACAGGCAATAAAAGGAAGATCGAGCATGTGTTGAATAGTGAGTGCGCCGAGATAGATGATCGAAGTCAGATTCACAAAAACATAAATCATCAGCCAGAAAACCGCCATGATGGTGGCCACGCGTTCATCGTACCTTACTCTGAGAAACTGCGGCATGGTATATATTTTATTTTTCAGGTAGAGCGGCATGAAAAAAACAGCTACAATAATGAGTGTGATGGCGGCCATCCATTCATAAGAAGCAATACCGAGACCGAGCGCGAATCCGGAACCGCCCATTCCAATAAACTGTTCGGCCGAAATATTGGAGGCAATTAAGGAAGCTCCGATGGCCCACCATGTCAGCGATCCTTCCGCGAGAAAGAAATCTTTTGAGTCGTTGTGCGTGTTTTCTTTTTCTGATATACCCAATATCCATAGAGTGATACAATGGCGAAATAAATAAAGAATACTGCATAGTCAATCGGTTGCATGGCGTGATTCATGTGTTTTTCTTTTTAAGCTGTAAGAAGAATTGGATGGTGTTGATTTGCTAAATGTAATCGTTTGTAACATGTGCAAACACCTTTTTTATTTCAATTTTTTATTGCACTGTTTTTCGATGCAATCATTATTTTGTTTGAGTAGCCGAGAAATGAATTTCAGATTGCGACCTTAAAATCTCAGCAGCCCATTCCGCGGTCACATCGCGTTGCGGATTGCCAAGCATTTCATAACCCACCATAAATTTTTTTACGGTAGCTGATCGCAGCAATGGTGGCAGGAAATGCATGTGCCAGTGCCACTCAGGATGTTCGCCATCATTTACAGGAGACTGGTGCATACCTGCTGAGTAGGGAAAAGAAGTCTTGAAAATGTTATCGTATCGGGTGGTTACATTTTTTAAAATGGCGGCAAGCGCATGTTTTTCATTGTCAGTAAACTGAAGTATTGTTTGAACCTGTCTTCTTGAAACAATCATGATTTCAAAAGGCCATACAGCCCAAAATGGCACCAGTGCAACAAAGTGATCATTGGCAGTAACGATCCGTTCCTTCTTTTCTAATTCCAGCATCAGGTAGTCGCCAAGCAGGCTTTTTCCTTTTGCATCAAAGTATTTTTTTTGATGAATGGTTTCTTTATCCGGCTCCACCGGCACATCGCTGGAGCACCAGATTTGTCCGTGCGGATGCGGATTGCTGCAACCCATAATTTCACCCTTATTTTCGAATATCAGTATGTATTTAAGTTGCGTGTTTTGCGATAAGGTATTGAATTCATCACACCATAGATTCACCAGTTCTAAAATATTGTCAATTTCAAGATGCGGCAACGTAAGATCATGCCGCGGAGAAAAGCAAATAACCCTGCAAATGCCGCTTTGACTCTTTGCAATCAGCAAATCATCAATGTTTAAATCTCCTTCCGGTGTTTCCAATACCAAAGAGGAGTAATCATTGGTAAATGCGAAGCATGACTTGTAATCAGGATTTGTTTGATCACCTGCTCTTTTATTGCCCGGACATAAATAGCACGTTGCATCATAGGAAGCTCTGTTTTCGATGGCTGCTGCTTCCACTTTCCCCTGCCAGGGACGATTGGTGCGCTGGGGAGAAATCAACAACCATTCGCCTGTGAGAATATTTTTTCGCCTGTGCGGATGCTTTGTAAAGTCGATGGTCATCTTATTCATGCGCTCTTACTCAGATATATTTTTTAATTCCGTTGCCCGTTTTAAGACAGTGGTGCCGGCTTCAATTTTAGCAACATAAGGAGTCAGTTCACGATTCATAGATTTTTTATAAGCTATGGAAGTCGATTGAATTATTTCGTCCACTTTTTCTTCCCTCACCAGGTTAATAGTGCAGCCTCCAAAACCTCCGCCCATCATTCTCGACCCGAAAACAGCCTCCTTATTTCTTACACTATCCACCAGGAAATCCATTTCTGCGCAACTTGCTTCGTACTGGTATTGCAGACCTGCATGGGAAGCAAACATTTTTTCGCCGAAAGATTTCAGATCACCGTTTTTTAAATTTTCCCCTGCAGTCACCACTCTTTCATTTTCTTCAAGAATAAATTTGCAGCGTTTATAGATCAGGGCATCGAAAGGTAAAATGTATTGATCCAGCATTTCAATATTTGCATCGCGTAAACTTTCAATTGTTTTATGATGCTGCTGAATCATCGCCACTCCTGTTTCACATTGCTTTCGTCGTACATTGTATTCTGAGGGAACCATGAGAATGTTTCACATTCGAATCAAGTAATAAGATGCGCAGTCCGTTCATGCTCAACGGAACGTATTCAAATTGCAATGAACGGCAATCCAGTTTTATCGCATGTCCGGGCTTGCCGAACATGCTCGCAAACTGATCCATAATACCGCACTGAACACCTACGTAGTAATTTTCCGCACGCTGCGCCATTTGAACCAGCAGCAATTTTTTCCAATGCGGATTGAGTCGTTTCATTCAGTGACATAGCGACAGCACATTCGACGGCAGCAGAAGAGGACAATCCGGCGCCAATGGGAAGATTGCCGGAAACTGCAGCATCAAAACCATTCACTGAAATGCCAGCTAATTTGAATTGTTCGACGACTCCAAGGATATAATTCGGCCAGGACGATGTTGCGGAAGGTACGAGTGTGTCAACTGTTGTTTCATATCTCTCGCGAAAATCTGCGGAGTACAAATGAATCGTTTGATCGCTGCGTGGTGTGATCACAAAATAGATTCCTTTATCTATCGCAGCAGGCAACACAAATCCCTGGTTGTAATCGGTAAATTTCTCCAATCAGGTTGATTCTTCCAGGAGAAAAAACAACCAGTGAATCTTCAAAAATAAAATCCTTTAATTCTTTTGGAAAGATGGACATGAAGGAAAATTTCAACAGAAAACTTTAATTCCTTTTTTCAAAAAATGATGATGAATGCTTTCTTAAAGGAATTGGAGTTCAAGATAAATGAAAACTATTACAATCTGCATCCAATTTCTTTGGGATAATTGAACCTTGTTTTTAGAGTTGAATGAATGTCAGGATGATTAGAAATTGCTGATGGGTGGTCAGGTTGAAAAGGTATTATTGTCACGGAAGCACGGAACGACACTCAAAATAATTCGTGCCTGTCTGTGTCTGCGTGGCAATCAATTCAATAATCTTTCGAAGTTCTATCGGAATTTGTAGATTTACTTTTATCATGAAAAGAACATTTTACATAGCAACTGTACTACTTATGGTGATGGTATCCTGTAAAAAGCCCGAAGAAGAAGTTGTGGTGACACCAACTGTTCAGGATTCGATTGTAAACAACGGTTTTGAAGCAGATCAAAAAGAAGTGACTAATGCATCAGGCTGGCTCACTTCCGGCACTGATGCTGATGCCGATCATGTTGTTTCCGGTGGATATGAGGGTAGTTATTCTTTAAGCCATAAAAAATCTACGGCTTATAAAGTGAATACTTACCAGGAATTAACCGGTCTCAAAAACGGCTATTATCAATTGACGGCTTTCGTTCAAAATGGCGGCGGGCAAAATGCATGTTATCTGAGCGGAAAGGGTGGTGATGGTGTTGAACGCATGACGAGTCTGCCCGTTTCTGATTTATGGACGTTGGTAATGGTACGCGGCATTCATGTTACAGATGGTAAATGCACGATAAGTATTTATTCAGATGCAAAAGCAGATAACTGGTGCCTGATTGATGCTGTTGTTTTTAAAGAAGACGGACTGGCTTATAATTTTCTGAAGGGCGGAGATGTTTCGGAGTTGAGTTATATTGAATCGAAAGGAGGAAAATTTTATGAAAATGGGGTAGAAAAGGATTGTTTTGAAATATTGAAAAACAACGGATTTAACATCGCGCGTTTAAGACTTTACAATGATCCAGGCAATATAAACTACACGCCATCCAAATACCTTCCCGCGGGATTTCAGAATCCTGAGGACATACTTCACCTCGCGCTACGCGCAAAAGCTGCAGGCCTTCAGATTGAATTGACTTTTCATTACAGCGATTACTGGACAAACGGAACTACACAGAATAAACCACATGAATGGATAAATCTGAGCTATGAAGATCTTAAGACGGCAGTATATGATTTCACTTTCAGCTTCATGAATCAAATGAAAGACCAGGGCACCATTCCTGAATATGTTTCACTTGGAAATGAAACGCCGGGTGGTTTTTATTTCCTGATGGTGATTACAATCACTTCAGTCAGATGGCTGCATTGTTTAATGAGGGATATAATGCTGTGAAAACAGTGTCACAAACTTCAAAAGTGATTATACATTTAGATGATGCAGGTAACACTTCATTATATGATTGGTTTTTCAGTTCACTTAGTGCAGCCGGAGGAAACTATGATATTGTGGGAGCTTCCTATTATCCATTCTGGTCGGAACGAACTGTTGCGCAAATGCAGGCTTGGGCGAATTACGAAAGTGCCAAGCTCGGAAAAGAAATTCTGATTATGGAAACCGGTTACAACTGGAATCCTACATTGCCGGATGGTTCCGGAGGACAGTTGGGAAACAATGGTCCTTACCAGAATATTTATCCATCCTCTCCAGAAGGTCAAAAGAATTTTTTGTTAGAATTATTCAACGGTATCAAGACTGCTGAGCATGGAAAAGTAATTGGTGCTCTTTACTGGGATCCTGTGATGATTGCAGTTCCGGGTGTTGGATGGCAGTTAGGCGCACCCAATGTGGTGTCGAATACTACCTTGTTTGATTTCGATGGTCATACGCTCGTTTCACTTAATGCTTTCAGGTACAATTAAATCCAACGCTGTATCCAACCGTTTTTATTTCATATCAGGAAGCAGGAGATAGGCAACATCAATGACCAGTCCGTATTTAAATTTCAACTTTCCAATGGCTGGATGCAGCTTGAATTGATGAGCTATGGAGCTACGATTTTAGCTATAGAAGTTCCTGATAAATTTGGCGTAAGAAAAATATAGTCGCGGGTTTTGACAACCTGGAGAAATATGTGCAAACACATCCGTATGTAGGTGGTACCATCGGACGTTTCGCGAACAGAATTGCGGACGGAAAATTTAATATCGATGGAACCCCGTATGCACTTTCAATCAATGATCCGCCCAATCATTTACACGGGGGTTTTTCAGGATTTGAAAAAAAAGTGTGGTCAGTAAAGAAAATCATTGAAGAAGAAAAAAGGATTGGCATTGAGTTGAGCTATATTTCTCCTGACGGAGAAGAAGGATATCCCGGAACATTGCGCGCCACAACTACCATTTTGCTTACCGCTGCAAATGAAGTGCAGGTTCAATTCTCAGCAGTTACGGATAAATCTACGATTGTCAATCTGACGAATCATTCTTACTTCAACCTCTCCGCTTTTGAATCACCAACCATCCATCATCAACTGCTGAAGCTGAATGCGGTTTTTTATTTGTTACAGAATGCCAGTCAGATTCCTACCGGTGAATTAGCGACGGTGAAAAATACTGCCATGGATTTTTCTGAAGCAAGAGAAATTGGTGATGGCTTGACCGCATTGGCAACTGAAAATGGATACGATCATACTTTTGTGATTAATGATCGAAACAATTTAACAAACGAGGTTGCTGAATTATCTGGCCCTGTTTCCGGAAGGTTGATGAAAGTATTTACAAATCAACCGGGCATTCACGTATATACAGCCAATTGGTGGGACGGTTCATTCGTACATGCAAATGGAAAACGATTAGAAAAACATGGAGCTATAGCGCTGGAGACGCAGGCATTTCCAGATGCACCAAATCATCCCAATTTCGCAAGTGCTATTTTAAAACCGGGAGCTACTTATCGGGCAGAAACTGTTTTCGGGTTTTTTACATTGCCGGAATAACTATTCTTTCCAACGGTGTTTATTTTGATTGAATCGTTATCGATGCATTTTGCAATCCGGGTGAGGAAGCGGTAAGCTGAATCGTTCCGGCATTTAGCTTCGACTGAATGATTGCAAGACACAATCCATGATTGGCTTTTCGGTGATCCGCTTTAAAAGATTCCAAGCTCGTTTCACTTCCATTGTCAACGCCTGCGATAAAACCTTCACCATTTATTTTAAACTGAATTTCATTATCCGCATCCGGAACCATATTACCATTCGCATCCTGGATAGTGACGGTAATAAAAGAAAGATCTTTTCCGTCGGCAGCAATTTTATTTCTGTCGGCTGTCAATATTATTTTAGCAGGAGCACCGGCAGTTTTTATTTCTTCCGTTAAAACAACATGGCTATTTTTTCTTGAAACTGCTTTTAATGTTCCTGCTTCAAATGGAACCTTCCATTCCACATGTAATGCATCTCCGGTTTTGCTTCGCACACCCATAGATTTTCCATTCAGAAACAATTCAACTTCATCGGCTTCATTATAGTAGGCCCACACTTCAATCACTTCACCCGGCTTCCAGTTCCAGTGTGGCAATAAGTGCAAAACAGGTTTGTTGGTCCATAAACTCTGATAGAGGTAATACGCATCTTTTGGAAATCCTGCCAGATCAATCACACCGAAATAAGAACTGCGCGATGGCCATAAGTAAGGTGTTGGTTCGCCGATATAATCAAAGCCCGTCCATAAAAACATGCCGGCAATGAAATCATATTTCAGATATTCTTTTAATGATTCTTCATGCGTAGAACCCCAAGAAGCGCAACAATTATCATAAGAAGAACAGGTGTGTTCTTCATTGCCGCCGGTAAATGGTTTGCTCCAGTCTTCGGGCCATCGGCGAATACTGTCAGCAGGCATTTCGTAATAACCGCGTGTTTCAAATGCAGAAGCAGATTCTGTGGCAATAAAGATTTTTTACCCCAGCGTTCCTGCGCTGTGGACCATTGCGCATGACGATAATTATAACAGATTAAATCGTAAGCACCTGATTGCAGCAATAAATTGGAAGTGTCTGTGTGATCATTCGCTGAAGTAACAGGTCGGGTTGGATCAAGTGATCTGACAATTGCTGTAAGTTCTCGTGAGATCGTAATTCCGGTACTGTCTTTTTTTTTAGTTGTTCTTTAGGTGTATCCGGTTTCCAGTCATAAGCAGATTGTTCAGGAATTTCATTTCCTACACTCCACATTATTACCGATGGATGATTTCTATCGCGGAGAATCTGGTCCGTTAAATCTTTCCATGCCATTCGTCCCAGTACAGGTGATAATCAAACGGGGTTTTTTCCCGCTTCCACATATCAAATGCTTCATCCATCACAATAAATCCCATTTGATCGCAGAGATCGAGCAATTCCGGAGCAGGAGGATTGTGTGAAGTGCGGATGGCATTGCAGCCCATCGCTTTCAGTATTTCAAGTTGTCGTTGTAAGGCGCGTGTATTGAGCGCAGCACCTAAAGCACCGAGGTCATGATGTTGGCATACTCCATTTATTTTTACATGTTTTCCATTCAGAAAAAATCCCTTATCAGGATCAAAGTTGAAATAGCGGATGCCAAATGGTGTAGTGTATTCATCTGCAACTTTTCCATCGATGATAATTTGTGTTAGCGCTGTGTACAAATAGGGAGATTCGATAGACCACAACGATGGTTTTGACACTTCAAAGGTCTGTGTTGTTTTTTTTTTTTGAATCCACATTTAAATCCATTTTGGAAGAAGTGGCGGAAATGAGTTTGCCCTCTTCACCCATCAGAGAAGTTTTTACCGTGACTTCGTTTTTTTTATTGTCTGAATTTTTAACTGAAATGGTGATCAGTACTTTTGCTGATTGTTCACTTACCTGCGGCGTAGTGATGACTGTTCCCCATTGATCAACAGCAATTTTATTTGTAGTCTCCATCCACACATTCCTGTAAATTCCGGAGCCTGAATACCAACGTGAATTAGGTTGTTGTGAATTGTCTACTCTTACAGCAATCACATTATTGTTGTCGTCCCCGTAATTAAGATAAGGGGTAAGATCGTAGCGAAATGAAATGTAACCGTTAGGACGTATGCCTAGCGAATGTCCATTGATCCAGACTTCACTGAGGCGATATACGCCATCAAAGTCAATGAAGACATTTTTATTTTTGAACTCAGCAGTTACCTGAAATGATTTACGGTACCATGCAACACCACCCGGCAATGCACCGCCACCAATACCGGCCGGATTTTTTTCATCAAACTTTCCTTCAATGCTCCAGTCATGTGGAAGGTTTAATAACCTCCACGAAGCATCATCGTAGGTGTTGAGGTTTGCAGAGGCATTATCACCTAAAAAGAATTTCCAGTCATTGCAGAAATTTTCACGCGACCGCAAACTTTGCTGGGCATTGGTTTTAAAAATGAATAGAACAAGAAGCAGCAATAAAGTGGAACATTTTTTCATAGTTACTTCCTGATTTTTTATTTGGAAAAAAAGATAGTGAAGCTTAATTAAAAAAATACGGTCACTTTACTTTGTATTTTTTTGAAAGTGCGGGATAAATATTTAACAAGGAATCAATGGCATTGCCCTGCTTGTCAAAAATAAATTCCCAGGTGTTCAACGGCTCCCAGATAAAGGTTCCTTTCAAATTTCCATCCGGTAGATTGAATGCGATATCGTTCACTTCCACTTTGTGCCGGGTATATTCAGCAACTATTACTTCCTGCTTATAGTGAGTGGAAAGATCTGTAAGATTGTATTGAAGTTCAGGAATGGTACCATGCCACTGCGGATAATATGATTCGCCAATTATATCGAAATCAACGCCACGTGCAATCATTGCATCCAGCCATTCCCGGGATTCTTTATTCTGTCCACCCAAGGCAATGTGCAGCATTATTTTAATATCAGGCGCTATTTCTTTTACGCCGGAAATTCCTGCTTTGATTAATTGTGCGAGACTATCAGGATGAGAGCTATTTCCTTCGGGCCAGAGCATGCCTGCATTAATTTCATTGCCAACCTGCACCATGTCCGGTAATACGCCTTGTTCTTTTAATTCAGACATCACATTTTTTGTGTAATCGTGAACGGTTTGAACCAGTTGAGGAAATGGAAGATGCTGCCAATCTATAGGTTTGAATTGCTTACCCGGATCAGCCCAGTTATCACTGTAATGAAAGTCCAGCAACCACTTCATATTTGCTTCCTTAAATCTTTTGGCCATCGTTATTGTCTGTGGCAATCCGCAATAACCTTTTTTTGAATAGCCGCTGTCTGCTTCCGGGTTCACAAATAAGCGCAGGCGGAAATAGTTGAAACCGTGCTTTTTCAAAATCAATATTGCATCCTGCTGTTTGCCATCCACTGAAAATTTTATTCCGTCTGCTTCCAGTTGCGGAAGAAAGGAAATATCAGCTCCAATTATTTTTTCTGTTTTGCCGGATGGCAAAGCCGGGGCTGGCTGCTGAACTGTTGCAGGCAACAAAGAAGTGATCAGCAGGCCCGCTGAAAAAATCATTTGTGTAAGCGAGAATACAACCATGTTGATTTTTTTAGGACGAAGTAAAGTTACTGTGTAAGCTCAAGCTCAGGTAATGTAAATGGTTGGTCTCCATTATCCTGATCAGCTATGTTGATGGTGAATTCCAACTTCCCGCCAGGCAATAATTTTAATCGCACTTGGGATGTAAAAAAAAGAGCCAACTGAATCAGCCGGCTCTTTTTAGGATTGCTATTAATGAAAACTAATAACCTTCATTTTGTTTCAGGTTGGTATTTGCAACGATATCCGCAGCGGGAATAGGGAACACATCAAGAAAATCAGCTACAGACTGACCAGCAGGCACTCCGCCTTTCCAGGGCCAGATGTAACTTCCACCACTGTATTTTCCAAACCGGACCAGGTCAGTACGGCGTGTACCTTCCCAATACATTTCTCTTGAACGTTCTCCAAAAATGAAATCAAGGTCAAGCGATGAAACATTATGATCACTGTTACCATAAGCACGTTCACGCAATTGATTAATAAGATTAAGTGCCGTTGATTGATCGCCGGCTCCGCCGCGTACCACTGCTTCAGCATACATCAGGTAAACATCACCCAAACGAAACATCGGATAATCAGTATCAACAAAAGTACCGGTTGGGTCGGAGCCGACAACACCGGTAGAAGTAATGTTTCTCCATTTTGCAATGGCATATCCGTCTGTGAATACCTTAATATCGGCGATATCAAGACTTTGTCCATCTGTAAAAAACAAGTTCCGTCCATCAAGCGTATCAGGAAACTGTGCTACGAAAGCAGAAGTGGTACGATAACCTCCCCAGCCACCACTGATACCAAACTCAAGCGGTTTCATTTTTACCACCTACAGGTGCATGCACCAGAAAAGTAGTTATACCATAAGAAGTCGTAAACTTTCCATCGCTGGTAATCGGGAAGATGACCTCATTGGAGAGGTTGTTATCTGCGAGGAACAAATCAGTATACTTAGGTTGCAATGTGTAGCCGGCATTTTAAAACCTTGTTGCAATAAGTAATGCAATCATTGTATCTAGGTTGACCTGTATAGACTTCTGCGTTCAAATACATTTTAGCAAGTAAAAGTCCATGCAGCTGCCTTATTTGCATGAGCATACTCAGCCTGATCAGGCTCTTGCAGAAGGTTTTCGATATCTTTCAATTCACTTTCAATATAATTGAATAAATCACCTCGTGAAATTTGTTCCGGAAAGTAAGAGCCGGTTGCATCATCTTCCGTTACAAATGGAACATTCGCAAATAAATCCATCGCATGATAATAAGTAAGTGCTCTCAGAAAGCGTGCTTCGTAGCGATATGACTTGATTGTATTCACCTGCTCCGTTGTAAATCCATGGCTGTTCAATTTATCATCAGATGATTCACGAATAAATTCATTGCACAATGGAATCTGAAAATAGAGACGGTAATACATCCCCTTTATCCATGCATTGTCTGAGGACCATGACATTTCATGTAATTCAGGGATCCCGGGATCATTCCATCCGCAAACAGATTCGTCGGTTGGTAATTCCTGAAGATTCCAGAATACACGGATGTAATTGGAAAAACCCTCATCAATACCGCTGATGTCGGGCTTACCTGCAGGACCCTGATTTCCTGTAGTAGTAAATCCAGCATAGAGTTTTGCAAGCACTTCAATATAATTATCGGGGTCGGAATAAACCGATTCCGTATTCAGTCCATAAAAAGGTGTGCGATCTAAATCCTTCAGACATGAAGTAAGTGAAAGCACAATTATGGAAAGACGATCGATGATTTTAAAATTGTTGTTTTCATCACTTCAGTTTTTAGAGGTTGAGGCTTAAATTAATGGAGAAAATCCTTGGGCGCGGATAAATGTTGTTGTCGATTCCAGTGGCGATTTCAGGATCCAGTCCTGAGTAATTCGAAATTACAAAAACATTTTTGAACAATGGCAGCTACTTTAAGTGAAGTTTTGCCATTGATGATGTCTTTGAAATTGTAGCCTATGTTGAGATTGTCCATTCTCACGAAGGATGCATCAGTAACATAGTAATCAGAAAGATATTGGGGCTTCACAAATTCCGTGTTGAAATAATCTTCTGTGATGTTGCCCATGTAATTTTCGATCCATCAATATTTGTAAAGTTAGCCAGTGATGAATTCACGTTATTGTACATATAATTACCGAAGCTGCCACGGATGGAAGTGCCGGCAAACCAATTCTTCCAACTGAAATTAGTGTACAATCCCGCAAATACATCGGGTGCAGGATTCTCGTAACGGTAGCAGATCATCAGGAGTAATTACCCCATCTTCGTTCAAGTCAGCATAGTCACCTTCAATCGGTTTTCCGGTTTCGTCGTAGTTCTGTTGGTACACATAAAAAGTGTTGGTTGCATAACCAACAGTGTGTACCTGAATAGTATTACCTACACCGCCTGAAATTGAACCCACAAGAATTCCAACATCATCCGGATCCTGAACCTTGGTAAGTTTGGTAATTTCATTATGGTTGTAGGTGACATTGCCGCCCAATTCCCAGGTGAAGTTATCATTGTCAACCAGAACAAAGTTCAAAGTGCCTTCTATGCCCTTGTTTTCAAGACTGCCCACATTTGTAAGAATGTTATTGGTGAAGTTGGTACCTGCGGCAACAGGTATTACTGCTAACAGATCAGTGGTGAGTTTCTTATACACATCTACACTACCACTGATTCGTCCATTCGCAAATCCAAAGTCCAGTCCAATGTTATAGGTGGCTGTTTCTTCCCACTTGATATTTGCATCATAACCATCCGGACGTAATACAGGGAAAAACTCATTTCCAAACTGGTATTGGGCTGTACTTTCACCGGGTTGATAATTGGCGATGTATGGATAATCAGAAAGCGTGGAAGGAAGATCCTGCTGACCGGTAACACCATAACCTAAACGCAGTTTTAAATTGGAAAGGGCATCCCAGTTTTTAAGGAATGATTCATCACTGATACGCCATGCAAGTGCAATGGAAGGAAACAATCCCCAGCGGTTATCAGGTCCGAAACGGGAAGATCCATCATCGCGAAGGGTCGCGGTTAAGAGATAGCGGTCAAAAAAAGTATAATTCAACCGGCCGTAAAAAGAGATCAGCGTGTTTTGAGTTTTGAAAGGAATACCGCCCGCAGATATGGTGTCACCCACGGCATTTACATCAGGATAACCGAATTCATTGCCTGCCGAATCCACAAATGGAGTGATCGGGCTGGCCCTTAACCAATCCTGATAAGAGTAACCTGCTGTTAAATCAATTTTGCTGTGAATGCTTTCCAGGTCTTTATTGTAGTTCAGATAGAATTCCAGCAGCTTGTTATTTTTCTTTTGATCATACTGGGTATTTACCCCTTTACGGTTAAAGTTGGATGCAGCCTCATAAGGAATAAATACTGTTCCATTACTTCGCGATATATCGGTACCGAGATTAAGACTGGCTTTTAATTCAGGAAGGAAAGGCATTTTATATTCCAGCCTTGCATTTCCGAGAAAACGATAGACATTGCTTTTGTCATCTTTTTGATAGATCAAACCTAAAGGATTTTTTAGGAGCGAGTGTGTTGGGTTTGCCTGCAATATCGAGCCATTCAAAATAACCTCCGTATTTATCATTGCCGGAATAAATTGTTTGTGTCGGATCAAATGTAACGGCGGAACCAATGGCACCCTGATCTGTAAAGAAATTGTAGGTATATGCAAACTTACCGTTCAGTTCAACTTTCAGGTTATCATCTAAAAAAGACGGCGTCATGTTTAATCCAAGACTGGTTCTCTCTAATTCTGAACGTTTCAAAATTCCCTGATCATTGAGATAGCCCACGGTAAAGCGATAAGGAAGATTTTTGATCCCGCCTGAAAAGGAAAGGTTCTGATCGAAACTAACCGGTGATCGGTAAATTTCTTTTGCCAATTAGTAGAGTAAGGTCCTACCAAAGATTTTTGTTTGGCATTACCAACATCATCAATCAGTGCACGCAAGTCATCAGCACTCACCGCAGGAACGTATTCAGAGATCGATGACAATGCAATGTTGGAAGTATATTCCACGCCTAATTTTGCACTGTTCGTTCCTCTTTTAGTGGTGATAATGATTACACCATTTGCGGCTCTTGATCCGTATATGGCAGCAGCAGAAGCATCCTTTAAAACGGTGATGTTTTCGATATCATTAGGGTTGATAAGATTCAATGCGTTGGCCGAACCTGAAACGCCGGCGTTATCAACCGGAACACCATCAATAACAATCAACGGATCGTTACTGGCATTCAATGAGGAACCTCCTCTTACTTTGATGGTGCTGCTTGCGCCCGGTGCACCACCACTGGAAGTAACCTGGATACCTGCGACTTTTCCGGTTATCAGTTGTTCCGGTGAGGCAACAGCGCCTTTGTCAAAATCTTTAGCGGAAACTGAAGTTACGGAACCGGTAAGGTCTTTAACCTGCTTGGTTCCATAACCGACTACCACCACTTCGTTTAAGGCGAGATAATCTGTTTTTAATTGAATGTTGATGGGAGTACTTCCTGCGGTGACTGATACGGCCTGACTGTAAGTTCCATAACCCACATAACTGATTTCCAGCGTATATGAGCCTATGGGAACATTGGAGATCTCATAGATTCCGTCATCGTCAGTGTTTGCACCATACGACGTGCCCTTAAGCACTACTGTTGCGAAGGAAACTGGCTCCGATTTCTCATCGATCACCTTTCCTTTAACAGAGCCATTTTGTGCAAACACCGCAACGGTGCTGAAACACAAAAAAAAGGCAACAAGTAAAGGAATGCTTGTAAATGTTTTTTTCATGAGCGGGTTGGATTTATTTTTTAGTCGAGCACAATAATAAACATTTAATGAAATGAATCCTTATCATCTGCTACAAAAATCAATGTAAAATCAGAAGTGGAGAGGTTAACATTTGTTAGTGTCGCAATAATAGTAACAAATGTCTTTCTGTAAACATGATTTCTATCATATAAATGATGTTTGGACTTCTTTGAATAATTATAAATGAAGATAATTACTAATTCGATTGCCGCTCTTTTTACCAGATAATGCAATTCATCATTATATTCTTTTGATTGGATCACACTCAGTAGTTGATTCTTTTTTGCGGCGTTTGATAATTATTTTCAACATTGATTTTTCATTTCAAAAATTGCAGTTCGCTGCAACCCGGTACTGCTAAAGGTTTACACATGATTTTTAAAAGGTGAATTGATTTACCTTTCTGTAAGCACTACTATTCCGATTTATGCGCAATGGTAAGCCCATTCTGTGTTGAACTGGAAAATGTGGGTTCAAATAGGTAGGTTTGTCAAGTCCGAGTGAGAGACTAAACCACAACTTTCCTATGAAAAAAAACTTCCTGCTGTTACTCCTCTTTCCTTTTATTATTCAATTGTCGGCTCAACCACTGAGTCGCAGTTTAGGTAATCTGAAAACAATGAAACGGACCGCTCATGGTTTCACCATTCAAACAGATTTTGGAAATTTAAAAGCGAGTGTTTACTCCGCAAGCATTATCAAGATTGACATCACCGAAAACAATTCATTCAATGATTTTTCTTATGCTGTAACAGCAGTGCCTGAAGCTGCAGTAAAATTTGAGGTGAAAGATGAAAGAGATAAAATCAGCATTGTAACAGATTCCATAGTATTGATAATCACTAAAAAAACCTGTGCGTGTTTCATTGTACAATAAAGAAGGCAAATTGGTGAATGGTGATGATGAAGTATTCGGCACTTCATGGATCGGAGATGAAATAACAGCTTAAAAAAACTTTTCCCGGACGAGAAATTTATCGGCCTTGGTGAAAAAACGGGCGGTTTAAACCGGAGAGGAAACGGTTATTCGCACTGGAATGCTGATGTGCCGGGTTACATTCTTTCAGCGGATCCGTTGTATTCCACCATTCCGTTTTATATTGGGATTCATGATTCGTTGTTCTATGGAATCTTCCTCGACAACTCTTCTAAAACACATTTCAATTTTGGCGCATCACAGGAACGCAACTCTTATTTCACCTGCGAACAAGGTGATCTCAATTATTACCTGATCTATCATTCTTCTGTTGCAAAGATTATTGAATCCTACACCTGGCTTACCGGCAGAATGCCATTGCCTCCTGTTTGGTCACTTGGTTTTCAGCAATGCCGGTGGAGTTATTTTCCGCAAAGCGAAGTGCTGACCCTTGCGCAAACATTCCGCGACAAAAAAATTCCCTGTGATGTGATCTGGTTCGATATTCATTACATGGATCAGTACAAAGTGTTTACATGGGACAACAACCGTTTTCCGGACCCGAAAGGAATGCTGTCAAAAATGGATCAGCTTGGATTTAAGAATGTGGTGATTGTTGATCCGGGAATAAAAGTGGAAAAGAATTATGCTGCTTACGATGATGGGTTGAAGAATGATCACTTTGTAAAATATCCTGACGGAACAGTTTATCATGGACAGGTCTGGCCAGGTTGGTGCGCATTCACTGATTATACGAGTCCTGCAGCAAGAATCTGGTGGGGTAAATTATTTCAGCCAAATATTGAACAGGGCATTGATGGCTTCTGGTGCGACATGAATGAATTTGCTACATGGGGACAAAAGTACCTGACAATATTCAATTTGAAGGAGATGGTCATCCGATCACACACAAGATGGCGCATAATATTTTTGCATTGGAAATGGCACGCGCCACTTTTGAAGGCAGTAAAAATTTACTGAATGGAAAACGACCTTTTGTGCTCACTCGTGCAGGTTTTTCAGGCCTGCAACGATACACAGCCATCTGGACAGGCGACAATGTAGGCAGCGATGATCATATGTTGCTTGCAGTACGAATGGTGAGTTCACTGGGAGTAAGTGGAATTGCATTCGCCGGTGCGGATGTGAGCGGCTTTACTACGGAAGCAACACCTGAATTGTATGCACGATGGATGTCTGTTGCCGCATTCAGTCCTTTCTACCGCAGCCATAAAATGTTCGGCTTGCGCGATTCAGAACCGTGGAGCTACGGAGAAGATATGGAAGCCACTGTCAGAAAATATGTTGACTTACGCTACAGGTTACTGCCTTACCTCTATAGTTCTTTTTATGCTGCATCACAGACTGGTTTGCCGGTACAAAGAACACTTGCAATTAATTATCCGCTTGATGAAAAAATTTATTCAGGGGAATTTGAAAATGAATTTCTGTGCGGACCTTCCATACTGGTTGCTCCTGCAAAAGCACCATGCGGGCTACAAAGGTTTATTTGCCTGAAGGAAACTGGTACGATTTGTACTCCGGAAAAAAATGGAGTGGCCATGCAGAATTTTTGAGTGATGCGCCACTTGAAAAATTACCGGTATTTGTGAAAGAAGGAAGTTTCATTCCAACGCAATCACTCGTTCAAACAACTGCACAGCAACCAACGGATACACTTGTGTTGCATGTTTACAACAGTTCAGTTTCTAATCAGTATGTATACTACGAAGATGAAGGTGATGGATATGCCTATGAAAAGAATGGCTATTATAAAAGAACGATGATGATTGATCCTGCTGCAAAGCAAATTGTTTTAGATAAAGTAGAAGGAAGCTATGCATCGCATTTCAACAATGTCATGATCGTGCTGCATGGATTTGACGGAATGAATAATGAAGTGCAGCTAAATGGTAATCGTGCTACTATCTACCGGCGTGATGCATCGCTTGCATCGGAGTTTGATCAAGTGGAAAAGCAGTTGCCGGTTTTGATGGTTAAAAACAACAATGAAAGAATCACGATTGTATGGTAGGTAAATGGTTAAATGATTAAATGGTTAAATGGCTAAATGGTTGCGGCGAAGCCGAAATGTAACTGCACCAACAACAATCTAAACAATTTTAAACATTTCAGACAATTCAAACATTTCAAAGACTGCAGACACGATGATTGCTAAATTGCTAAATGGTTGCGGCGAAGCCGAAATGTAACTGCACCAACAACAATCTAAACAATTTTAAACATTTCAGACAATTCAAACATTTCAAAGACTTCAGACACGATGATTGCTAAATTGCTAAATGGTTGCGGCGAAGCCGAAATGTAACTGCACCAACAACAATCTAAACAACTCTGAACATTTCAGACATTTCAAACTTCTCTTATTGAGTTATGAAAAAAAAATTACTCACTGTATTACTTTTCTCTGGTTGCATGATGAATGTCCACGCGCAAGACATCATGCTGCAGGGTTGGTATTGGGATTATCCCAAAACCGGTCAGGGAAAATGGTGGGTGGATACGATTGCGCAACGGGTACAGAAGCTGTCTGAAGCCGGATACAATTCCATTTGGATTCCACCGATGAGTCTGGCCGGAAATGGTTCTTACAGCAACGGTTATGATATTTATGATTTGTTTAACCTTGGTGGAACCTATGGTGCAAATACAGCTTTCGGAAACCGGATAAGAGTTGATAAGATGATGGATTCTTTCGCACTCTATAATGTAACTCCCATAGCCGACATGATTTATAATCATCGTGCTAATGGCAAGCTTCAAAACAATGATGCGGTAGAAGGCTGGATCGAAAACTATAATCTTACGAAGCACAATAACGGCGAAAGTTGTTATCCGTCAGATCGTTTCAAATGTATTCTTCCGATAGGAGGAACCACCGGTTTGGATTCAGGCATTTATTATCTCAAAGTACATTCTGCTTCCACCAGTCCTGATTATTACAACAAGCCTTATACAGTTTATGTTTATACCAAGAAAAAAGGATGGGCCAATCTGCCTGACCTGGCGGAAACATTAAACAACGGAGGTGGTGATTGCGGCCAGTTGAATGATAACATTTCTTTGGGAAGAAATATGAAAGCGAAAGTGGATGCAGGAGGATGTGGAACAGATGAATTTGAACTGACACTTGCAGGTGGTGATTATTTTCATGCGAGCGATACCCTTTTTATTTCTGTCACTAACGATGATGGAAACTATGCTGATCAGTTTATCTACGGCATTTGGGATGCTGCAGATGCTATGGACGTGCAAAGCCAGCTCCGTTATCAAACGTACACCAACTTCACTGCTACACCGAGCCAGCGGGGTGATATGAATTACCTGAATTTTAAACCCAATGGAAATCCAACCTGTCTTTGCGGCGATTGGGATGCCATGCTTTTTTACAACGATCTTGATCAGTATTATCCTGCTACAAAGGATACTTTGCAGGTCTGGACAAAATGGATGATGGAAGATGTTGGCGTGAAAGGACTGCGCATTGATGCAATCAAGAATTTTACACCTGAGTTTACCGGAGATCTGTTGGATTATTTACATGATAAGGGCGATGATCCTGAAATTATTGTGGGCGAAAGTTATGATTATGATGCTGCCACACTAAAAACAAGGCTGGATGATGTGTACAGTTACATGGATCAGGATACAAAAGAAGCCATGTATTTCAGCTTGTTTGATTTTAATCTGCAGGCAAGTCTCCGGGATGCCTGTGATGCATTTGGCTATGATGTCAGAAATATTTTTAACAGCGGCATGCATGGCAATCAGCAGATCTATCGAAAGAACATTGTAACGTTTGTCAACAATCACGATTTCAGGGAAGAGCCACAATCAACAGACAGTGATCCTATACTTGCCTATGCCTATATACTCACCAATCCTTCAGCAGGAATTCCTTGCGTGTATTGGGCTGATTATTATGATGCCGATCATCCTGCTTATACGAGCGATATCAATAAGTTAATCAGCACCAATCTGAAGTTTATTCAGAGTGCATCGGATGTTGATTACCTCACGCGTTTCAACACTCCGTATGCAGTAAATTATATCAGTGGAGGTGCATCTACCACACTCGTCTATCAATTGTCGAACATGACGAATACCTGTCTTCCCGACAGAGATGTTGTTGTTGCCATTAATTTTTCAGGGTCACCTTTGAAAGTGGACGTTGGATTGAATACCGGAAATCCTTATCACCTTCATGCGGGCGATACATTGATTGATGTGCTTGGCCGTTCATCGTATCCGTTTGCAATCGTGAGTGGAAGCAATCAAATGTACATTGATCTTCCTGCGAGAAGTTATTCTGTGTGGGCACGTGTGAGTGCTATTACACAATCGCCGGTGGTGAATGCAACCGGCGCTACCAGCTTTTGTAACGGCGGTCAGGTTACCTTATCAGGAAACACAAACTATGATTGTCATACCTATCAATGGAAAAAGAACAACCAATCCATTGAAGGTGCAACCGCTACTTCGATTGTTGTTACCACCTCCGGAGTTTATCAATTGGAAGAGAGTTACAACGGTGCGATGGCACATCTTTCTAACAGCATTACAGTTACGGTGAGCCCTGAACATCCTGAAATTTCTTCAAATGGAGTTTCTTTAAATTGTAGTGTGAGTAATGTTTCCTATCAATGGTTGTATGGAATTACTGTTACATCGTTAGCTCCAATTACAGGAGCCACTTCGCAACAATACACACCAACTGCAAGCGGAATTTATACTGTGGAGATTACTGACAACACTAATTGTGTAGACACTGCCGGAATTTTTTCTTTTTGGATGGTTGGTGTTGCTGAACTGCCATTGAACAATTCGGTAAGTATATTTCCAAATCCTGCAAATGATGCATTGGGTTATCGCTTGCAGACTGAAGGGTGCAGGATGATTGAAATATATGATGTAGTGGGTAAGAGAATCTATACGGAAAATCCGCCTGCTTATGCTGCAGGAAGTCTTTTAACCATTCCGATCCGGCAATTTTCATCAGGAAGTTATTTCCTGAAATTTATTTTTGATGAAGGGACGGTGACAAAAAAATTTGAGAAGTATTGAAAGCCTTTTCGAAAAGGACGTTTATTTTTTTGCAACTCTTATTTAACGCATAGTTCGGGAAATAAAAAGCCGCACCTGATATGCCGGTGCGGCTTTTCTTTAAAAAAAACAATTAACTAAACGGCAATAAATTTATTACCTCATAAACAGGAGTTCGCGGTATTTAGGCAATGGCCACAATTTATCATCAACAATGAGTTCCAGCTTGTCGGTGCGGTAGCGTATTTCATCAAAGAATGGTTTAACCTTATCGCAATACGCAATAGCACGATCACGAATGTCTTCTGTGTTGTTGGCTGACTTTCGCGCTTCCGTCATCTCATTCACCATTTTCAGAATAGCATTTACATGTTCACTGATTTCAGTCACCAGGTTTTTCTGTGCTTCGGTATGTTTTGTATCTAAACCAATTTCTTTAAATCCTTTGATGTTATTGATCAGCTCGTTTTGATATTGAATGGCTGCAGGGATGATTTGATTTACAGCCAGCTCTCCAATCATCCGGCCATCAATCTGCACAATCTTAATGTATTTCTCCAGCTCAATTTCATGGCGTGCATGAATTTCTTCTTTGGTAAAAACCTGGTTGCGTACAAAAAGATCGATACCTTTTTTTGTGATCATGAAATCCAAAGCACGCGGCGTATTCTTTACATTGCTTAAACCACGACGCGCTGCTTCTTCTTCCCATTCTTTTGAATAATTGTTTCCTTCAAAACAAATTTTTTTGCTTTCGGTAATGTATCGCTTCAGTACTTCCATCAGCGCCACTTCGCGATTCTTGCCTTTGGAAATCAAACCATCCACTTCGTTTTTAAAGTTGATCAACTGGTCAGCAACTATCGTATTCAACACTGTCATGGTTGACGAACAATTTTGTGAGGAACCCACGGCGCGCACCTCAAATTTATTTCCGGTGAAGGCAAATGGTGAAGTACGGTTACGATCTGTATTGTCCTGCATCAGCGATGGAATCTTGTTGTGGATTTCAAGCCTGAGCTCCTGCTCGCGCTCTTCTGTAAATTTTCCACTTTCTACTTTCGATTCAATCTCATTCAGGATGTCCGTCATATACGAACCGATGAACACGCTGATGATGGCCGGAGGCGCTTCGTTAGCACCCAGACGAAAATCATTGGCGGCGGAAGCGATAGAGGCGCGTAACAGATCATCACCTTCACTTACTGCTTTAATTACATTGATGAAAAAGGTAAGGAACTGCAGGTTTGTTTTTGGCGTGCGTCCCGGAGATAAAAGATTTTTTCCGGTGTCGGTTGCCATGCTCCAGTTGTTATGTTTCCCACTGCCGTTGATGCCGGCAAATGGTTTTTCATGCAAAATCACGCGCAGCTTATGACGGCGGGCAACCCGTTGCATCACATCCATCAATAATTGATTGTGGTCCACAGCCACATTCACTTCTTCAAAAATAGGTGCTACTTCAAATTGCGCTGGCGCTACTTCATTGTGCCTTGTTTTTAATGGAATCCCTAATTTGAAAGATTCCGATTCAAAGTCGAGCATGAATGCATATACTCTTTCAGGAATAGATCCGAAGTAATGATCTTCCAGCTGCTGACCTTTTGCCGGTGCATGACCAAATAAGGTACGTCCGCTAAAAACAAGATCAGGCCGCGCTTCGAACAACGCTTCATCAATCACAAAATATTCCTGTTCCCAGCCGAGTGTGGGAACGACCTTGGTAACATTTTTATCAAAGTAATGACAAACCTCAACGGCTGCATTTTCCAAAGCATTCAACGATTTCAGCAATGGTGCTTTGTAATCAAGTGCTTCTCCATTGTACGAAACAAAAATCGTGGGAATGCACAATGTTTTTCCATTGCCAATCTCCATGATGAAGGCAGGCGAAGAAGGATCCCAGGCGGAATAGCCGCGTGCTTCGAAAGTATTTCTCAATCCTCCGCTTGGAAAGCTGCTGGCATCCGGCTCTTGCTGTACTAACGCATTGCTGTCAAAAACCTCCATTCCCTTTCCGGAACTGTTGATCTGGAAAAACGAATCGTGCTTTTCCGCAGTGGCACCGGTGAGCGGTTGAAACCAATGCGTGTAATGGGTGGCACCTTTAGAGATGGCCCACGATTTCATGGCGGAGGCTACCTGGTCCGCTATTTTGCGGTCGATTTTGTTACCGCTTTTGGTGGCGCTCATTACGCTCAGGTAAGCATCTTCGCTGAGGTAACTCTTCATTACCGATTCGGTGAAGACGTTTTCAGCAAAGTAGTCGGAGATTTTTTTACCCTGATTTCTGTTATCGATGTGCCTGGGTTCCGATACACGATCAATGGATTTTAAGCGAAGATTTGACATGTGGGAGGATTTACCGGCAAATGTAAGTGGGTTTTTAAT
Source organism: Chitinophagaceae bacterium (assembly GCA_016717285.1). Taxonomy (NCBI): domain Bacteria; kingdom Pseudomonadati; phylum Bacteroidota; class Chitinophagia; order Chitinophagales; family Chitinophagaceae; species Chitinophagaceae bacterium. The sequence goes on from JADKFU010000005.1 coordinate 791,544, forward strand.
TTATTTGAAAAAAAATGAAGTGTGGTTATGAAATCATAATAAAATGTGGAAAAAAGTGAAATATTTTGTGGATAAACAGCAAACTGGACGTGTATTGAGTAAAATTTTTGAAAAAAAATGGTTGTGATTTTTTAAGGAGCAACAATTTCTCTTAATCTGATTTTTTTTTTATAATCAATAATTTTTTTTTTTTTTTTTTAAAATAATGGCCTCCCCCCGGCGGGGGGTTGGGCTCGCGTGGTTGTGTTTTTTTTTTTCCCCGCGGCCGCCCCCTCCTGGGTTTCCTTGGGTTTTTTTTTTTCCCTTCGTTTTGGTTTTTTTTTTTGCGAAAGAAAAAAAGAAAAAAAAAAAAAAAAAAAGGGAAAAAAAAAAAAAAAAAAAAAAAAAAAAAAAAAAGAGGGGGGGGAGGAAGGGGAAAAAAAAAAAAAAAAAAGAAACCCCGGGGGGGGGGGGGGGAAGGAGGGGAAAAAAAAAAAAAAACAGGGGCGACATTATTGTAGATAAAATACATGATGACAATCGAGCCCAGGAAGCGCAAATGTATTTCCGGATAAATATTTTATCCAAATGATAATATCAGGAGATAGGTAACCGGCTTTTATTTCAACAAAGCATCCGCTTGCTTCTTCGCTTCCTCAATCAGCTTCCTGCCTTCCTCATCTGCAGCTTTGATGATTTTTGCCGATTGGGCATCGGTTTCTTTTTTCAATTGGTCGGCGGCCACTTTAGCAGCGGCTTTGGAGATTGGATCTTTGGCTTGTGCCACCAGCTTATCCGCCTGGGCATAGCCTTCTTTTTTAGCCTTGTCTGAGGTAATCACTGCGGCATCATGTAATTCTTTTGCTTTGATTTCAGCGTCTTTGATCAGCTTGTCGGCCTGTTCTTTTGCTGCTGCCTTTCCTTCGTCTATTTTTTCTGCCACCACAGCTTTCACTTCTTCTTCTACTGATTCAGTAAGCGACATGGCTGCATCTTTCAATCCTGTTTTGATTACAGGATGAGTTACCGTTCCACCAATATTTACTTTCACATTTATGGGATCAGGCATCGAATAATTAGTGCCCACGGATTTATTCGCACTTGCCAGCAGGTTGTCCATTACACCTGTTGCCTGTGTTCCCAGTTTCGCTTTTGGTATGGCAAGATTTACATTGTAATCAATGGTCTGATCAAAGCCATTGGAACCTTCAATCGTTGCTTTGGTTCCGGCAAGATTTGTTTCAAAAGGCTCCACATTTACTCTTCCATTTTTGAATTTGAAGGAAAGGTTCACATTGTCGAGTGCGAGCTGCTTATACTGCGGCATCTTCAATGCATCGGCCATTTTGCTCAATGGTTCATAATTGGAAAGAACCACATTTCCGGTTTTTAATGTTCCGCTACCGGTGAGTGAATTGAGTTGCGGTTGCATGTGCTGATCGAGTTTACCCACTACATTGAATGAAGAGGATACTTTACCGGTACATCTTTCAGCAATCGGCGCCATTTTTTGAACGGTAATAAATGCTTTGGCAGTTTTAGGAATATCCAAATCAGTAACTGCAAGATTCAAATTGATAGCCGGTTGTTTGATATCTGCGGTACTATAATTTCCACTCATCTGCACCAGTCCATCCAATGTATTGAATGTTATACCATTCATATCCAGCGTAGCATTTTTCATCGCCACATTTCCTTTCAGGTTTTGTATTATAATATCCTCGTAAAGCATTCTTGCAACAGAGGTATTCAAACTGAAATCAATGTTGGAAGGAATTTCAATCACGGTCATCGCAGCCGTGTCAGGAACTGTTGCAGTGGTGGTTGATGCGGAAGAAGCCACGAGTTGATTCAGATCAATCAAATTTGAATGGATGTTGAGTGATCCTTTCAGCGTTTCATTTTTAAAATAATAGGAGAGGAAATTGTCGAAAGCGCCATTCGCTTTCAGGTCGCTGTTGCCCATTTTCAGATCGCAATTATTCAGCGTCACATTTTTTGGATTGAAGGTGAGCATAAATTGGTTGACGGCAATTCCTTCCGGATACGTTTCACTTTTATAATTCATGCCCGTTACTGAAACATTACCGTGCGCGTCAAAATTTTCATACTGCTTATTTTCAATGGATGACATTCTTCCTTTTGCTGTTACATCAGCTATCAGCATTCCCGATAGGTTGGTACCTTTTTCCAGCGGCACTATATTTTTAATATTTCCGAGATTGATTTTACCTTTTACTGTTGCATCAATGTTGGGATCAGAAACAGGTGTGCTAACATACATGCGCGCATCAAAAGGATCACTTCCCATTTCAACATGCAATCGTTTCAGGTTAATGATGGTATGATCTGTTACACCATCGGGATTATTCACTTTCAGATCAACCTGCACATTTTTTACAGCGGTTGGCAATGAAGGATATTGAAACATTCCATCTTGAATGGCGAGCGTGATTCCATAAGCAGGAAGCGATTTACCACTGTAAGTTCCTTTCACAAAACCATCGAAAGTAAGTGTGCCTGATGATTTGAGATTTTTAAAATCGTTTGTATAGATGGCAGGAATTAACGAAACAAAGGAACCGAAGGCCGCCTTTTTAGTTGTAAACTTTATATCCATTTTAATATCATCTGTTGGCATTGCTACAAATCCATCAAAGCCAATTGTAAGATCGTTGAGAGCCAATTCATTTTCCCTGAAAGTGTATTTGCTGTTTTTCATGTCCATTTCAAGATCAGCTTTCAGGTCGGTTTTAACTCCGTTCAAATAACTAACACCTCCGTAAATGGCAAATACACTTGCAATATTTGTTTTGGTAGAAAGAGTAAAAAGATCCTGCGTGAAGTCACCGCTTCCGGAGTGATTTACATCCTTCAGCAATAATTTCATTCCTGCTGACTGATCGTTATACCGCACTTCTGAGTGAAGCAGTTGATAGGATTTCAATTCAATTTTATAATCAGACGAAGCATTTGCTGCAGTTGTGGGGGCCGGTTTTGAAATGTCCCAATTTGCTTTTCCGTCTTTCAATACCAATAAATTGAGGAGTGCATTGTTGACAGTAACCGACTTGATTCTTAATTCTTCGCCTTTAATGGCACTCATCAGATCGAGGTTCAATTTCAGTTCTTTTATGGAAGTGAGTGTGTCGCCTTCAAATTCATTGATGCCAATAATTGTGAGGTCATTTAAGCACAGCGTCAGGTTGGGAAACCCGGAAAGAATAGAAACATTAAAAGTTCCGAAATTGACTTTTGCATTGATCTGTTTGTTAATCGTGCTTTTAACCTTTGCTATAATCTTGTCTTTAAATAAAATGGGAATCGTGAAAGCGGCAATTACCACTAATACAACTATAATTAAAACAGAAATAATTACCTTTTTCATACAGGAGTTAATTTATTTAGCCTTAAAATGTTTTATACCTGCAATTAGTATATCGCAATATTATTTTCTGACTGCAGGCATTTATAATCAAGTATTGCAAAGTCGTTTGTCCGCTAATTATTTAGCCACTTCAAATGACTTTACATATTGGCGGATTTTTCCTGAGGAAGTGGTAATCACCACATAATAGTTACCGGAATTCCAGTTGTGTACATCTATATCCAATTCCTGACGGACTGCATTCACCGAATAAACAGTTTGTCCAAAATTATTTTTTATTTCGATGGTTGACGGATTGGCAATGGCAGATAAATCAACATGAATAAAGTTGCCGGAAGGGTTTGGAAAAATGGTAAGTCCTTTTGGTGATTCCATTTCATCTATTACGGTCTGAATATCGAATTTTACAACCCATCCATCAGCATCGCCCTGAAGGCCGGTAACATCGCCGTCATTTGAATACGCTCCACCTACCACAATGCCACCATCGAGCATTGAATAGCAATATTCAGGCTGACTTCCGCCAATGGCCACACTCCATAAAAAGGCGCCTTCAGCACTGATTCGCATCAGGCAATATTCCCTGGCCTTATTATCTTCATTCAAAATGTCACCATCTGTAGAAAGGGTTGATCCGCTCAGAAAATAGCCGCCATCGTAAGATGATATCGCACCCCTATGCAATTGTTCTCTTTTCAATCCACCATAAATGCCTTGCCACTGAACATTGCCGCTGCCGTCCAGCTTCATGGCCCAATAATCAAAGTCACCATGCCAAAAACCATTTTCTACCGCAACAGTAGGATCTTCTGTATCACCAAATGTAATGAAGCCTCCATCAGCAGTTGGAAAAACATCCAGAATATCTTCTTCATTTTGATGGCCGTAAACTTTGCTTGAAATCACATTGCCCATCGTATCAGTTGTCAGCATCCAACCGTCAATACCTTGTGTATTCAGGCCTGCAAGATCTCCATCCGTGGAGCTGGTAAGGCCGAACATCGCCAGTGTGCCATCGGGCCGGAGTATGGCCTTATATAAATCATCATCGCCTGAGCCGCCATAGATGTTGTTTCGTATGATGTTGCCATCTTTATCCACCACAAATACCCATGAGTTGAAAAAATCAGGATAGCTATTAGCCGGAACATCTCCATTGTGTGAAGTGGTACGCGACATGAGCAGGTATTTGTGCCCCGGAAGTTCGAGCATAAAACGCGGCGTGTCGAAATCGGTACCGCCAAAGGAATGAGCCCAGACTTTGTTGCCGTTTTCATCAAGTTTTACGGTCCAGGCATCGCTGTCGTTATGGTGTCCTGTCACATCAAAATCATCAGACCAGCTTTCTGTCTGAAAAAGATAACCGCCATCACTGGTCTGAATAATTTTTGAATTGGGATTCCCTTCTTCTAATGATCCGCCAAAACATTTTTGCCAGATGATGGTGCTGTCAGGTGCCATCTTGATCACCCAGGAGTCATGCTTTCCTTTGATAGTGCAGGTTACGTCACCGCCGGTTGAATCAGTCAGACCCAACATGATAAAATTTCCATCGGAAGTGGGATAAATATCCTGCATTACATCATTGCCCGGACCGCCAAATGTTTTAGACCAGGTGATATCAGGTGCCTGTGCCCTGCAAATATTTACCAGGAAAATAGAAATCGCGAAGATGAATGACACGGGTAAAAACATACCCCGGCTATGAATTTTATTGAACAAAAACTTCATTTGCTGATTTTTTTAAAGTGGCCTTGTTTTGTTATTGAATACGCTGAAATGGCTACGAAAATACACCAAGCTTTTCAATTCAGTTAAATGTAAGTTGAGTTGAGTAACAACACCTCCGTGAAATTTATCTTGCAGCCGCAAAATTAACTTTCCTTCATTATATGGATAACGCACATTTATTTATCATTTAATTTCTAAAGTAAAATAACACTTCAAAATATTCCATTTTACCTGTTATATACGTGTATTGTTCTCTACAACAAATGGCTTACTTTTGCGTCGTTTATTAACAGCTTGTTAAGAAACTTTAAATAATCAATTTAGCTGAATACAATAACTTCGCAAACTTAAACCAATAAAAAGTAGGTATGAAAATACGTGTAACTACACTCACTAAATCAGTTATTGCTGTTGTATTTCTTTTATTGGCTGCCTTAAATATCAGCGCACAAAAGGCAGAACGTTTGCCGCTTAAAGGTGCCATTGGATTTATTGAAAACAAAGGACAATTCCGCAACCAGGATGGTAAGGTTCGCGAGGATTTGCTTTACATGTATATTAACAAAGGCATGAAGGTGCAACTACTTCCTTCTTCCATCAGTTTTGAAATGTACACGATGGAGGAAGATCCTCAAAGTGTAAAGGAATCTGATGCATATACGCTGGATCATTCACTGGATCCCGAAGATCGCCCCATTCCAAACATCCGGTATAAAAGCAATCGTATTGATGTTGAATTCATCGGCGCTAATCCAAACCCGCAGGTGGTGGCTGAAGAGATGAAATCAGATTATCTCAATTACTACCTGGCATTTACACCGAAAGAAGGCATAAAGGATGTTAAACTTTATAACAAGGTTACTTATAAAAATTTATACAATAACATTGACCTGGTGATGATTGCCAGTCCTGATCAGTACCCTGACCAGGCGCTGGCATACGATTTTGTTGTTCATCCGGGCGGCAATGTAAAAGATATCCGCTATCGTTACCAGGGTGCTGATGATCGTGTATTTTATGATAATGGTACGATGGCTACCGCTAATGCGACAGGCCGCATGTTTGAGATGATACCTGAATCATTTTTGCAGAATAAAAACGGTATCAAATTGATGCCGGTTGAAGTTTCATTTGCAAAGCATAAAGACATAATCTCTTTTGAAGTAGGCGCTTATGATAAAAAGCAATCTCTTGTGATAGATCCTGTCGTTATTTGGGGAACCTATTCGGGCGGTTTATATAGTGAGGAAGGACGAGGAGTATGTGTTGATAGTGAGGATAATGTGATCCTGGTAGGTCGTACTTATAGTTCAGATGGCATTTCCACTGATGGTGCATTTCAAACAGAATTGCTGGGGGATGTAGATATGCAGATCGAAAAATATACCACTGATTGCGTTCGGTTGTGGGGCACTTATTGGGGCGGTTCAAAAACAGACCATATCCGCGGTGTAATTGCAGACAAATACGATAATCTCTATTTTGGAAGTCATACAGACAGTCCGGACGGTATTGCAGCAGGCGATCCTGACAATGGGAATTATATTTTCAGAGATCAGTTTGCAGGCGGCGATGGTGATGATGGTGTGCTTGGTTACTTTACTAAAGATGGATTTAGAAAGTGGGCTACGTATTTTGGTGGTACCGGAACAGAAGTAGTACGACGTCTGAAATTCGATATTGATGGAAATATCATCCTCGTTGGTTATTCAGAAAGTGATTCCGGCATTACAACTTCAGGTGTCTATCAGCCGGATTGGCACGGGAACTCTGATCTGATACTTATTAAATGGGACACTACAGGGCACCGTATCTGGGGCACTTATCTCGGTGGCGAAAACGAAGATCATGGAAGAAGTGTTGCTTCTGATGATGCAGATAATATTTATGTTAACGGAAGCACCGGAAGTAAATTTGGTATTAAGAAAAACGCATTCAAGGATTCCAGTGCAGGTGGTCAGGATTATCTGCTGGCCAAATTTACTAAAGATGGTAACTGTAAATGGAGCACGTATTGGGGTGGTGAAGTGGAAGACCGTGGCAGAGGAGTATATGTTGACAAGGATGGTGAATTCGTATATTTTACCGGATACAGCGCCAGCGCTGATGGAGTAACCTTACCGGGTGCGTTTCAACCGGATTGGAGTGAGGGATATGATAATACAGGTGAACCTTTCCATGATGCGGTATTAATGAAATGGAGTACGAATGGTTATCCGATCTGGTCAACCTTCATTGGAGGACCCAAGGATGACCGCGGACGTGCCATTACCATGATTGGACATGAAGTTTATATTGCGGGTACTACTTCGAATGCTACGGTAATGTCAACTCCAAATGGTTTTCAACCTGTTTTCGGTGGAAATGATGATATGTTTATTGAACACTTTGATCCGAATGGTAACAGAGTCTGGGGTTCCTATATTGGGGAAGAAGGCAGTGAGAGTACACTTGCATTGGCGGTGGATAAATCTCATACACATATTTATCAGGTGGGAACAACGTCCAGTATTGATATTGCAACACCCGGAGTCGCGCAAGTGGTGTATGGCGGTTACGAAGACGCGTATCTCGTTAAAATACAAGTTGACACAGTCACTGGTCTGACAACACCTGCAAGTGAAACAGCTTTAAATATTTACCCTGATCCGAATAATGGATCTTTCTCAATGAAATATCATTTGACGGAACAAGGCACTCTCAGCATCTATAATATCAAGGGGGCTATGATTTACTCAAAACCGTTAAATGTTGCAGATGAAAAAATAGCGGTTACAGATATTAACGCTGTGCCGGGAATTTATACTTGCAGGATAACTGTGAATGGCAAGGAACTTGCGAGCAGAAATTTCATAGTTATCAAATAATTGTTGATCAAAGAGAAATTTCCTGTTCCAAATCATTAAATTTTTATTTTTTCTTAATTCAAAATCATTTTTACCAATGAAAAAGGGAATACAAAAACAGTACGTTACGCTCCACATTCTGATAGTTTTCTTTCTCGGATTAAATGTCGTAGCCGCGCAAACACCACAAAAGACTCCGTTAAATGGAACGCTGGGATTTATTGAAAACAAAGGACAGTTTCATGATCAAAATGGCAAAGAAAGAGAAGACCTGCTGTATATGTATATCCGTCCGGGCATCAAGGTGCAGTTGAAGCCGAATACCATCAGCTTCGACTTATTTACCATTGAAGCTGACCCACAGAGCATATCTGAAGCTCAGGGTTATGCTGCATCACATAATCTTGATCCTGAAGATGCACCGCTTCCTGATTTTCATTACAAAAGCAGCAGAATAGATCTGCAATTTTCCGGAGCCAATGAGCATCCTGAAATTGTTGCCGAAGAAATGTTGCCTGACTATCTTAATTACTATCTGTCTTATACACCACAAAGTGGCTTGACAGATGTAAAGCAATACAATAAAATCACTTATAAAAATCTTTATGACAACATTGACCTGGTAATGATTGCAAGCCCGGATCAATATCCTGTTCGGGCGCTTGCCTATGACTTTGTGGTGCATCCGGGCGGAAATGTAAATGAAATCCGCTACCGTTATCAAGGTGCAAACAATCAGGAAATATACGACAACGGCACATTGGAAACCTCCAATGAACGGGGACGTATTTTTGAAATGATTCCGGAATCTTACCTTCAAAATGCACAGGGTATGAAAGTATTACCGGTAAGTGTGTCTTTTAAAAAGGAAAATGATTTTATCAGCTTTAATGTCCCGCATTATGATGTGAAGCAGTCCCTTGTAATTGACCCTACGCTTGTATGGGCTACTTATGCCGGAGGGTTGGAAAGCGATGAAGCCCGCGGTTTGGCAGTTGACAGTGAGGATCATGTAATCATTACAGGCCGTACCTATAGCTCTGATAATATTGCAACTACTGGAGCTTATCAAACAGAAAAAATCGGGGATATTGATATTTACATTGAAAAATATGATCCGAATGGAGTGCGTATCTGGGGAACTTACTATGGAGGTTCAGGCCTCGACAGGGCAAGAGCATGTATTGTAAATGACGAGGAGTATATTTATTTAGGCGCGCATACTACAAGTCCTGATGGAATTGTGACACTTGGAAATGGCATGCACCAGGAAATTTTTGCAGGTGTGGAAGATGGTCTTCTCGCCTATTTTGATCCTTCGGGACACAGGGTTTGGGCTACTTATTATGGGGGAGAGGACGAGGATATTATCCGGAGACTGAAGATGGACCATGATGGAAATATTATTATGGTGGGTTATTCAAACAGTGATAGTGGTATTGCTACAATTGATGCATGGCAGCCCTTAAATAATGGCAATTCCGATTTGTGTTTGAGTAAATGGACATTTGACGGCCAATTGTTATGGGGAACATTTTTAGGTGGCGAGAGCGAAGATCATGGCAGAAGTGTGGATGCTGATCCAAGTGGTAATATATACATCAATGGAAGCACAGGAAGCAAGTTTGGTATAAAGAAAAATGCGTATCGCGATCATAATTCTGGGGGACAGGATTATTTATTGGCTAAATACAGCCCAACCGGTGGATTAAAATGGTGCTCTTATTGGGGCGGTGAATTTGAAGATCGTGGAAGGGGCGTGAGAGTTGATCCATTAGGTGAGTTTGTCTATTTTATTGGATATAGCGCGAGTGACACCGGTGTTTCCACACCGGGTACTTTTCAACCTGAATGGAGCCAGGGATATGATGGACAAGGCGAGCCTTCTCATGACGCAGTAATAATGAAATGGAGTACGAATGGTTATCCGGTCTGGTCAACATATGTGGGCGATGGTGCTGAAGACCGCGGCCGTGCCGTTACCATGATCGGAAATGATCCTTATCTCGCAGGTACTACAAATTCTCCTACCATTGTAGGAACACCAGATGGTTTTCAACCTACGTATGGCGGTAAAGATGATATGTTTATAGAAAAGTTTGATTCTGCGGGTAACCGGATCTGGGGCAGCTATTACGGCGGTCCGGAAAGAGAAAGTACCCTTGCCCTTGCTGTGGACAATGAAGATGTAAACATGTTTTTGGTTGGAACAGCAGAAAGTGAAGGTATCAGCACACCTGGTGTTGCACAGGAAATATTTGGTGGGTTTGACGATGGTTTTTTGCTTAAGATACAGGTAGGAGTGGAAGTTTCGGCAAACGAACCCCAGGCAAGCAATGGCATGGAAATTTATCCGAATCCTAACCAGGGCAGTTTTTCTATGACTTACCGGATTTCCGAAGATGCCACTTTAAAGATTTTTGATCTGCTGGGCAAACAGGTTTATGCAAAAGAATTGAGTGTTGCCTCACAACAGGTGATTGTAAAAAATCTTTCCCTCATTCCGGGCATTTATGAAGTGGTGATTGCAAACAATGAAAAGCAATTTTCAACTAAGAAGATGATTGTAGTGAAATAACAAATTCATTATTTTAAGTCTGAAAAGGTGGCGCAATGCCACCTTTTCTTTTTCAGGGACAAAAAAATGGCTTTCGTTATTCGACCTAAAGGAATTTCTAAGCTGAAAAATCATCGAAGAATCATGAGTTCAGATTACAATTCTAAGAAAGAAAATTACCTTGTCCGCCGTTTACCTTTTAATGGATCGCTTCACTCCCCGCTGAAATTTTAAGATTCAGGTTATGGCTTCCAATTCAACGCATGATTTTTTATCCTATCTTATTATTATCACCACTTTATTATTACTCGGCAGAGGATTTGGTGAGTTATTCAGGAAATGGAAACAACCGGCTGTAATGGGGGAATTGATTGCAGGTTTATTAGTGGGTCCCTCCGTCTTAGGTAATTTGTTTCCTTCCTTTTTTCATGAGCTATTTTTTTCATCTGCAAATGCACAATTTGCATTTGATGGCATTTCCCGTATCGCTATCATTTTGTTTCTTTTTGTTGCGGGAATGGAAGTGCACTTACATGATGTATTGAAAAGAGGGAAAGCAGCAGCTAAGATCAGCTTATCAAGCATTGTATTTCCCTTTGCTGCCGGATTTGCAGGCACCTGGATTTTCTTTGATCATTTTTTAAGTAATGGTCATGCTGACAAGTTGGTGCCTGCTATGTTTATGGGAACTGCGTTATCAATAACAGCTTTATCTGTGCTGGCAAAAATTCTGTTTGATCTTGAGTTAGGAAGGTCACGATTCGGAAGTCTCTTGTTAACGGCTGCCATGATCAATGATTTTGCAGGTTGGATGTTATTCACGGTAGTAATAAGCCTGGGTGATTTACAAGAGGAAGGCATGGGCTTATGGCAGACCATTTTATTGGTGATGATTTTTACCATTATTCTATTAACAGAAGGACGAAGGGCAATTGACAAACTTTTTGAATTTGCTTCACGAGAACTTAAAGGTCCCGGGGCTTCATTGGCTTTAGCCATTATGTTATGCCTGCTCGGTGCCATCTTTACAGAATGGGTAGGAATTCATGCAATATTCGGCGCTTTTTTAACTGGTGTAGCAGTGGGTGATTCCCGGAATTTCAGTCGTAAAGCAAAAGATATGTTACATGAATTTGTTTCTAATCTTTTAGCCCCGCTGTTTTTTGTTTCCATTGGATTGCGCGTTAATTTCATTAAAGATTTCGATGTTTTCATTTGCATTTTTGTGCTGTCGATTGCATGTTTGGGTAAGTTGATTGGCGGGTTTATCGGAGCACGCTTAAGCGGGTTCAAAACAAATAAAGCGATTGCGGTAGGCTTCGCAATGAATGCCCGGGGCTCAATGGAAATTGTGCTCGGAATCCTTGCACTTCAGGCAGGAATCATAAATGAAAAGGTGTTTGTTGGTTTGGTCGTGATGACCTTTGTAACGATACTTATCGCTGGTCCTTCGATGCGTTATTATCTAAACAGGCACAATCGTTTGTATCCACTCAATTAAGGATTTCCTCCTGCGATAGGAATATAAATTAATTAATGCAGCAACAACAACCCCTATTGAAGCATCACCTTCAGCATTGTTTTCGAATCACCCTCCAGAATTTCCACCAAATACAACCCAGGAACAAAGTGCTCTGCAGGAATTTGTAATGGCTGTGTAGTTTCATTTACCTCCAATTGAGTGGAATAAACCGGCTGATGTAATAAATTGTAAACAGTAATTTTTACTTCTGTTGGTGTTACGGTGGAGAGCTTAAGAGAAATTTGACCGGCTGCAGGATTTGGATAAACCATTGCCTGCAGCGAAACCGGCGCTTGCAATAATTCCTGACCTTCTTTCATAAACCACGGTGAAGCGTTGGTTATGGGAAGAATTCTATAGCAGTTATTCGCATCGAATGATGCAGCAGTATGAGAAATTTCCAAAACATAATTTCCTTTAGGCGCGCTGTTATAAATTATTGTTTCATCCACCGTTCCGGCATTCACTGATGAAAAAAGTAACTGGCCATTCGACTTATATAATTTCAGATCGTAGTCAGCCATTAGGTCGGTAAGCACCAATTTTAAATTGGTAGGTGATGACAGCTTTAATTTATACCAATCGAAATCTGCAGCGGATGAAATAGCGGCGGTATAACCCCAAAGATTTGCATCATCAAATGTCTTGATCAGCATCGCAGTTGCATTAGTGTTATTTGGTTCATACTTATCATAGCATGCATCAGCAACATTCAAACGGGTCACAATCGTTTCGTTAGCGCCATTGTTTGTTGTCTGATAAACACCCGGGGTCGCAGAAAAATTATTTCCTGTGGTAGATAATAAAAGGTCAAGGAATCCATTTTTATCAAGTCCCATTCCATGCAATTCTTCATTGTCTTCTACTCCAAAATAGCTGCCCCAGATTCTGGCACCGGTAAATGAAAATTTTCCTATAAAGCCATCTGTGGTGCCACCATAAGCTGGCTGATAGGAGCCGGTTGTGCTGATATTATTAAGGCTTGAAGTTAAACCACCGCAATAAACGAAATCATTATCATCATCTACTGCCAGTGTAAATAACTGGTCTTTTCCATTTCCTCCGTAATAAGTTCCCCACTCTCTGCTGCCATCAGGGTGAAATTTTGCAAGAAATCCATCATACTTCAGGGCACCGTCATTATCATAAGCCTCATACCAATGTTCCTGCAAAGCACCCGTTGAAGCCATTCCTGACGGGCTTGCCGACCATCCGATTATATAGGCATTACCGGCATTATCTGTTTTAACACCACGTCCATGGTCTTCATTTATTCCACCCAGATAACTGCACCAATAAAAATTTCCGGAGGTATCCCACTTTGCAATAAAAACATCAGTTCCACCACCACCATACACGGATTGATGAACGCCGGCAGTTGCAAATTCTGTTTCACTTTCGCAGGTTCCTTCTATATATAAATCACCATTTTTTCCAACGCAAATTCCATGTGCACGGTCCTGCGCAGGCCCGCTGAAATAAGAAGCCCATTTTAGGACACCTGCAGATGTAAACTTTCCTAAAAAAGCATCTCCATTGTTTCCACCCGGATTATTCATTGCTGCCTGGTGTGCACCCGGAGTTGCGATTTTATCCGGACTTACCGTGTATCCTGAAAAATAAATATTGCCCTTTTTATCGCAATCCAAATCAAGTATTTCATCCTGGATAGAACCACCAAAGTAGGTGGCCCATTGCCTGATACCGGAATCATTAAATTTTACCAAAAAAGCATCCTGTCCTCCGGCTAATGAAGCCTGGTAAGTACCAGGCGTACTGATACCATTTTGGCTGGTTGTTAGTCCGCCGAGGTAAATATTGTTATCCGCATCAGTAGCTACTGCATGCCCTTCATCTTTACCTGACGAACCGTAATAAGTTGCCCATGATAATTTGCCCACGGTAGTGAATTTGGCAACAAAAGCATCGTGATAGCCTCCACCATAAGTGGTCTGGTAAGCGCCAGTGCTTGCAACCTGAAGCGTGCTGAGCGTACTGCCCGCAACAATCACTTTTGATTGCTTATCTACTGCGAGTTCTCCATTGTTAATGTCTTCTGAAAGGTTGCCTCCAAAATAAGAAGTCCATAAAATATTGGGATCAATTACGATCGTATTGGTGTAATCGCGCTCTATTTTATAGCTTATTTTATTTTTATCGAAATGGTATGCAGCAGGCACCGGTAATTCATTTGCAGCAGTGAAAGCAATTACTTTGCTTTCTTCAATTATGCCGGATCGGGTTAATAACTTAAAACCCTCTCCGGGAACCGGAATCATTGCAGTAGCACCTTCATATAGCAAGCTGATTTTCGAGGCATCCGCACCCGGACTAACGATCCATTCATATTTCAAAGTTGTGCCTGTGCTTTTGTCCGGGGCAGAAAAAACGAGGTCGACCCCAGGATAGATGTTTTTATATCTTACTTTCTCAAAACTTTGAACTCCGGTTATTCCTTCAGAAGTACAGTTCGAAGTGTAAAAATTAAGCACTGTTCCTGTTGATGACTCTCCGAGGATTTGAGGGTGAGCATTTGCTCCAACAACTTTTACGTCGATGCGGTTTGATTGCAGGTTGCCTTCTTTTTGTTCAAAGTCCTCTGACTCCATCGGCAATGTATTTTTTAAACCTGATTCTGTCAGGTTTTGCGGCAATTTTTCTTCGAAGAGCTCGTAGCTGAATCCACTTTCTTTAAGCTGGAGATTAAAGTACCTGTCGGCAAAAATAAACCGGACACTGCTGTTGGAATTTCCTTTTTGATCTACTACCTGACCTTTATTCTCTACAAAATTCAACAGTTGTTGAGTGGATGCCAGCCATGTTTCCTGGGCTGTTACTCCAAGATAGCTGAAAATGAAAATGAAAATTAGTGCAGTTGTTTTTGTCATTGCAGTAGTTTTTTCTGTATTAAAATCTTGCTTTTTGAAATATCCCTACAAGATATTACGCTAAAATTACACTTATTAATGGATCGAAATTGTTGGCTTATAGCTCTTCCTCTTTTGCAATTGTACCTGACATTTAAATAATGATAGGGTAAACCTTTCGTATTTACGCCCTCATCATTAAAAATCAATGATAGCTACTGGCAGGCCGCTACCATACATTATTGTTAGTTTATTAAATACAGGCTATGAGGCGATTGCTTTTATTGTTTTATGAAACCTGCAACCCAATTTTTTTCATTTGATTTAAGAAGCAATTTGTAACTTCCTTTGGGCAGACCGGCTAAAGGAATTTGAAGTGATTGGTAGCCTTCTGTGAGTGCAATTTCTTTTGTACTCATTATACGTCCAAGCAGGTCATAAATGATTAGCGTACTGTTTCCGGAAGAAGGTGAGGTCAAACTGAATGAAAGTTGCGCATCAGCAGGATTAGGAAAAACGGTGAGTGTTAACAGTTCCGGCTTGTCGGTTTCAAAGTAGTTTCCTGAGAGCTTTGGAAACATATTCGTGCTTTGATAAATCTTAAGCCGGTAGCAATTGAGTGAGTCAAACGTCGAATTATTATGACCGATTTTAATATAGCAAAAGCTACCTGGGGCATTATTGTAAACAATGGTATCATTAACGCCAACAGGATTATTGGAACTTTGCAGCAATACCTGCTGTGAGTTGTAAAGTTTCAGATTGTAACTGGCTGGCTTATCAGAAAGTATAAACATAAAATTCGATCCTAAATCTTTTGGTTTTGTTTTAAAAAAATCCTGATCAACTCCATTTACAATGCCTCCGGTGAAACCATAAAAAATGGTATCAGCAGGAAGCCAGCCCTGGACTTGTTTTGCGGTGGAAAATGTATTATTGGGTTCATTGTAATCGTAACAATCGAGTCCTGCATAAAATCGGTATAGAATGACCTCATCATTACCATTGCTTTCGGTTTGATAAACACCCGTCGTAACCGGCATCCGGTTATTACTTGTAACTCCAAGTAAATAAATAAAGCCATCTGCATCCTGCTCTATATCCTGAATATGCTCTTCGGAGTTACTGCCAATGTAACTGCCCCAAATCAGTTTCCCGTTATAATCCCAACGCGCAAAAAAACCATCTGCACCCGATACCTTGTTCTGTTGCCAGGCATTAGGCGAGGCAATAGAATCAAGACTTTTTGTTCCGCCCGCTACATAAATAGCATGAGCATTTCTGTCAAGAGTCATTCCCCAGATGCGATCGTAATCACTTCCACCGTAATAAGTTCCCCATACTCGCTGGCCTGTTGTTGTGAATTTGGCTAAGTATCCATCTTCTAATCTGGTGGTGCCATCATAAGCGGGTGTCCAGGTCTCCTGGTGAGCACCCGGTGTTGCAATACCCATTGTACTTTCTGTAAGCCCGGTGATATAAATATTACCCTCAATATCTGATTCCACACCTCTGCCACGATCAGAATATTCTCCACCGAAATAGGTGCTCCAGATGCGCTGACCACTTGTATCAAATACTGCAAGCAATACATCCTCATCTCCTCCTCCAAAAGTGGTTTGGTGAACACCGGTTGTTGTCATATCTGTAGTGCTCCCTGTAGTACCCTCTAACAAAACGCGGTTATAGATATCGAAATTGATAGCATGAAAACGGTCAGAACCCAGCGCTCCGAAATAAGTTGTCCAGAGTTCAACTCCGTCTGGCGTAAATTTGGAAAAAAGACAATCCCCCGAGCCTCCGAATACTTCCTGGTAAGCTCCAGGTGTTGCAATACCCACTTTGCTTTCTGTATAACCAGCGCAATACAAATTCCCTTTGTTGTCGGTAATAACATTCCGGTAGTGGTCGTCATTCGCAGATCCTTTGTAGGTGCTCCAAAGAAAGATACCTGCCGAAGTAAACTTCGCTATAATCCCGTCGCCAGAACCTTTGCTGTCCATTTGCCCTATAGTAGCGAGTCCATCGCTTACTGCTTTTCCATATAAAATGACATTATTAGATTTATCCGTGCAAGCTCCATATCCTAAATCCTTTGAATTGCCACCGAAGTAAGATGCCCACTCCAATTTGCCATTGGTTTTAAATTTGGCTACGAAAAGATCAGAAGGGTCTCCACCATAAACCGTTTGAAACGCGCCTGCCGATGCGATATTGGAAATACTGGTAGTATTACCACTGATGATGGGCGACTTCTTTTTATCCAGCACAACTTTAGCGGCATCTTCAATTTTTTCACCTCCATAATAAGTTCCCCACATCAGAGTCGGATCAATGATCAGCGTTTGAGTTTTATCATATTCGCCAATCGTGTATTTCACATGATTTTTTTCGATTGCATACGCAGAATAAACTTCTTTCCCCCCGGTTTTTAAAAAGGAAACAGGCTTACCCTCTTCTACATAACCTATGGCTGTATTAAGCTGAACGGCACCTTTATCATTGATGGTTAATGCATGATTGCCACTGTATTTCAGGTCAATCATATTTGGATCTGCCCCTGGCTGTAGCACAAAATCGTAATGAAGTGGTGTATCTTTTTCATCGTTTGGAGCGGTGAATATGAGATCAATACCCGGATAAATATTGTGATAAGTGATGGTATTGAATGCCTTCACCCGTTCGATACGGTTTGTTTTAACAGGCGCATAATAATAATTGAAGTAAGCGCCGGTGGCATCTGAAGCCTCTATGGTCGCGTTTTTATCGGCACCTTCAAGTGACACATCAATGCGGACAGAACTTGCGATGCGAAGAGCAGATCCTGAGTTATCCTTGTCTTCTGTTGCAAATCCCGCTTCATCCATATTGTCGCCTGCAGGAACTGCCTGAAAGAGTTCGTAACTAAAACCACCTTGCTTCAACTCAAGGTTAAACAAATCACGGCTGTAAATAAACTTTACTTTATCGTTTATCTTCCCCGATGTGTTTTTTACCTGGCCTTTATTTTCAAGGAATCCTTTCTCATTAAATGATCCCATTAGGTTTTCAGGTTTTTGCTGAGCGTAGGCTAGGGCAAAACTGAGGCAGCATATTACACTTAGGGTAAAGTTTTTCACAGGAATTGGTTTAAGTTATTAGTTAAAAAAATCCGCATAGACAAAAAAAGTGCCTTTTTCAAAAGGAAGCGAATTTACGCCTTAAGTGATGATTGTGCAAACGAACTTACCAGAAAATCCTTTCATATGATTTCGTTTTTTCATCATTACAGGTCTTTCATTTTATTACAAAATAAAAATCGGGCAGGCTCTCAGCACATGATATACAACAATTTATTGTTGATTATCAGACGGTTATTCAGTTACTTTTAAAAACCTAACACTTTATTGAACAGTAAAGGTTTGTTGATAAGCCTGTTTATCCTGCTGTACTATGGTGAAATAATTACCGGCTGGCAATGTCTTCACATCAAGCGTTTCAGTAAATTCCGAGGAAGCATCATTATATACTTTTTCGTAAATCACTACACCGGCTGTATTCATGATCCGGAGCGTTACGGGCGCTTTTTCTGACGAGATGAAATGTATGGTTATATCCGTGGTGGAAGGATTCGGGAATACAGTTAATAAAGTCAGCGGGCTTCCGGGCTCATGTGAAAGCCGTTGCGGATTCGTGAGACTGCAGGAGTACAGGGAATCCCAGGTAAAATCGAGATAATAGTTACGCCAATAGGTGAGTTTGTCCCTGTATTGCTGCAATATGGTTGCATAACCCGGATCATTAACATGGTTAATTGTTTCGAGCGGATCAATATGGAGATCAAACAATTCTTCAGTTACCTGAGAGCAATTGTATTTCACGTATTTATAATCCAATGAACGTACTGAACGGATGTCAGGCAGGCAGTCTTTATTAAAAAACTCATACAGCATTTCTTTTCGTTCCACGGTGTGGTTCATCATTTTTAATAACGATACTCCCTGCATTCCAAAGGTATCTTCGATGCCTGCAAAGTCAAGGATGGTAGGCGCAATGTCAATATTCATTGCCATGTTATTGCTCACTTTGGTTCCTGCAGGAATAAGTCCCGGATAACGCATGAAAATGGGAATCTTTATCGATTCTTCGTAGGACATTTGTTTTTCAGAAAGTTTATGTTCTCCGATCATATATCCGTTGTCGCTCATAAAAATAATGAGCGTACTATCCATCAATCCTAATGTTTTGAGTTCATTGAATACGCCGCCTAGCGTTACATCAACGCCATTCAGCAATTCAAAATAACTGCGATAGAAATCTTCAAGTCCAGCGAGGTTAGGCGCAGCATGGCAGTTATAAATGAACCCGGGATAATTCTGTGTGTATTTATCAGGGCTTAGGGGTGAGGGCATTATTTCATCATCAAACATTCCATTGTCTTCTGGGCGTGGTGTTAGGGGAGTGTGAGGTGCCATATAAGCAAGCCATAAATAGAAGGGCTGATTTGGCGGCACTTTTTTCAAAAAGCCAATTGCACTGTCAGATACTACATCAGTGGCATGACCTGGAATTACTGTGGGAATGCCGTTTAGATTATATTGCGCGTCTGTATAATCATTTCCATGCATTTCCATCCAGAAATCATAGCCCGGTTGTGGATGTTTGGATATATGGTACTTTCCTATAAGGCCAGTATAGTAACCGTTGTCATGCAGTATTTGAGGCAATGTGATTTGTGTAATGGTATCTGCGTTAACCTGCGTAGGGTTATCGGTTACGCCATGAAGGTGGGGATAAAGTCCGCTGGTGATGGAAGCCCTGCTTGGGGCACATTGCGACTGTGCCGGAAAACTCAATTCAAAATTAGCCCCTTCATTTGCAACGCGCGACATGGCAGTATCATGAAACCAAACTGGTCCACCGGTTGCCTGGTAAGAATCAAACCGTGCATCATCAATAATTACCAGCAAAACATTTTTTCTGGAAGGAGGTGTAGCCGCCGGCGTGGAGAAATTTACTATAGTTGAATAATCAGAAGGATTTGGACCACACTTGGCACGAACTCGCACCTGGTAAGCAGTGGCCGGTGTCAATCCGGATAATTGATAACTCGGTGATGAAATATTTGAAATAGTAGTCCAACCTGAAGTTCCGGTTTTTCGATAGCGCAAAGAAAAATTTGTCGCCCCGCACAAAGCGTTCCACGTAACAGTAGCGCTGGTCGGGAGAATACCGGATACAGCAAGATCATTTGGTATCGAACAAGTGGTGGTCGCTACAGTAATTGTTGAACTGAAAGTGCCTTCTTCATTGGAAGCGCAAACCGCCGCCACCTTCACATTATAGGAAGTATTCGCAGCCAGACCTGAAATGGTGTAAGCTGTAACGTTGCCGATTGAATTCAATGCAATCCAGTTGGAGGAACTCACCGCTTTATACTGAAGGTGATAAGCTGAAGCACCGGTTACCTGTTTCCATTTCACTGTAAACTGGCAACTGGCGATTTCATTGGATTTAAAACCTTTAGGTGCAGGAAGTGTACAGGTAGCCAGGGATTGAAAAGTGTAAAAAAAGAAGAAGACCGGTAAAAGAAATTTCATGGGACGATTGCTGGGTTTAAAAAGCTGACTTGAAATCATGATGCTCAAAACCACAACCCGCTTCCAGAATATCATTGCATAATCTGTATGAAGTAGTATAAGGTAACAACGTTGATAATTTTGAAGCGGCTAAAATAATTGTTTCGCAGATTAAGTAAGGCAATCGTTTTCAGTAATTTTTTGATACTATCCGGTTGACCCATGAATCGCCGGTGCTTATGTTAACCAGGTAAAGGCCAGATGAAACCTCTGGCAGTTCAACTACAACATCGTTCATCCCTGCATTAAAAATATATTCCCCGCTCCATACAAGTTTACCAACGTAATTGAAGACCTGAATAGAATATTTTTTTTCTGTTGAAGCCTTATAATTAATATGGAACTGATCTTTGAAAGGATTTGGATAGACGAGCATATTTTTTTCCTGATTAGATTCAACGCTGGCAAGATCAGCTGACTTTTTAAGAGTGGGGCAGTTGTATTGCTTTGCATCAGACAGATTGATAAGCTTCGCAATAAACGCATCTGATCCTCCCGAATACCCGTTTTTCAATTGCTGGAAATTACTGCCGGCAACAGTATTGATATCTGCACTATTTGTTGCAACACTGAAGTACAATTCATTACTCGGTCCCAACGCAATCACCGGATGATAACTGGATCCTGTTTTTTGTCCTTCTTCACCTGTGCCTCCGAGATATGTGGAATAGATTAATTTTTGCTTTGCTGTTGCCGGGTCATTTAGCACAGCAATAAAAGCATCATATTTTTTGGTGGTGTTGTTTCCATTGAGCATAGTCTGCACCGCATCTTTCAGCGGAAAGAGGTTGCCCGGAGTTTTAGTGAGTCCTGCAATAACGATGTATTGCTTTGATTGCTTTTTGAAGACAACAAGGCCGTTTACCATGTCATCGTAGTTACCTCCGAAATAAGTACACAACATCAAACTTCCGCTATTGCTAATTTTAAAAATGGAAGCATCACTTCCATCAATGGATTGTCCGGGAATACCAAAATCTTTATCATAAGCATTATCGGTTACAGGTAGATCATCGCTTTGGCCCCATAAAGTGATAAACAGGTTGCCATCCTGATCGATATCCATCTGACGACCATGGTCATAATTTGTACCACCCAGATAGGTTCCCCATGTTTGCGTAAATTTTCCATCCAGATCATTGTCTTCCCACTTACATAAAAAGGCATCCGTGCCTTCATTATAACTAAGGTCGAAACCACTGCCTGATGCAATATCAGCAGGGCTATCTGTTGTGCCTGAAACAAAAAGATCAATCGGCCCGGATCCATTATCATAAACTTTCACATCGTGACAGCGATCATTTCCATTGCTGCCCATGTAGGTAAAAAACATTAATGTACTTAACAGGCTGTCAAACTCTCCCAGAAATCCATCTCCGTTGTCATTATAGCCGACATCGCCAACATGTTGGGCAAGCGTATCCAAATGATAGCTTTTGGTACTGCCGGTGAAAAATACTTTATGCCGGTTGACGGCAATGCTGAGGATATTATCGGGTGCGACTTTAGTACCTGATGCTGTTTTCCCACCAAAATAGGTCCATCGTAATAGTGTTGCTGAAGAACCATTGTCAATAAATTTTGCAATAAAAGCGTCATCCTTGTCCGCCGCATTGGGCTGAAAAACAGGAGCAGCATTTCCATCACAGGCAAATGCAGCTACAGGACTAACCACATAACCTTTTTTTCCCGCTACATACAAAATAGTCTTGCCATTTTCCTTATCAAGAGCAATGCATTGAATAAAATCACCAATGTAAACTGACCAGATCAGCTCACCGCACCTTTTGTATTTTGCAATATAGCCGTCACCTCCGCCAAGATCCATGATATGGTCGGTGCACATATTCACATCTATTTTAGGTGGTGCTTTACTTTGACTCACCACATAAATATGCTCAGGGTCGTCATCGTCCACCACAAGCTGATCAACAAGTTCGTCAAGAGAATAAGAATAATTGGGAAAGTTCGCCGAATCATTGAGATAGGTTCCCCAATCAATGGCATCGTAGGTTTGTGCATGTATTGTTTGCTTCAGTATAAAAAAGCAAAATAGTGTTATCAGTAACGTATTCGATTTCATACTTAAGCAGATTAATGGAATTTTTCCTACAGATGGTGATATGTTTTTTTAATAGCGCTTTTCAAATATAAGAAAAAACACGTTAAAAGAACAGGATCACTTGACGTGCAAAAGCCAGGTCACGCGGACTTCTTTTATTTCAAAAAAATGTAAAGGAAAGATGTTTCTGTTGAACATAAAATTAATTCACGAACGTGCTATATATTTTTTAAAGCTGATTGCGAGTGCGGTTATTTCTTCATCAAAAATATTTGAATACACATCCGTAATTGTGATAATAGGAGTGTATTCAACAGCACATTACATTATACTGAATTGCATCTAACGGTTCATTATTGATGCTGCACAACAGGTGTTAGTATTTAAAATTTGTCTGTCAGCATGACGAGTGCTTATATTTGCGCTTTAACAAAACACCTTACTGAAAAGAATTCGCAAATAAAACAGAGCAGATAACAGTGAATTTTTTCGGTACCATAAAATATATCATTTATGATCAACTGTAACTTACGTTTTTACGGCATGCGGATTTTTGGAATGCTGTTGCTGATTTGCTTCTTAATAAACCTGAAATTCGCTGCTGCTCAGACTTACTATCCGGCCTGGGGTTCTTATATTGACCTTGGCACAACCACGCACAAGAGTGAGTACATTGAACAGTTGGTTGTTGACAAAACAGTGAGTCCGGAGGAAATTTATGTTGTTGGCCGCACAAGTTCCGTAACCGAGAATATACCGGTTTGTGATAGTATGATAAAGTCGGGCGGCGCCAATGATGTTTTTATTGCGAAATTAAATCACTGCGGCGAAATCATGTGGAAAAAACTGTTTGCCACGCAGTTCATTTCAAATGGTGTTGTGATTCCTGGAACTGAATATGCTTTCACGATTGCATTGGACAATTACAACGGGCATAAGTATGTTTTCATTGGCGGAGAAATACGCAATACCGACGCTTCAGCAAAAGCTACAGTTGCCTGCGTGGAAGAACCAGGTTGTTCTGCTCCTGTTTACCAATCACCGCATGGAGACAATTGGGATGGGTTTATTGCTAAATATGATACAGCAGGCAACCTGCTTCGCTGGATAAAACTTGGTGGCAACAAATTCACTCAGGGAGCACCGGATAATATCCTTGCCATTGCAATTGATCCCTACACCAGCGAGCTGTTTGTAACCGGTAGAGCGAAAAGTAATAATATGGGAACCAATGCTGCTTCTAAGTATGACAGTACCTTTAATTCGACTGCAAGCACAGGTGATTGTTTTATCGCCAAGTTTGATAATTGTCTTTCAACACTTGAGTTTTTCAGCTACTACGGTGGATTCCTTGATGACCGCGGGCATGATATTGTGCTTGACACAAGCAAAGGCGTTTGTATTCCTATTATTTCCGGAACTACCGAAAGTTTCAACATCCAGATAAACCCGCCCAACCTGCCGGCTGACTATAACGGAAATGCCATGCATTGCAATGCTGCCGGAGTTTGCATTGACGCGTTTTTAATGCGTTGGGATTCTGTGCTTACCAAAGGACCGGATTGGTTTTTATATTTCGGTGGAAACAACACCGATCGCGGAAGAAGGCTGGCACTTGATAATGAAGGCAATATTTTTTGGACCGGATGGACGCAAAGCAGTAACATGTATAAAACCGGAAATGCATTTGATAAGTCTTACGGTGGTGGCGGTGATAATGATGCTTTTGTAGCGAAAGTTACACTCGATGGTGCTATTCCGTGGTGTACTTATTATGGTGGTAACACAGTTGATATTTCCAATGCAATAATCTGGTATAAGGACCCTGTCACCCTGCTGAAGTATGCGATTATTACAGGACTTACTACAAGCACAAATCTTGGTTGTACCACTTGTTCCCAACCTCCCTTCTTAAGCGATTTAAATGGGCCCGGTAATGACGGACCAAACATGGATGCATTTGTTGCCAAGCTAACCGACTTGCCTATAGGGCAAAAGCAAAAACTGGATTTTTACACCTTGTATGGAGGCACTAAAATGGAAGATTTTGACAATACGGAGAGTCATGGTCCGTATCTCGATTTCGGACCTGGAAACCAGATTTATATTTCTTTAGCAACGAAAAGCTCTGACATAGGAGTGGTTACCAAACTTACCAATGTTGTAGGAACTTACGCCGGCGCTGATAAAACTACTACGGATGGATTTGTAGGTTTGATAGGTCTTACGAATTTAGTGACCTGCATGCCTTTAAAAACAGAAGAAGTTGCCAACCAAATGCAAGCCGGTATCTCTTCTTATCCTTCACCCTTTTCAAATGAGGTTACGCTTTCCATTCGTTCTGAATCAGAAACAGCCGGAAGAATTGAGGTGATTGATTTTTATGGAAAGGTATTAGTTTCAAAAAATGTTCAGCTTCACCAGGGAGAGAATACTATTCACTTTGACTTTGATCATTTATCCGCTGGAATTTATATGGCAAGAGCAATCTTCAATAATCAGCAATTAGTTTCAAAAATGGTGAAACAATAACCTTTTTATTCTTCCAATATCCAGTATGCTTATCAGTGCCACAATCAGGAAAAGAATTCCGGGCATTTTGTAACGCACCAGGGCACCAAGGTTTGGTACAATGGATCCTGCGAAAATGAAAATGGAGAAGGAAAACAACATGCAAAAGATAAAAGTGGCTGATTGAATTTTACCACTATCATAAAAGAAAACAGTGGTAACTATTAAGCAAATTAACAACAGGTTATCAAGTGCAAACGGAAGTTGATACACTGAATTTATGGTAAACAGGAAAGGCAGCATAAGACAGTTTTTTATTCCTACCGGCATTGCTTTTATAAGGGAAATGAAAGTACCATCGAGTAAGCGGAAGGAAATGTTTTCAGAATAGGGGATATGGAGAAATTCCTGTTGCTGTTGAGACATTTTGGTCAATAAATTAATAGTGGAAAAAAATTCACCGCCAAACAACAGGAGCATATAAAAAGCCAGAAAGGAAATGATAAAGGAAAGCGCTTTATGTTGTGAAAATTTAGCGGACAACGCATATCCTGCAAGACATGGAATCAGGAGCAGCAGTAAATAATTACGCACCATCAATAATAACCAGCAACCAAAAATGAAAACAGCTATCCGCTGCCAGGTTATCTTCGTTAATAATTGCTGGAAGTGAAAAAGAATCAGGCCAAGTGCTGCGATTGACAATCCGTCTTTATGAATACCTGATGACCAGAATGCAACAGAAGGGAAAAGAAAGAGCACAAATATCAATATATACTTCTCCCTTACTACATAATCATGAAGCCATCTGAACAGGTAAAGCATTCCGGTAAGAGTTAGAAAATTATAGATCGTTACGTTTACGAAATAGTGATTAAAACTTACCAGGTTCATCAATGCATTCATACGCACCATAAAATAGGAGCTCATAACGTTCCAGTAAATCATCTGCGATTCATAAGATGCAAGATCAGGCGGTGGTGGCTTCACCGTATACCACAGCGTAAGACGAAGGAATTGACCGACATGTTCCGGCAAGGCACTCAGCAAAATTTTGCTCTCATTAAAATAGGAAATGGTATCACCACCATCATAAAGTTGCAGGTGCAGCAATCCATACAAAATACCGGTAAGCGATTTAATTAAAAATATAACAATGATCCAGCTTATGGGTAAATGAAAGCGCTGAAAGAAAGATAGTTTCCTGATAAGCAATGAGAATATAAAAACATAGATCAGTATAAGAAAAATTTCTTCAGCTTGCATTTTTCTTATCTCATTACCGGTTTAGATTGATCATTGCATACGGGTGATTACGATAACAGGTCTATTTGAATTTCAGCACATCGATATGTTCTGTGCAAAACAAATATTCGCGTGATACATTAGAACAAACAATAACCAGTCGTTCACCCACATAGTGTTTCATCAGGTCAAGATACCACGCAACACCATTTTCATCAAGATTGGTAGTGGGCTCATCCAATAATAGCAATGGAACGTCAGACAATACTGCAAGCGCAACTTTCAACCGTTGTTTCATGCCTGATGAAAAGTTGCGGATCTGTTTTAAAGGATCAGCATTAAGTTGTGTAACGGCCATTGCATCCGCGACACTGAAATTATTAATGAACGGTTTGAATTTTTGCTGAAAGAGGAACAATTCTTCCATTGTAAATTCTTCTACCAATTCAAGATATGGAGCTGCAATGCTTAACTGTCTGAAAATATTTTCAGGTTCAATAACAGTGGAATTAATTTCATACTGAACCGAACCTGAAGAAGGCGTGAGTATGCCGGCGACCATTTGCAGCAAGGTAGATTTCCCGCTTCCATTCGGCCCCAGCACTGCGTAAGTATGGCCTGATTGAAAAGTGTAGTTGATATTTTTCAATATCCATTCATAATTGAAGCGCTTTCCCGCAGCGTTAATCGTGATCTTCATCCCGACCATTCGTATAGCCTTTCATAATGCCCCGTTCAGAATTGCGGATAAAATCGAGGATGATATTTTTTTCAGGAGAAGTGCCAAATTCTTCTTCCACCAGGCTCAGGGCTTTGGTGATGTTGTGATTTTTTACAAAAATGATCCTGTAAATATCTTCAATCCTTGTAATGGTATCTTCTTTATAACCTCTTCTGCGAAGGCCGATGGAATTAATACCAACATAAGAAAGCGGTTCTTTAGCGGCTTTCACAAATGGAGGTACATCTTTTCTTACCAGCGAACCACCTGAAACAAAAGCATGCTGACCAATTTTTACAAACTGGTGAACTGCAGACACTCCTCCTAAAACAGCATAATCTTCGATGATGATATGACCTGCCAGTGCTGCATTATTCGCAATCACACAATTATTGCCGATTACGCAATCATGTGCAACATGGGCATAGGCCATCAACAGGCAATTGCTGCCCACAATGGTTTTATCATTGGCAGTAGTTCCTTTATTCACGGTAACACATTCGCGGATGATAGTATGCTCACCGATGATGGCATACGTGGTTTCTCCCAGGTATTTAAGATCCTGCGGTTCGCCTGAAATTACCGCTCCCGGATAAATTTTGCAATTGTTACCGATGCGGGCGCCATTCATGATGGTTACGTTGGGACCAATCCAACATCCATCGCCAATTTCAACGTCCTCGTATACGGTAACGAAAGGACTGATGTCCACATTCTTGCCAATCCTGGCCCCTGGATGAATGCTGGTGAGATTAAGTGACATTGTGCCTGTTAAGAATGCTGTCGGGTTAAAAAAGTTACTGCTATATCTAAGTTTGTTTTCAAGAAACCTGAAGTTCCTTACGTACGATTTTGGCAACCAGATCTGCTTCGGTCACCACTTTGTTGCCAACATACACAACACCCCTCATCTCACAAAGTCCACGTCGGATGGGACTCAACAATTCGAGTCTGAGAATCATGGTATCTCCGGGAACCACTTTATTTTTAAACCGGGCGTTGTCTATTTTAAGAAAATAGGTGTCCCAATGTTCAGGATCTTCCACTGTATTCAGCACAAGTATGCCACCGGTTTGCGCCATGGCTTCAATTTGTAAAACTCCCGGCATTACCGGATTACCCGGAAAATGTCCCTGGAAGAAATTTTCGTTGAAGGTGACATTTTTTACGCCGACTACATGTTGGTCGCTGATCTCAATGATTTTATCAATGAGCAGGAACGGATATTTATGCGGTAACGATCGCTCTATTTTCCGGATATCATAAATAGGCGGAAGGTTAGGATCGTAGACAGGAATATCTTTCATGGCTTTTGATTCCTTGATAAAGCTTTTGATTTTTTTTGCAAATGCAATATTTGTAGAATGTCCCGGCCTTGTTGCAAGAATTCTTGCTTTGATTGGTGTACCAATCAGTGCCAGGTCGCCCACTACATCGAGTAATTTATGGCGCGCAGGTTCATTGTTGAAACGAAGCGCTACATTGTTAAGGTAACCTTCTTCCACTTCAATGTCTTCGCGGTTAAAAAGGCCTGCCAGTTTTTTTAGCCTGGCATCTTCAATCTTATGATCAACAATCACCAATGCATTATCCAGTGAACCTCCACGGATGAGGTTATTGTCAACCAATGATTCTATCTCATGCAGAAAGCAAAAGGTACGCGCTTCTGCAATTTCTTTTTTGAACTGACTGATATGATCCACCATCGCATGCTGCGGTCCGAGCACAGGAGAGTTATAATCAATCATCACTGTCAGTTGGTATTCATCAGCAGGAATAGCAACCATTTCCACATTCTTTTGTTCGTCGCGGAAGCTGATGTTTTTAGGAAGACAGAAATATTCTTTTCTGAAATTGGTTTGTTCTTCGACTCCTGCATCCAGGATCGCTTCAACGAACATGAGCGAACTGCCATCCATGATGGGAACTTCCTGCGCATCGAGTTCAATGAGCGCATTGTCAACTTCCGTTCCTACAAGTGCGGCAAGCAAATGCTCAACGGTGCTCACTTTCACTCCATGTTGCATTAACGTGGTGCCACGTGCTACCTCCACTACCAGGTCAACATCAGCCTTCACGGTAGGTTCGCCTTCCACATCCATCCGTTTAAAAATATACCCGTGATTGCCTGGCGCAGGCCGCACCGTAAGATTTACACTTTGTCCTGTATGTACACCAACTCCTGAAAGAGTGAATGATTTGCTTAATGTCTGTTGAAATACTCCCATGATTTTTCCCTTCGAAGAGATACTTTGGTTATTATTGATTGGTCATTGGTCATTAGCCATTAGTCATTGGCCACACACAACTGACAATTCACTACTCACTACTCACTACTTTTCTCTCCAACTCCAACACTCTCTTCTCCAATTCCGGTAAGTTACGAAAAATGGATTGTGACCGGAGTGAGGCAGTGTATTCAAAAGCCGGAGCGCCATTCCATGCTTTGTTTTTTTCTTTGATTGATTTGGAAATGCCACTCTGTGCATTGATCCTGCTTCCATCAGCAATTTCAATGTGACCGACAAATCCCACCTGTCCGCCAATCATGCAATGTTTTCCGATTTTGGTGCTTCCGGAAATACCGGTTTGAGCAGCGATAACGGTATGTTCTCCAATTTCCACATTGTGTGCAATCTGAACAAGGTTATCCAATTTCGCACCACGACGGATGATGGTGGAGCCAAGTGTTGCACGGTCAATGCTCGTGTTCGAGCCAATCTCCACATCATCTTCAACTACCACATTCCCCAATTGCGGAACCTTCATATAACTGCCATCAGGTTGCGGTGCGAAACCAAATCCATCAGCACCAATCACCGCACCTGAGTGCACTATACAGCTCTTTCCAATCTTACAATTCCGGTAAATTTTTGTACCGGGATAAAGCACTGTATCATTACCCACGGTTACACCTTCCCCTAGGTACACGTTGGGGAAAATTTTTACATTATCCCCAAGCTGAACATTCTTTCCGATATAACTGAAAGCGCCAATGTACGCATCCGAACCAATGGAGGCCGACTCATGAATGAAAGAAGGTTCCTCCGTACCAATCAGCTTGTCATGCGGTTTGTTGAATTTTTGCAGCACACTTGTAAAAGCAATATAAGGATGCTCTACGCGAATTACAACAGGGTCGATGCTGTTTTTCAGTACAAAATCACTCGCTACAATAATTGCTGAGGCCTTAGTACTGTAAGCAAAGGCTTCGTATTTGGCATTGGCAATGAAACTGATAGCACCAGCAGCAGCATCTTCAATTTTCGCCGGATGCGTAATGACTACAGCAGGATTTCCTTCCAGATTTCCTTTAAGCAGTGTACACCATTCTCCTGCGGTCATTTGCATCGCGCAAAAATAACCTTTTTTTCATGTCGATTGCTTCAAAAACAGGCAGTTGCTTACTACATTGCCAATGAGCATAAATGGCTTATTCCAGGATAGAATTTCACAGCAGGACAACCGGAATTGAGAAGATGAAATTCAGGAAATATCACTTCAACTTTGGTATTTGCCTCTTTTCAACAGGCCTCACTTCCATTTTAATTCCTGCTGATTGATCTCATATTGCCAAACTAATTTATTGTCTGCGTTGATCGCTGCAATATTTGCACTCCTGTTGTTGCGTTCGCCGCTTATAGTGACTTTCATAAAATTCTGTTCTGTAACAGCGACAGGCACCACCCGATAAGGGTTTTTGAATTCTTTTGTTTCTGCAAATTTTGCATAACTGCGTGAAGTAAAAGCTGAACTTGTTACATCGTACAAAGTATACATTCCTTCGGGTTGCACTTTGATGATCTCCGATATATGACGGTCGCCGCTCAAAAAGATGACTCCGGGAATTTTATTTTCTTTAATCAGATTCAACAAGGCGTCATATTCCTTTTTATAAAAACGAAATCCCTCAAATTCATTCAAAGGGTTAAGTACCTGGCTGCCGAAGACGAGAAATTTGAACGATGCTTTTGAGTAGAGCAGGCTATTGACAAGCCATTCCAGTTGTTTATCACCAAGGAATTTTTTTTCACTACTGGTATCATTCATGCCATCATCAGACCTGTAATAACGATCGTCAATCAAAAAGAAATCGCAATCGCTCCACGTGAATTTTGTATAAACACCGGGATTATCTGCTTCACCAAAAGTTTTGTTTCCCCAGAAATCTTTGAAGGTTTGCAAGGAAACATCTTTTAATTCGAAAGATGCTCCGCTATCATTAGGACCATAATCATGATCATCCCAAATAGCATAGTTAGGCCGCGAAGAAAGCAACTGCTGCATGTTGCTGCATTTGCGTGTGTGGGTATAACGATAATAGAAGCCGCTCTTTGAAGTATAGTCTGATTCGCGGGTATAAGTATTGTCGCCCAGCCAAAGCATAAAATCCGTTTTTACTTTGGCCATCGTGTCAAAAATGCGCGGACTCAGTCCATACACTTCGCCTGGACGGTCTGTTGGAGGATCATTGATGTAAGCGCACGATCCGAAAAGAAAAGAAAAATCAGGAGCGGGCCGGCGGTATTCCCAAATGTCTTTTGTTTTAAAAGTTAGTGGATAAGGGAGCAGTTGCTTTTTGTTGTTGAGATAAATTTCATAAACATATTCGGTATTCATGTCCAGGTTTTCCAAAACAATTTTTTCAGGATTGTATGCTTCTTCCAACGTACCTCTGTAATGAATCGTGATGTTATTGGAAGGTTGATTTTTTGGATAATACTTTACATCAACAGCATTGACGGCTGTAGTGACCTGCAGCCAAATTAGTGCTTCGCGATGTTCTACATAACCAAGCATTGGTCCTGCAACGAGCATGTTAGTTTCTTGTGCAGTGCAATTTGGTACAATTGAATGCAGCATGGCGAGTAGAAAAAGAGTCCGGTTCATCTTTTTGATTTTTGACTGGCTG
The DNA here is from genome assembly GCA_016717285.1 of Chitinophagaceae bacterium. Classification (NCBI taxonomy): domain Bacteria; kingdom Pseudomonadati; phylum Bacteroidota; class Chitinophagia; order Chitinophagales; family Chitinophagaceae; species Chitinophagaceae bacterium. The sequence goes on from JADKFU010000005.1 coordinate 823,503, forward strand.
AAAATAACATTTCCATTTACACTTGTTGTGCTTCGCAGCTCCTGAAAAATTATTTGATGAAGTGCAATTGCAGGCAAAAAAAATCCGCCCCAACGTATCGGGGCGGATTTGCAATTACTTACCTGAAATTTTAATCTGCTACATTCAATTTAATCATCCTGTTCTCATTCAAAGTTCTCACCTGCACGAAATACATGCCGTTGGCAAGTTGTGGAGTTTGAAAGTAGATCGTGTGATTTCCGGCAGAGAGTTGTTCATTCAATACTTCCGTAATCATCCTTCCTGACAGATCTGTAATTGCAATGTTCACATTGTTTGCTTCCGCTAAATTAAGTTCAAGTGTGGCGCTTGTGCTCATGGGATTTGGGTAAACGTTGATGCCTGAAATTATTTTTGGATCATTGATAGCAGTGTAAACGGAATTATTAGGTGTCCAGTTAGCCCAGCCAAGAGTCCAATCGGTTGTGCCAAATGCTCCACGAAAATCAACTGCTTCAAAAAATGGATCTGTAAGATTGGTTGCTGCGAAAGAAGCACCGCTCAATGCAGGGGAACCAACTGCAGGAGTTGGATTAGGTCCGGCAAGATTGAATACATCAGTTAACATCACATCGGTGTTTGCAGTATAAATGGTATTGGAATATGCAGGCGTGTTAAACCAGCCGCTGATATCAAATGTGCTGCCTGATGCTACTTCAAAACTGCTCGCACAACCGGAAAGAATCGTATTGCGAACCTGTAATATGTCGGCAGTTGCATTTGCTTCTGAAGAAGCGCCATCCACCATGATTCCGGTTGGATAGCCCATCAGGATACTGTTGTAAATACAGGCCTGTGTATTTCTGCGAAGGTGTGCGCCGCGTTTATAACTTGCATTAAATGCATTACTGGAAGTTACTTTAGGTCCGGCAATAGTAACATTGGAAAAAAGTGCATGTGTGTTCGGTGCATTTGTTGATCCTGTTGCATCATTATCTGATTCGAATCCGTTTGATCCGCTGATATCGGCAATGTTCGGATCGCGCAGCGAATACAGGAATTGGAGTTTACCGCTGAAACCATTGTCAGTATCAAAATCATCATCCAGACCGCGGAAGGCAATAAGGTATTTTGCATTTACTGTTCCACCAAAAAATTCATACGAGTCATCACCTGAATAACTTACCTGAATGTGTTCGAGCACGGTTCCTCTTCCAACACCACCGCAGGTTAATCCATTGATTTCATTGTTGGGTGCGAATGCAATTCCGGGAAATTCAATTCTCACGTAACGCAGAATTCCTGAATTGTCATTGTCGTCAGGAGCAGTACCACCACCATAAGTTCCGTTGCCTTGTCCGTCGTCTACGCCACCTTCAATAATTGCTTCACCACCGGCCTGGTTGATGGTTGCTTTACCTAATAAAATTATTCCGCCCCAATCTCCATAAGTACGGAAACCTGTTGGGCCGTTGGAAGTAAAAACAATGGGTTCAGCAGCCGTTCCGTCAGCCATCAGCTTTGCACCTCGTGAAATTATGAGTGCACCTTTCGAAAATTTATCGCCTTTGATCAGTGTGCCGGGTTCAATGGTCAAAGTGGCACCATTGTTAACGTACACAAATCCTGTGAGAAGGTAAATGTTGTCCTTCGTCCATGTTGTGTTGGTGGTAATGTAACCTGAAACTACCTGTACAGGAACTTGTGCAAACACCATTGTTTGTGCACTAAGCATAGTAGCCAGCAGCATTAATGTTGTAAATCTTTTCATGATTGTTTTTGTTTGCGCAAAAGTATTTTCAGGATGTTACTTCCGTCTTAACACAAGTTTAGTTTAATGTTAAGAGATCACAATTTGGAAACACGGAGATAACACAGCGGCTCATAAAATGAGCAAACATGAATCAAATGTTATTCTATAGTTACTGAAATGAAAACAGGAGTGAGCTATTATCAATATTCATTGAATAAGATTCTTGTTGCTGATTGCATTCGGGTGTGATTTCACACATGAAATTTCTATTTAAATACACTTGTGTAAAGACACTTACGTCGGCTTGAAGGCTAGGAGAACTGATAGTTTCAATTGCCCTGGTGCGTGTCTTCACAACGAAAATCTTTCTTATAGCTAACGTTAGTGAAGTAAACACGTTGGCCTGACTGATTGATGTTGTCAGAAATTATAGCTGAAGGAAAATGAAATGTTTGTACCCAGCTTTTGTTTGGTAATGATGGTGTCATCAACATTTTCATCCAGCTTTCCATTGTCATTTTGATCCTGGTAGAAGGTGAGGCTCTGTGCAAGAATGTCGTTCATATTCAGCTTAATACTTCCACCTTTAAAAATCCTTTTGCTGATTTGTGCATCCAGCAATGGACGACGGTCTTCATAAATATCAGGATAGTTTTTATCGCCGATTGCATCAATTCTTCTTCCGATCTGATTGAAGAACAAACCAACTCCAAATTCACTTACCGGTTCGGTATAGGTAAATCCAAAGTTGATGATGTAAGGTGATTGACCTTGTAATGGTCGTTCAGGTTTCCATGCATTCGGGTCATTGGATTGATCAACTTTTGATTTGATAAGCGCCAGATTGGTACTGAAGGTGATGTTTTCAAATTGATTCCAGTGAATGAACTTACTGAAGAAATCAAGATTCTTTCGCAATTCGAGTTCGATACCATAAACTGTTGCGACATCTGCATTCACCCAGGTAACAGTACGCGATCCTGCACCTGAACCGGGATAGACTTTTTGTTCAATAGGATTGTCGAATTTTTTGTAGAAAGTGCTGACTGAAATTACCTGACCATTGCCGAAGAAATTTTCAAATTTCAAATCGTAGTTATTGATGGATGTGCGACCCAGTGAATCATTTCCAATGCGGCTTTCCATTTCATCAAAATTATAGAAGGAGAAAGGAGCTACTTCCCGGAACTCAGGTCGTGCAACGGTTTTTGAATAAGCGGCACGAAGATTTATTTTCCTGGTAAGTGAATAGACAAGATTTGCAGAGGGTAAAAAATCAAAGGGGAGTTTATTGAAGTCTCCGGAGCTTGTTTGATAATCGACAGGAGTACCACCATATTCAAATGAGGTAAGTTTCTGATCAAAGAATTCAATGCGTGCGCCCCAGATCAAACGCAATTTTTCCGTCAATTGATTGTCAAGCATTGCATAATAAGCATGCAACTGTGATGAAGCTGTGTATGCATCAGATGGATTAGTGATTTCATCAATCCGGAATCCTGTTTCACTGATATTTTCGTGTGAAAAAATTTCATCCGGACCCTGAAAAAATATTTCCGCATTTCCCGGATCAGAATAGAACTTCCCAATATCATATACAACATAACCCAGCACACGCGCATCAAAATCACGTGATTTCCATTGGTGGAAGGTTCCCATTTTAAAAGTGCTGGTATTTTTCATGAACACAAACGGAATCGAAGCGTTGACGCCAGCGCTGTAATTATTTTCTGAAAGATCTGAATAAAACTTTCCCCCATAGTTTGGAGAAGCGGAACCAAATGGAACATACGTGGTGTAAGCTGAATCTTCATAGTTCTTAAAATAATATAACCTGCGGTAATCAGGTTGATTACGCGTTGTTTTTGAATAGGCCCCATTCCAGCCAATCTTGATTTTAGAACCTTGCAGATAATGATACCCTTCCAATTGACTGGTGAACAAACTGTTTTCAATATAATTGTAAGCGTACGCCTGCACATCGCGCACGTTGCTGAATTCATCACCGGTTCTCACCGTCATGATGTCATCGGTATTTACAGTGTATGAATTTTTGAAGGTGATCCGGTTATTGTCGTTTATGCTGTAAGCGAGATTCAACAGACTGCCCCAGGAAACATTGTTCTTGCATTGAGCATCGTTATATTCATATTGTGGTGTTCCATCAGATGCAAAATCATATCTCGTATAATTCGAGAGCTTATTGGAACTGTTATAGGTGGCTCCACCAATCAAGGCAAAGTTGCTTGATTTACCCATGCGTTTTTTATAGCCGCCAACTAATTGACCATTGAAACCAACAGGTGCCGATTTCCCTGATTCAAACGCCCAATCGTTTGGAAGCAAACGCGAGTAATCGAGAATTTCTGTATTCGCTGAATTGGCAAGACTGGTAATGGTTTCCGTTCCGGGAAAACCGGAAGGCAAAGCACGCGTGCCATCATCCATTCCGAGCCAATCCGTTTTTCCACCCTGATAAGAATACCATGTGTTGAAGTTAGCAAGTGTATTGATGCTGGTACCTGCACTGATACTCAGAAAATTTTGTTCCGGCACATCACGTGTATTGATGGTTACAACACCACCTGCAAAATCACCCGGCAAATCAGGTTCTGCAGTTTTTACAATGATGATATTATCGACAAGAAAGGAGGGAATCAAATCGAAGGAAAAAACTTTGCGGTCAGGTTCTGTGCTGGGCAATGGCGAACCATTCATCATCGCAATATTGTACCGGTCAGGTAAGCCACGCACAATTACAAATCGTCCGTTTTGAATGGTAACACCACTCACACGCTTTAACGCATCACCTGTATTTTTATCAGGCGTTTTACGAATGATATCTGCGGAAATTCCATCAGAGACAGAAGCAAAATTTTTCTGCATGATCAACAAAGAGTTTACATTTTCTTTGCTAAAGGAAGAGGTGACTACCACTTCTTCCAATTCATTGGCATTGCTTTCCAACGCAACTTGCAGACTGGTAACTTCGCCGGCTTTCACTTCAACATCCTGAATGACTTTACTGTTGTAAGAAACATAAGTCACGAGTATATGGTACTTACCCGGCTGAAGTCCGTCAAGAGAAAACCTTCCGTCAATATCGGTAGCAGTACCAATCTCTTTATGGTCTTCAATTGAAACGGTAGCTCCGATAAGATCTTCACTGTTTTTGCTGTCAATAATGTGCCCTGCGATAGAGCCGGATTGTGCAGCAAGCATATTGACTGAGAGGAAAATTAAGAGGATAGCAGGGAGTAAACGTTGCATAAAAAAATTTTTGCAAAGAACCTCCTATGGTTTAACGTTTCTATTAAGCCGGTGTTAAGTAATGGTTAACTCAGGATGATCAGCATATGAATGGAATGTTTCCTCAATGTTTAACTGAAGAATTGCTATGTAGTCTGTTCATGTAAAATTAATCTGTCTGAAACCTTGAGGTAATAGCGGAACACAACTTTTGCATAAAATCCACTACATGAAAAAAAACACTCCGCATTTACAAAGTAAGTTGAAAGCATATTCGGTGATGGCCGGTTCGATGTTAACGGTATCGCAGTTGGCAGATGCACAAATCATCCATCATCAAATAAATGACACCACGTTCACAGACAGTCAAACCGGTTTATCTTTTGATTTGAATAACGACGGCATAACTGATTATACTTTTTTCCTGATTAAGAGTGACTCAGGATCAGTTATGAATCATTTGGTGGATGGCTTTGCTTCCAATGTGAACAATGAAATTGCAGGTACAACAGGCGCAGGCAGTTATGTATATCCGGTTGCGATTCAGCCTGGAGAAAAAATAGGAAGTGATCTCGAATGGCATGCCTATGGATCTTTATTCTGGGTATTTGGCCAGCATTATACTTCAGGTGCGGGTACTCCACTTCAGTTGGGTAACTGGTTGGGAGAAACAGAAAGATTTACCGGTCTTCGATTAGGAATCGATGGCCATCAATATTATGGTTGGTTGCGGATGGATGTAGACAGTTTTGCAAATCAGTTTACAATTAAAGATTATGCCTATCAGGCAATCCCTGATTCTTCCATTATTGCAGGAGATACCGATGTTATAATCAGTGGTGTACCTCAAGCTGTGATTGACAATCGCATTAGTATTATTGCTTTCGAAAAAAATGTAATCATTACATCAACTGCCTCTGGCAACAATGACCTCGAGATTACGGTGGTTAATATGCTTGGTGGAATTGTGCAGCGAATAAAGACAAAAGAAAACCAGGTACATCTTGCGTTGACAGGACTTCCTGATGGCATTTACCTGGTAACAGCGCAAGGAGCAGGAATGAGGTTGACCAAAAAGATTTCGATCAAATAATTAGTACCTCCATAGTTCGATAAGTGAAGAAGAGTGGCACATCGCCGCTCTTTTTTTATTGATGGAAACTGTTCCTTTGATTTCAGTCATCATGCCTGTTTTATTTATTGAGTTAAAGTAAATTAATTTTGTCAGATCAATTTGTAAAAATTCCATCGGATAGGGATTCCCACATAGCTTTCGCAACTGATCCGATGGATGGATCGTGCACTTTTCAAGGCTCTGCTTTTATACTACTGTTGTGTTAAGTTTGAATTGACACTAACTTTGGCAGGGTTTGCAACATTTAATAGCAATGATGATACGCTATATGATCCCTGCCAAAGTTTACTTACAGGGCACAACTAACCACTTGCTTTATTTGGATTCACCTTTGATCATCGTTATTACCCACAAAAAAGCGGGGCACCTTTTCAGGCGCCCCGCAGAACTGAATTAAAAATTAACTATTGGCTTATTTGGTAATCACGAGTTGGTGCGACAAAACATCTTTGCCATCATAAATATTTACATAATAAATCCCGCTGTTCATTTTCTGTAAATCAATTGTGCGGGTAAAGGTACCATCTACTGTAATGTTATCCATGCGGTCAACCATTTGGCCGAGAGAATTTACGAGTGTGATGTTAATGATTTTTGATGTACCTGAAGTGATTTCAATACTTACATTGTCCTTTGCAGGATTCGGATAGATGTTAACTCCTTTAATTGCGAGTTCTTCTGCCTCCATTCCCAAACGCAAGGAGGTAGTAAATGTCTGAATAGCTGTGTAAGCAGAATTGTTTCCTCCGCCGCATTCACTTCTTACACGGAAATCGTAGGAAGTATTAGCGAGCAGACCACTGATAGTAGCATTGGTTGCAGCGGTATTTACACTTGTCCAGGTAATGGTTGTTGTTTTGCGATACTGCAAATTGTAAGTAGGCGCATTGCATGTTCCGGTCCAACTGATTTTTGCTGTGGAAGAAGTAATGTTTCCGGCAGTTGCATTAAGAGGTTGTGCGCAACCGTTCGTAGTATTGTCTGTTTTATTAACATATGAACTTTTTGTTCCACCCGGACAAAGAGTAGCAACAGATAAATCATACGAAGTGTTAGGTATTAAACCGGTAAATTTATAAGTGAGTGCTGTAATGGTTCCGGAAATATTGGTCCATGTTGTTGTACCCGTTAATCTATAGCGCAATTTGTAGCCGGAAGCAACGCTTACCGCATTCCAGCTTAACTCCATGGAGCAGGCTGTTTTATTGTTTATTGTTACACCGGTTGGTTTGGGAATATTGGCACTTGCTACTACATAAGATGCGGATTTGCTACAGGAACCTGAACTAACGGTTACTGTATAAGTAGCAGGAGCAAGTCCGGAAATGTCCTGAGTGGTAGCACCATTCGACCATAAGTATGCGAAAGGAGCAACACCACCGGATACAGAAAGATCAACAGCACCTGTAGACGGACAACTTGATTTTGTAATTACTGAAGTAAGCGTGGGTGCAAGATTAATGGCTCCGCTGTAGGTAGTATTGTTAGGATCGAAGTTGGCCCATATTTTTGTCCAGTCAGTAGCACCAAAGGCACCTACAAAACTTCCTGATGTAAAGAAAGGATCTGTCAGGCGCGCATTGGAAAAACTTGCTCCGGACAATGCAGGTGATCCTGATTGTGGAAGAAAATTAGGATTGGTCAGGTTAAACGCGTCTACAAGATTGATGCTGCTGTTATTTACATAAGTAGCGTTTCCACCCTGTGATGTAAAATAACTGTTGATGTCAAAAGTGCTTCCGGCATTTACTGCAAGATTGGTTGTGTTTCCTGCTAAGTAATTATTTTGAAACTGAAGTGTGTTGGCAGATGCATTTGCTTCTGTTGATGTTCCATCAATCAACAAACCAACCGGCCAGCCCATGATGAGCGAATTATAAACGGAGCAGGAAGAATTCCTTCTTACATGTTCACCACGTTTGAAGTTGGCATTAAACGTTGAAGCAAGTGTTGCAAGCGGTCCGAGAATTGTCATGTTTGAAAAAACAGGTAATGTGCCGGGTGTATTAGTGGTTCCCGTAGCGTCATTGTCTGATTCAAAACCATTAGAACCCGAAACGTCAGCTACATTTGGATCGCGCAGTGTAACACCGTACTGAATTTTACCACGGAATCCATTGTCAGTATCGAAGTCATCATCCAATGCACGAATGGCGATCAGGTGTTTGCAATTTACTGTACCACCAAACCATTCATAGGAATCATCGCCTGAATAACTTACCTGCACGTAATCAACAGTAGTACCTGCGCCTACGCCGCCCATTGTCAACCCGTTGATTTCATTGTTCGGTTGAAAAGCAATTCCTGGAAATTCGATCCGCACATAACGGAGAATTCCTGAGTTGTCATTATCATCAGGAGTTAAACCGCCACCATAAGTAGCATTGCCATCTCCATCATCAACACCACCTTCAATAATGGCTTCGCCGCCGGGTTGGTTGATAGATGCTTTTCCTAAAATAATAATGCCGCCCCAATCTCCATAGGTGCGTGATCCAACAGGTTGCTCAGAAGTGAAAACAATTGGCTGGCAAGGCAAACCATCTGCAATCAGTTTTGCACCTCTTGTAATAATGAGTGTGCCTTTGGTGGATTTCTCACCAAGGATTAATGTACCAGGCTGAATGGTAAGTGTAGCGTTGTTATTTACATACACAAAACCACTTAACCTATAAGTGTTGTTGCTTGTCCACGTTTGATTGGTGGTAATGTACCCGGAAACGGTGATGATTGAACCGAATGCCTGAGTTAATCCTACAAGCAGGATTGCCGCGAATGTTAAAAGTTTCTTCATGTGAAAATGTTTTTTGGTTATGCCCGCAAAAGTATCTGCAGCTTGTTATCACATCGTGTGTCCAACATTACTATTGAATGATGATAAGCTTACGGGATTGTGATGCAGACATTAAGCGAAAATGAAGGATACATTAACGGAATATTATGTCGATTAAAGAATCCGTAATGTGATTGATAGGATGCGGAAATTTTATTTTTTTCTTGCAGTAGTAAAATACACCAGTTCTTCCAACGATCTTCTGGAAGGAGAATCAGGAAAGGAAGTGAGCAGTTGCAAAGCATCTTCTTTATAGGTATTCATTTTTGACATGGCATATTCAATTCCGCCTGATTGCAATACCATGTCGATAATTTCATTCACCTTTTCTTTATTGTCGTGATAATTCTTGATGGTGTTGATCACTTTTCTTCTGTCAGCGCTTGTTGCATGATTCAACAAATAAATTACAGGCAGCGTCATTTTTTTTTCTTTGATGTCAATACCTTTTGGTTTGCCGGTATCTTCGGTGCTATAGTCCAGCAAATCGTCTTTGATCTGAAAAGCGATCCCGATTTTCTCTCCGAATAATTTCATCTTCGAAACTTCCTCCGTAGAAACACCGGAAGATGCAGCGCCACAAGCGCATGCAGATGAAATCAACGTGGCGGTTTTCTGCCGGATAATTTCGAAATATACTTCCTCGCTGATATTGAGCTTACGTGTTTTTTCAATCTGCAATAATTCGCCTTCACTCATTTCCCGCACAGCATCAGACACGAGTTCCAACATGCCGAAATCTTTGTTGGAGATAGAAAGCAGCAATCCTTTTGATAGAAGGTAATCACCCACGAGCACAGCAATTTTATTCTTCCAGAGTGCATTGATGGAGAAAAATCCCCGGCGTTCATAAGAGTCATCCACTACATCATCATGTACAAGTGTTGCAGTGTGAAGCAGTTCAATCAATGCTGCAGCGCGATAAGTTTTTTCAGTGATCTCGCCAAACATCTTAGCCGATAAAAACACAAACATCGGCCGCACCTGCTTGCCTTTGCTTTTCACAATATAACGGGTGATGGCATCGAGCAACGGCGTATTGCTCTTCATCGAGTCGCGGAATTTTTGCTCAAATAGCTCTAACTCCTTCGCGATAGGTGCTTTGATATGATCTAAGGTAGTGGACATTGGCAGAGCGTGAAAATAGCGGATTTTAGAGATTGTTGATGTGGGAAGGGGAAGAGTGAATGGTGAATAGTGAATAGTTAATAGTCATTAGTCAATAGTCATTAGTCAATAGAAAGGGTAGGAGCATAGTGTTCATTTCATAGATTCAGTTCATAACAGCAATTAAGCATCGACTTTGCCATAACCATCCAACCATATTCTGCCAGAATACCTAAATTGCCACGCGTCAAAATAGCTGCCACCCAAACACACACTTCTTGTCAACAATTAAACAATTGGATAATTAAACAATGGCTAAATGGCTACATGAATATATGGCAGTCAGCCCATGCACACACCTCGTGTCAACAATTAAACAATTAAACAATTAAACAGTTAAACAATTAACATAACCATTGCAAACACTTCCGCGATATACCGTCACCCTCATCTTTCTTGCCGCCACTATCGTCTACGTAATTGGTTTGTTCATCAATGTAATGGAAGTAGATGCAGCGCAATATGCTTCTATCAGCCGCGAGATGCTGGAGAACGGAAGTTTTCTGCAAGTGCTGCATCGTGGTCAAAATTATCTTGACAAGCCACCTTTGCTATTCTGGTTGTCGGCATTTTCTTTCAAGCTATTTGGTGTCAGTAATGTTGCGTTTAAACTGCCAACATTTTTATTTACACTGTTCGGAGTCTATTCAACATACAGAATTGGAATATTGCTGTATAACAAAACCACTGGAATTGTTGCAGCCATCATTTTATACACCTGTCAGGCATTCTTTCTTTTTAACAATGATGTAAGAACGGATGCATTGCTCACGGCCAATGTTGCATTTGCGTGCTGGCAGTTGCTGGAATTTTCAAACTCAAAAAAATGGTCGAACCTGTTGTTGGGATTTGCAGGAGTTGCGTTAGCGATGATGGCCAAAGGCCCGATTGGTGCAGTAGTTCCGGCTGCTGCATTATTTTCACATTTTGCTTACCGGTGTGAATTAAAAAAACTGTTGTGGTGGCAATGGTATGCCGGAATTCTATTTGCACTTTTATTAATGCTGCCGATGTTATACGGTTTGCAACAGCAATATGGAAATGCAGGTCCGCTGTTTTTTTTCTGGACCCAAAGCTTTGGTCGTATCACCGGCGAAAATGTGTGGCACAACGATACCGGACCCTTTTTCTTCGTGCATAACTTTGGCTGGTCGTTTTTACCATGGACTTTACTTGCTGTGTTTGCATTGCTGTTTTTGATTTTTCAATTTATAAAAAACCGGTTCAGCACTACAGCTATTCCTGAAGCATTTTCATTGGGCGGATTTGTTTTGCCTTTCATTGCACTATCATTGTCGCACTACAAATTGCCGCATTATATTTTTGTGGTGTATCCATTATGTGCTGTTATGACGGCTGGATTTATTTGTATTCAAGGCAACAGTCATCAAAAACTGTTCAGCTTGCTTCGACCGATTCAATTTGGGATTTCGATTATACTGATTGCAGGAGCAATGTACTTAAGCAGCATTATTTTCCCAACAGATAATTTTGTGTTTTGGATGGTTGCAGTTATGCTGATAATATGCGTGGGATACTTTTTCTTCCTTTCAAAAATATACTGCAACAATTGATCATGCCTTCAGCAATGGCCATGATCACCGTCAATTTTTTATTAAGCACACATGTTTATCCCGCTTTGCTTAAATATCAATTTGGAAGTGAACTGGCAACTATCGTGAAAGAGCAGCATATTCCGGTCAACGAGATATATTTTTATAAATGCAGCAGCCATGCTTTTGAATTTTATACGCAAACAATTGTCCCTGCTATTCATGAAAATGAACTGTCAGCAAAGATCAGTTCAGGCAGCAATTGCTGGGTGATTGGCAGTAAAGATTTGCTTCTTGAAATAAAAAAAGAGCAGTTGCAGGCAATGCAACAGTTTGAAGTAAACTACTATTCGGTTTCGCTACTGACTTTAAATTTTCTAAATCCCGAAACCCGTCGGCAAACATTAAGGAAGATGTACCTGATAAAATTATGAGCAACTACGCCACATCATAAAGACTAATCATCGGCTTCGCCGCAACAATTAAACAGTTAAACCATTTAGCAATTACATGATACCGAAATTGTCAGTGTGTGTCCCCTCAACTCTTCTTCTCCTTCACACCTTCCAAATGATTCAAAAGCTCATCAATCTGTTCCGCACCAATCCGCTTAGCTCGAATCACTTTCTTATCGTCCAGAATATAAATCACCGGCGTACTGTAGATATCGTACAACTGTCTGAAATTGCTCTGATGATTTATATCGTTAACATTAATCCAATCCAGCTTATTATCGCGGATAAATTTTCTCCACTTTGCATCATCCACTTCAATGTCTACGGCATACACCTGCACGCCTTTGCTTTTCCATTTATCATACACCTCTTTCACTTTCGGAATTTCCTTCTGGCAATGTCCGCAGTCAGGATCCCAGAAAATAAGAATCGTATATTTTGCAGGAACTTTGCTCAGTATCTGCCATTGTCCGAGGGTATCTTTTAAAGCCAGTTCCGGTGCAGTATTTCCAATAATGTTCGGAGCAATTTTCCGGGCGCGGTCAACAATTTTTACGAGTGCTGCAGAATCCAGCCAATAAGCTTGTCCGGTCATGTAATATTTCTCCACCATGTGCACAAACACTTCATCCATTCCCATCACCTTCGATGTTTCATAATTATAAGTGATCCACCAAAGCACATACTTAAACACTTCGCTGTCGGCTTTTGCTTTCTCTACCAACAGCTCTGCTGACACATTGATGGAATCAGGTGTTTGCGGCGTGAGGTCCTTGATATATTTTTCCACTTTAGGTGCAAAGAGCGGTGTGCGGAGCAAACGGCTATCTGAAAAATCTACGTTGTCGAGATAATGACTTTTATAGTAGCGATAAGCGAAAGTGGAATCTTTTCTGCCATTGGGCAATGTGGGAATCTCTTTGGGAATTTCCGGTTCAGGTAAGGTCGTGAAAATTTTTGCAAGGAATGTCTCCGGATTTTGCTGGATGAAATTTTTCCGGTAACCACTCATCTTTTCATCGTTCGTTTTTAATTCCGTACTGATGGCCGAACTATCTGCTTTTGTTTTGGCTGTCTTAAACTTTTCCTGCGTTTCCATCGATTGCTTTTGCAACTGAACAGCAAACTTCAGGTATTCATAAAACTGTTCATTGTCTTTGGAATTTTTCACCTTCATGTTATTGATCGGATCATCCCAGGTTGTTTCCATGCTGAAGTGCTGCTCTTTATCTACCAGCATTTCGAAATAGCGCTTATCAGGAAATACAAAAGGTAAATCCCGCCAGGCAGACTTTTTCTGCCTTCAAACACCACCGTGCCAGTCACATCGGATCGAACCGTATCCTGAATGTATTGCTTATCACCATAATAATTGGCGAGGAAGCAAGGCGTATCTTTCATCGCCGGAATATGAACGATGATCTGGTAGCCAGGCTTCTGGGCAAAAACATTAAATGAAAAAGTGAACAGGCAACCTAAAATGACTACAGCAATGAGTTGAATTTTTTTCATAGAGCGGTAAAAATAAAAGGTTTTGAAATAGAGAGTGTCCGGCATGGTTTGTTTAACAACTTTTTAAGAAAAACAAGAGCAGTCAAAGGATGACTTAAAACGAGCCTTCACAAATGCTTTGAAGTCATCCGATCACTTAATAAGCGTATTTTAGTAACTTTAATATTACTATGTGCAAGGTTGCTTGCTAAATCTCATTATAAATTCTATTCTGATGAAAAAAACAGTTTTGTTTATTGTACTCATGGTATCTATAACGTACCTCGCATTTTCCCAGCCGGTAATCAAATGGCAAAATACCATTGGTGGAAATCACGATGATTATTTAAATGTTGCTGAATTAACCAATGACGGTGGTTACATTCTTGCCGGCAAATCCAATTCTCCTATTGGGGGTGACAAAACTGAAAATTGCTGGGGTCCTGGTTCTTATGACTTCTGGATCATTAAGCTGGATGCATCAGGAAACATTGAATGGCAAAATACAATTGGGGGTACTGACCAGGATGAACTATTTACAATTCAGCAAACTACTGATGGTGGATATATCGTCGGTGGTCATTCATACTCTCACATTTCCGGCGACAAAACGCAAAACAATTGTAGTGCCCTTTTTTATGCAGATTACTGGATACTAAAGCTCGATGGTGCAGGAAATATTGAGTGGCAGAAAACAATTGGTGGGGATAACGAAGACTGGTTTGGTTCGATAAGACAAACAACTGACGGTGGTTACATTTTGGGTGGAGTATCTTATTCCGGTATCTCCTGTGATAAAACAGAAAATAATGTTGGTAATAGAGACTATTGGATTCTAAAGTTGGATCAATCTGGAAATATTCAATGGCAGAATTCCATTGGGGGATCTGAACCCGAATGGTCTTGTTTTGTTGAACCAACTTTTGATGGAGGATACATCGTTGGAGGTTCCAGTTCCTCAGGTGTTTCAGGTGACAAAACAGAAGCAGGCTTAGGTTTTGGTGACTGTGATATTTGGATACTTAAGCTGGACGCTCTCGGAAATATTTTGTGGCAGAACACCATAAGTGGGGATAACCATGATTGGCTTCGCGACATTCATCAAACCAGCGACGGCGGATATATTCTGGGAGCCTACTCGGAATCTTACATTTCAGGTGATAAAACAGAATACCTTTCTTATGAGGATTACTGGATTCTTAAACTGGACACATCCGGAAATATTATTTGGCAAAATACAATTGGAGGTGATGGCCCTGACAGGCTATCTTCTATCGAGCCAACTAATGATGGAGGATTCATTGTTGGAGGTACATCTCTTTCAGATAGTTCTTTTGATAAAACAGAAAACAACAAAGGCCACGATGATTATTGGATGGTAAAACTTGATGCCACCGGTGATGTTCAATGGGACAAGACTATTGGCGGAAACGGTTACGATTATTTCGCTGATATCCTGCAAAATGCTGATGGAGAATATTTGGCCGGCGGATACTCTTCTTCACCCATATCCGGTGATAAAGCAGAAGCTGCTTATGGTTCGGGTACCAATGATTTCTGGGTGATGGCGCTAACGGAAAAGTTCAATTTTATGGCTGGGAAAGTGTTTTATGATTTCAACAGCAATTCCATCCAGGATTCGGGCGAGCCATCGGTGGCAAACCATATTGTAAAAGAAGCGAACACAGGAAGGTTTTCGTTTTCCGAATCGGACGGTTCCTATGCTGTTTCTGTGGTAGATGCCGGAAGTTTTTCGGTAAGCCCAGACACCATTAATTATTATACGGCCGTTCCATCTTCGTATGCCATTGATTTTGCAGGCATCAATGAAATGGATTCACTGAATGATTTTGCGCTTCAGCCAGGCGGCACATTCAATGATCTTGCTGTAATGCTTACGCCTTTAAATGGTTTCAATCCCGGGTTTAATGCATCGTACAGTTTGGATTACAGCAATGTTGGAACTACATCTCTTTCAGGAACTATTGTTTTTTACCCTGATCCGCAATTGTCTTATCAAACGGCCTCTTCTGTTCCGGATGTGATCACACCTGATTCCATCGTCTGGAATACAGGTGTATTATCTCCGCTTCAGACTGGCAATATTTTGATCACATTAAATGTAAACTCCAGCACGGTGTTAGGCTCCGCTATTTCTTCCGGTGCAATTCTTTATCCTCTTCTTAATGATGCTGATACTTCAAACAATTCTTCCCCATGGGATATGGTTGTTACAGGATCGTATGACCCAAATGAAATACTGGTCAATATTCACAACATCGAATCCGCTCAAATGATAACACCTCCTTACATGGAGTACATCATCAATTTTCAGAATACAGGAACTGATACTGCTGTGAATATCAAAGTGACCAATAAGATACCTCTTAAGCTTGACATGTCTTCATTTGAATTGATGGCCAGTTCAACTCCTGTTGAATTGACTTTCGATCAAACTACCAATAAAATGGTCTTTCTGTTTTCAAATATTCTGCTACCCGACAGCAATGTGAATGAAGAAGAAAGTCATGGTTTTATCAGGTATAGAATAAAACCACTTCCAACACTTTTATCCGGAGACAGCATCGTAAACAATGCTTCCATCTTTTTTGATTTCAATGCTCCAATCAAAACCAATGATGCCGTTACTTATATTGACGAAGAAACAGCAATTGAGGAGGCTGAAATTTCATCTTCGCACTTACAACTCTTTCCAAATCCCGCATCACAACTGGTAACCATCATCACAGATCAACCTGTTTCAGCAGATGGACAGTTGTTGGTGTACGATATTTATGGCAGGGAAATCTATCGCTTACAAATGGAACATCAGCAACAAGTAGTAATGGATGTTTCGAAATTTGCTGATGGAATATATATTATCTGTCTTCAAGCAAACGGGAAATGGTTCGCAGAAAAAATTATCAAAGAGTAATCAGCATTTTCACAACCTCCACAGTGTCTCAGCCGGCAAGGTTTTGAAGGGAGGAAGCGGGACCACGGTGGAATTCATAGCTTTTGAAATTTCAAATAATGATGGTCGATTGGTGTGGGTGAATGCGCAGCAATACCCATGAAGATAGCGAATTGATTTTACAAAAATGATGAGAATAAGAAAGCAAGATCAAAAAAATTGTATTGTAACACGGAACTCCTCCGTGTCCCCTGGTTACCAAGCATTCGGGGGATTTGGGGGGGGGGGGGGGGGGGGGGGGCTCGGGGGGGAAAGGGGGTCGCGGGGGGGGGGGGGGGGGGGGGGGGGGGGGGGGGGGGGGAAAAGGTTGGGCCCGGGGGGGCCGGGGGGGCGGGCCGGGAGGGGGGGGGGGGAGGGGGGGGGGGGGGCGGGCGCGGAAAGGAGGGGGGGGGGGGGGGGGGGGGGGGGGGGGGGGGGGGGGGGGGGGGGGGGGGGGGGGGGGGGGGGGGGGGGGGGGGGGGGGGGGGGGCGGGGGGGGGGCCGCGGGGGGGGGGGGGGGGGGCCCCCCCCGAGGGGCGGGGGGGACGGAGCCCGGCGGAAAAACCGGGGGGGGGGGCGGGAAGGGGGCCCGCCGCGCGGCGGGGGGGCGGGCGGGGGGAGGGGGGGGGGGGGCCGGGGCGCCCCCGCGGGGGAAAAAGGGCCGCGGGGCGGCCCGCGGGGGGGGCGGGGGGGAGAGGGGGGGGGGCAGGGCCCCCCCCCGCCCCCCCCCCCCCCCCCCCCAGGCTTGCTAGAGGCGGCGGTTCGAAGATAGGATATGGCGAATCTCGCTACAAAGATTCAACTGGAGGGTGGGATATGGTACTTCCGAAATTGAAAGAAGTTGCAGAAAAAGGATAGACTCAATCATTCTTTTATTCAGCAACTATCTTCATGGAAAAGATCAAATGAGAATCCTGCTTTATTATAGCGAGATAAACTCCAGATGAAGCGTGGCTGAATGAAAAATAGCAGGAAGCAGCACTGATCTTTTCAGCAAGAACTTGTCTTCCCATCATATCATAAACTTCAATGGATGAACCAGGCAAAAACTGTGAAGTATTAACTTGAATGCCCTCACGAAAAGGATTGGGCCAGATCGAAATGACAGCCTGGTCAGGAGCATAAACGGTTGTCGCCAATCCATCAAACCTGAATATATCAAAGTAAGAAATTTCATCTCCTTCAGTATAGCTCTC
The DNA here is from genome assembly GCA_016717285.1 of Chitinophagaceae bacterium. Taxonomy (NCBI): domain Bacteria; kingdom Pseudomonadati; phylum Bacteroidota; class Chitinophagia; order Chitinophagales; family Chitinophagaceae; species Chitinophagaceae bacterium. Next base: position 841,267 of record JADKFU010000005.1, read on the forward strand.
ACCGGCCACCCATATATTATTCTTAATGTCAATCTTAATATCCTGTAGGTAGTTTGAATACCAATGATCATAGGGAAGTTCGTAAAGGGAATACCATTTCAGGTTTCCATCGGTGGAATATTTCGCCGTTAAATAACCATAATAGTCGCCATAAGGAGCATCCGGGTACGCATACATTGTGATAGCAATATCATCCGCACTGTCAATAGCGAGGCCAAGCGTTTCTGAATAATAATCAGGCAGCAGGTTGGTAAATTGAGCAGTCCATAATTCATTGCCTGAATTGTCGTACTTGATCAGGTGAGGTGAATACAGTACTGTGTCATTGTCGGTGTACAGCACAATAACATTATTATCGCCATCAAGGGCAATACGCGATTTTAAAGCTGGATTAGCATTAAATAAGACGTCCCATTTCACTGTTCCGTCAGGAGCTATTTTTGTCGTTTGAATTTTATCCAGTCCATTGCTGATATAGTTATTTCCACTATCATCCACTGCAATGGTCTCCCCATACATATCTAAAAACCAGGCTACACTTCCATCGTCTCTTATTCGTGCGGTAAAATCGCCTGTCAGAAATAAATCGCCCTCTTTACTTAAGGCAGCGTCTTGAAAATGATCCGCCTCATCAGGATTTGGATTGGGATAGGTGGTCCATAAAACATTTCCAAAAGAGTCTATCTTAGTAACAGAAATACGAATGTCAGTGCAGGTATTATTGGAGATAGCATATAAATTACCGGAATCGTCTGTAAGCATTTTTAAAGGAACACCGTCTCCACTCGGGCAGATGGGGTTATCAATTTCCCATCGCAGTAATCCATTGGAATCATAAGAGTAGATTTTATTAGAAAAGAAGTCTGGTCCAGAACCATAGGTGTTTAATCGCTTGTCGATGCGTTTTGGTTGAAAGTCACCCAACAGTACCTTTGAAACTTCATTTCCTGAGCTGTCGACTGAAAGTAAAAAAACATGTGAAATATATCCCACGTAATCATGGTAGGGCACATGATATACCTCGTCAGCATCTACTATTCCGCTGGTAAGGAAATTCCCGTCAGTATGGTAATGCCATTCAGCAGGTATGGATTGGGCATTATTTGGGAATGCACGCAGCATCAAGAATGCAACGACGATAGAAAACCTATTGTACAGTACTTTACCGGAGGGATACATAGTATCATTTTTTATGATGAAGAAATTAAAATTCTCCAATTACCGCAAGCGTCCTTGTGCCTGCTGAATATAAGCGTCCGCTTATAAATCAAAAATACACATTGCATTAAACAAGGATTAAAGTACTTGTTGGTAAGATGAGGAACGGTATCAAATGAGGTCTTTGGTTAGATAAGCGTCCGCCTATAAATAAAAGGTAGCGAGACGCCAAACTAGTGGTACTAATCTGCAACATGGCCCGATACTCGCTCACGAATGCACTCCTGAATTTCAGAAATTTTTAATCTCGTGATGATGGTTTATCAAAGTTGGAAAGTATGTTCAACCTAACATTGGAAATTCAAAATTCCAAACCTATCTTTGCGCCCTCGTTCGCTATCCTGAATTAACTCAATGAGTTAAAGGAGCATAATTAGAAAGTGAGCGCCACTCAAAAAATCTTCAACCATACTTCATCTCAATACACTTTTTCATGCCCAACATTGGTAAAATAAAACAGATCATCGGCCCGGTTGTCGATGTAAGCTTTGCAGCCGAAGGTTCCAAACTCCCAGAAATCCTCAGCGCATTGGTGGTAACCCGCGAAAATGGGCAGAAGCTGATTCTTGAAGTGCAGCAGCACCTTGGTGAAGACAGCGTACGTACCGTAGCGATGGATTCAACAGAAGGCCTGAAGCGTGGATTAGATGCTGTTGATACAGGTGCCAACATCAAGATGCCTACCGGCGACAAAATCAAAGGCCGTCTATTTAATGTAGTGGGAGAAGCCATTGATGGAATTGGCGAAGTGAGCAACGAAGGCGGTTACCCTATCCACGGTCATCCTCCTAAATTCGAAGATCTTTCCACGCAATCAGAAGTGCTTTTTACCGGAATCAAAGTAATTGACCTGATTGAGCCCTATGCAAAAGGCGGTAAGATCGGTTTGTTCGGTGGCGCAGGCGTTGGTAAAACTGTATTGATCCAGGAATTGATCAATAACATCGCCAAAGCATATGCAGGTATGTCAGTGTTCGCCGGTGTGGGCGAGCGTACCCCGCGAAGGAAATGACCTGTTGCGTGAGTTCATTGAATCGGATGTAATCCGTTATGGTACAGAATTCCGTCACAGCATGGAAAAAGGCGGTTGGGATCTGAGCAAGGTTGATCATGCGGAGTTGGAGAAATCACAGGCAACACTCGTCTTTGGACAAATGAATGAACCACCCGGAGCACGTGCAAGGGTTGCGTTGTCAGGTTTAACAATGGCGGAATATTTCCGCGATGGGAATCCTAATGAAGCAAAGGGCCGCGACATTCTTTTCTTTATTGATAACATTTTCAGGTTTACACAAGCTGGTTCGGAAGTATCGGCTTTGCTTGGCCGTATGCCTTCAGCCGTTGGTTATCAACCAACTCTTGCTACCGAAATGGGTGTGATGCAGGAACGTATCACTTCTACCAAGCGCGGTTCTATCACTTCCGTGCAGGCAGTTTATGTGCCTGCGGATGACTTGACAGATCCGGCTCCGGCTACCACTTTCGCTCACTTGGATGCGACTACGGTATTGAGCAGAAAAATTTCTGAGTTGGGAATTTATCCTGCTGTTGATCCGCTGGATTCTACGTCCCGGATTTTGACGGCAGACATTGTCGGCGAACAACATTACAATACAGCGCAAAGAGTGAAACTCATTCTTCAGCGTTATAAAGAATTGCAGGATATCATTGCTATTCTTGGTTTGGATGAATTGAGTGATGAAGATAAACTGACTGTATCACGCGCACGTCGTGTACAAAGATTCTTGTCACAGCCATTCCACGTAGCGGAACAGTTTACAGGCTTGAAAGGTGTACTGGTTCCGATAGAGGAAACCATCCGCGGCTTTAACATGATCATGGACGGCGAAGTGGATGAATATCCTGAAGCAGCATTTAACCTGGTAGGAACGATTGATGACGCGATTGAGAAGGGGAAGAAGTTGATGGAAGCAGCGGCAGGGTAATAGTCGGAAGTCCTTAGTCGGAAGTCGTTAGTAGCGGGATGTGATAGTATATTATATTATATAGACATTTTTATATGAAAGTGAATAAATATCAAGACCTGATAGTTTGGCAGAAGGCGATGGATTTTGCAGCGAAGATTTACGGATTGACAAGAAAATTTCCTGCTGAAGAAAAATTTGGATTGACTTCACAGATAAACCGGGCTGCCGTTTCGATTGCGTCAAACATCGCTGAAGGTGCGGGAAGAGATTCGAAAAAGGAATTTTCACAGTTTTTATCAATATCCATGGGATCTTGCTTTGAAGCTGAAACGCAAATAATGCTTGCAAAGAGAATTGGCTTGATGAAGGAACAAGAAATCCAACCGCTGATGGAGCTGTCATCAGAAATTCAACGCATGATTTCCGGGCTTAAAAAATCATTACTTACCTGAATCACTTTTCTTTACTAACTACTTCCGACTAAGGACTTCCGACTTCCGACTAAAAACTACTAACATGCAGCTCGACATCCTCACTCCCGAAAAAAAAGTCTTCAGCGGCGATGCTGATGCCGTATCATTTCCCGGAACAGCCGGCGCATTCCAGGTGCTTAATCATCATGCGCCGTTGATTTCGTCCTTAAAAGAAGGCAAGATCAAAGTGCGTATAAAAAAGGAAGAGCTATTTTTCTCAATCAAAGCGGTTTTGTGGAAGTGCTCAAGAATAAGGTAACGGTTTTGGTGGAAGGTGCTGAAGTAATTGAATAAGAAACCTGCCGCTTTCAATAAATTAATAAGGCCCCGTTCAGGGGCTTTTATTTTTCAGGTTGACGGTGAACCAATTTATAGCACTTGAATGGTAGTGTGCTAACAAAAAATAGTTTTTTGTCGTCTCGATAATTACACTTTTTTACCGTATAAGAAACAGCTTATTGCTTTATTGAATTTTTGATAAGCAACGGGAAACTGAAAAAAAACAGCCCGGAAAAATTTTTATTAAAACTCAGAAATTTAACAGTTGTGATTTTGTCGATTACTAACGTACGATGGTGGTCATTTTTTTGTCAAATAATTACCTACGTATGGGTTCGTAGTATAAATTTGCCCACGCAAAAAAATAAGTACCTATGAGGTCATTGCCATACACGCTTTTCCAAAGAGTTTTAAAATCAAGGTTTCGCAGGTTTATTGCATCGATCTTCCTACTTATTTTTCTTTCAACTTCATTCAGCTTCGCTGAAGTTACTGCTGACAACGGTCAGAAAATATTCAAGCAATATTGTACTTCCTGTCACCAGATTAATAACAAGTTGGTGGGGCCGGCATTGAAAGATGTTCACAAGAAACAATCTGAAGAATGGCTGATCAAATGGATTCGTAACAATGCCGCATTACGTGCTTCGGGTGATAAGGATGCACTGGCTATCTACGCTGAATACAATAAGAATGAGATGCCTGCCTTCCTGAGTTTTAAGGACGACGACATCAAATCAATCATTGAATACATCAAGGTTCAAAGTGAAGCTCCGGCGCAGCAACCCGGCGGAACATCTACCGCGACCGAAGTGCACCTGCTGATCAGCCTTCCTACTGGCTCTATGTTGTTGTAGGTGTTCTGTTAGTGATTACTTTCCTTCTCATGCGAACCAACACCGTTTTAAAACGGCTTGCGTATGAAAAAATGGGAGAAACCTTACCGGAAGAAAAGCCTTTCTTCAGCAGGTTGTTAACGAAACGTGCCATTGCATTTTATGCGATTGCAGGTGTATTTCTTTTAGGGTTCACCATCACCGACAGTGCCATGAGATTAGGTCGGTCAAAAAATTATTCACCCGCTCAACCGATTGCCTTTTCACATGAGTTGCATGCAGGTATCAATCAGATCAATTGCCTGTATTGCCATTCCAGCGCTGAAAAAAGTAAGGTTGCCGGCATTCCGCCTGTAAGCACCTGCATGAATTGCCATAAAGCTG